>DATLYP010000118.1:0-22861 GCA_035574655.1 Gaiellaceae bacterium
GGCGCGTGGCGGCGCTCGCCGCCCTCGTCGCCGCGGTCGGCGCGGGGACGGCGGCCGTACGCGGGGACGAGCTCGGCGACTTCCTCCGCTTCCTCGGCCTCCGCGGGGACGAGCCCCCGCAGGGCGTGGAGACGTACTCGCAGCGGACGGTGCTCGCCTACATCGGCCTGCGCATCTTCGCCGACCACCCGCTCGCAGGCGTGGGCTGGCAGCGCTCCGCGCGCCCCGAGGAGTTCTCCCCCTACCTCGCGGACGCGCGCGCCCGCTTCCCGGACGTCGTCGAGCTCGCCTTCCCCGCGCCCGGGCGGGAATGGGGGGTGCAGAACCTGTACGTGCAGATGCTCGCGGACGCGGGGCTCGTCGGGCTCGTCCTCCTCCTCGCCCTCGGGGCGGCCGGCCTCGCCCTCGCCTGGCGGGCGGCGCGGCGCGCCCCCGACCCGTGGGGGGCGGCCGGCGTCGCCGTCCTCTGCGCCCTGCTCACGCTCGCCGGCGAGTGGGCGTCGCTCGGGATCGTGGCCGGGATCCCCATGCAGGCGGCGAGCGCGCTCCTGCTCGGCCTCGCGGCCGCCGGCGCCGCTGCGGCCGATCGGGGGCGCGGCCAGGCTCGCTCCGCCGGGAGCTCGCGCCGACCCTCGGCTAGCGTGTCCTCCCCACCGCCCGCCGCGAGATGACCGAGCACCTCGACGCGCACCCCCCTCCCGCCCGCCGGGCTCCACGGTGAAGGCCCTCGTCACCGGCGGCGGCGGGTTCATCGGCTCGAACCTGGTACGCGCCCTGCTCGCGCGCGGCGACGAGGTGCGCGTGCTGGACAACTTCTCGACGGGGAACCGCGCCAACCTGGCCGGCCTCGAGCGCGAGGTGGAGCTGGTGGAGGGCGACCTGCGCTCGTACGAGCGCGTGCACACGGCCGTGCGGGGCGTGGAGGTCGTCTTCCACCAGGGAGCGCTGCCCTCGGTGCCGCGCTCCGTCCAGGACCCGCTGACGACGGTCGCCGTCAACGTGGAGGGCACGCTCAACGTGCTGCTCGCCGCGCGCGACGAGGGCGTGCGCCGGATCGTGAACGCCTCCTCCTCCTCCGTGTACGGGAACGGGGGCTCCCTGCCCCGCGTCGAGTCGCAGCTCCCCGACCCGATCTCCCCGTACGCCGTGGCGAAGCTCGCCGCCGAGCGCTTCTGCGCGAGCTTCTGCCGCGTGTACGGGATGGAGATCGTCTCCCTGCGCTACTTCAACGTCTTCGGCCCCCGCCAGGACCCGACCTCCCAGTACGCGGCCGTCGTCCCCCGCTTCATCACCCGGATCGCGGCCGGGGAGCCGGTGCCGATCTACGGCGACGGCGAGCAGTCCCGCGACTTCACCTACGTGGACAACGTGGTGGCGGCGAACCTGCTGGCGGCGGAGGCGGAGGGGGTGAGCGGGCAGATCGTGAACGTGGGAAGCGGCGCCTCGACGACGGTCAACGCGCTCGCGGACGCGATCGGCCGTCTGCTCGGGCGGCCCGTGGAGCGGGTGCACGAGCCCGAGCGGGAGGCGGACGTGCGCGCCTCCTGGGCCGACGTCTCCGCGGCGCGGCGCCTGCTCGGCTACGAGCCGAAGGTCGGGTTGGAGGAGGGGCTGCGGCGCACCGCCGAGTTCCTCCTCGAGAGGCGCGGGTAGCGGGCGGCTCCGCCGCCCCGGGCGTTAGGCGCCCTCGGGGGCGTGCAGGATCTCCAGCTTGATCCCGTCCGGGTCGTAGAAGAAGACGGCGTAGTAGCCGGGCACGTAGTCGTACTCGCGGGGCGGGCTCTCGATCGCCGCCCCCCGGGCGACGAGCCAGCGGTGGCGCTCGTCCACGACCTCGCGCGAGGGCGCGACGAAGGCGACGTGGTGCACGCCGACGCGGTACCGGTCGTACGCGCCGGGGGTCTGCGCCTCGCGCAGGCCGAGCTCGACGTCGCGGCCGCCCAGGTACCAGATCGTCTCCCCCCGCTCGCCCCTCACCTCGCTCACGCGCGTGTACCCGAGCGGGGCGAGCAGCTCCCGGTAGAAGGGCAGGCTGCGCTCGATCGAGGAGACGACGAGATCGACGTGGTGGATGCCCGCCCCGCCGCTCAGCGCGCTCCCCCCTCGAGCTCCTGCCAGCGGCGGTAGCGGACGGCGCGGCGCACCGCGCGCGGCTCGTACCCGGCCTCGAGCAGCCGCTGCCGCACCTCGCCCTCCTGGGCCAGGCGCAGGAAGAGCCAGGCGATGGCGACCACGGTGACGAGCGAGCCCTCGAGCATCATCAGCGAGCCGGCCAGGCTCTGGTCTCCCTCCGGGGAGAGGCCGAGGAAGCCGCGGCCGTCGTCGTACACGGCGTAGACGGGCTTCCCGGCCCAGACGAAGACGTTGCCGAGCACCGTCGCCACCGCTCGCACGGCGACGATGTACGCGAGCTTCGCCCCCGTCCCGAACCACTCCGGCGCGGGCAGCGTCTCCAGCACCGGCAGCCAGAGGACGATCCCGGCCGCGAAGAAGGCAGTGTGCTCGAGCGCGTGCACGGCCCCGTGCTCGACCGCCGCCTCGTAGAGCGGCGGCAGGTGCCAGAGCGCGAGGTTCGCCGCCCAGAGGGGCAGGGCGAGGAAGGGGTTGGCGAGCGCGCGCAGGCGCAGGACCCCGGGCAGGGCGAGCAGGGGGCGCAGCAGCGGCCCGGTCAGGCCGGCGAGCAGGCAGAGCGGCGCCAGATCGCCGAGCAGCAGGTGCTGGAGCATGTGGAAGGAGAAGAGCTCCTCCTCGCCCACCGCGGCGATCGGGGAGGCGACCGCGGCGAGGAGGAGCGCGACGCCGAGCGCGAAGAGGCAGATCCGCCAGCGGGGGACCGGCTGCCCGCGACGGGCGAGGGTGCGCGCCCGGACGCCGTACGCCGCGGCCACGAGCGCGACCGGCGCCAGCTGCAGCGGGTCGACGGTCCAGCTTCCGACCAGGGACGGCTGCTCCATCGCCCGTCACGATAGGGCCGTACACTCGGGACGGTGCCTCCCGAGCAGACGTACGAGGCCGCCGGGGTCTCGATCGCCACGGCGGAGGCGGTCGTCGAGCGGCTGCGCGCCGCCGTGGCGTCGACCGGCGCCGCCGGCCTCGGCGGCTTTGCGGGCCTGTACCCGCTCGACGAGCGCCGCCTCCTCGTCGCCTCTACCGACGGGGTGGGCACGAAGCTGATCCTGGCCCGCGAGCGGGGGCGGCTCCGCGACTGCGGCCGCGACCTGGCCGCCCACTGCGTCAACGACGTGGCGACGACGGGGGCCGACCCGCTCTTCCTGCTCGACTACGTGGCGGCGGCCCGGATCGACTTGGAGCAGGTGGCGGAGCTCGTGGAGGGGATCGCGGACGTGTGTCGGGAGGCGGGCGTCGCGCTCGTCGGCGGCGAGACCGCGGAGCTCCCCGGGATCTACCGGGAGGGGGAGCTCGACCTCGCCGGTACCTGCGTCGGCGTCGTGGAGCGGGAGCGGCTGCTCGACGGCTCGCGCGTCCGCGAGGGCGACCTCGTGCTCGGGCTGCCCTCGGCCGGGGTGCACGCGAACGGCTTCACCCTCGTCCGGCGCGTGCTCGCAGAGGAGGACTACGAGGGGGAGGACCTGCTCGCGCCGACCCGCCTCTACCTCGAGGACGTGCGCCGGCTGCGCGGGCGCGCGCACGCGTTCGCGCACGTGACGGGGGGCGGGATCGAGGGCAACCTCGCCCGCGTGCTCCCCCCCGGGCTGCGCGCGGAGATCGACTGGGACGCCTGGGAGCGGCCGCCCGTCTTCCGCTGGCTCGCCCGCCACGTGGACGAGCAGGAGCTGCGCCGCGTCTTCAACCTCGGCCTCGGCTACCTCGCGGTCGCGCCCGAGGCGGAGGGGGAGCTCGTCGTCGGCCGGGTGGTGCGCGCGTGATCGGCGTCCTCGTCAGCGGCGAGGGGACGAACCTGCAGGCGCTCCTCGACGCCGGCCTGCCGGTGGTCGCGGTCGCCTCCAACACCCCGCGGGCGCGGGCCCTGCGGCGGGCGCGGGAGGCGGGCGTGCCCGCCGCCGTCTTCCCGCTCGAGCGCTACCCGGACCGGGAGGCGCGGGACGCGGCGATGGCGGACTGGCTCGCCGCGCACGGCGTCGAGCTCGTCGTCTGCGCCGGGTACATGCACCTGCTCCGCCCGGTCTTCCTCGACCGCTTCCCCGGCCGCGTCGTCAACGTGCACCCCGCCCCGCTCCCCGACTTCCCCGGCGCGCGCCCGCTCGAGGACGTGCTCGCCGCCGGCGCACCCGCCGCGGCCGCGACCGTGCACTACGTGGACGAGGGGGTGGACACCGGGCCGGTGATCGCGAGCGAGCCTGTGCCCGTCCTGCCCGGCGACACCGTGGAGACGCTGCGCGCGCGGGTGCACGAGGCCGAGCACCGGCTGCTGCCGCGGGTGGTGAGGGAGCTGTGCGCGCGCTGATCTCCGTCTACGACAAGACCGGGCTCGTCCCCTTCGCGCGCGGGCTGGCCGAGCTCGGCTTCGAGCTCGTCGCGAGCGGCGGCACGGCGGCGGAGCTTCGGGAGGCGGCGCTGCCCGTCACGCCCGTGGAGGAGGTGACCGGCTTCCCGGAGGCGCTCGGAGGCCGCGTGAAGACGCTCCACCCGCGCATCCACGCGGGCATCCTCGCCCGCCGCGGCCTGCACGACGACACGCGGCAGCTGGCCGAGCTCGGCATCGAGCCCTTCGACCTCGTCTGCGTCAACCTCTACCCGTTCGAGGCGGCGGCCGGCAGGCCGGGGCTGACCGAGGAGGAGGTGATCGAGCTGATCGACATCGGCGGCCCGGCGCTCCTGCGCGCGGCCGCGAAGAACTACCTGTACGTGCTCCCCGTCTGCCGCCCCGCCGACTACGAGGAGGTGCTCCGGGAGCTGCGCGACGGGCGCGGGCAGACGTCGCTCGACCTGCGCCGGCGCCTGGCCGGGGTCGCGTTCGCGCGCACGGCAGCCTACGAGTCGGCCATCGCCCGCTGGTTCGAGCCCGGGGACGAGCTCCCGGAGACGTTCGTCCCCGCCTTCGACCGCGTGCTCGAGCTCGCCTACGGCGAGAACCCGCACCAGCGCGCCGCCTACTACGCGGAGCGGGGCGCGCGCATGCACGTCCTCTCCCGGGTCGAGCAGCTCGCCGGGAAGCCGCTCTCCTTCAACAACCTGAACGACCTCTCGGCGGCGCGCCTGCTGGCCGCCGAGCTGGAGGGGCCGGCGTGCGTGATCGTCAAGCACGCGAACCCGTGCGGGGTGGGCGTGGCGGAGCGGATCGAGGAGGCGTACGCGAAGGCGCTCGCGGCCGACCCGGTGTCCGCCTACGGCGGCGTCGCCGTCCTCACCCGCCCGGTGTCGGCCGCCCTCGGGGAGGCGCTCGCCGAGCAGTTCCTGGAGGTGCTGTTCGCGCCCGGCTACGACGAGCAGGCGATGCAGGCGCTCGCGCGCCGGCCCTCGCTGCGCGTCCTCAACGACATGGAGCGGCGGGGGCTGGTCGAGGACGAGCGCGACTACCGGCGCGTCGTGGGCGGGCTGCTCGTGCAGGAGCGCGACTGGCGCACCGTCCCGCGCGAGGAGATGCGGGTCGTCTGCGGCTCGCTCGACGAGGAGGGGTGGAAGGACCTGCTCTTCGCCTGGCGGGTCGTCAAGCACGTGACCTCGAACGCGATCGTGCTCGCCCGGGGCGGGCAGACGATCGGGATCGGGGCGGGACAGATGAGCCGGGTGGACGCCGTCCGCGTCGCGCTCGAGAAGGCGCGCGCGCTCGGCCACGAGCTGCGCGGGGCGGTGCTCGGCTCGGACGCGTTCTTCCCCTTCCCGGACGGGCCGCAGCTCGCGCTCGAGGCGGGCGTGGCCGCGCTCATCCAGCCGGGGGGGTCGAAACGGGACGCGGAGGTGATCGCGGCGGTGGAGGCGGCGGGCGCGGCCATGGTCTTCACCGGCCGGCGCCACTTCCGGCACTGAGGGCGCGACCGGACGGGCTGCGAGGCCCGCCGCCTCGACGTCTCCGCCGGCGGGAGCGGGCGCCGGGAGCCCGGGCGCCGGGGAGTAGGCTTCCCGCGGAGTGGCGGGCCGCGAGTACCCCACCGTGCTCGACCTCGTCGGGCGGACGCCGATCGTCCGGCTGCCCCGGCTCAGCCGCGAGGTGCCGGGGGAGCTGCTCGCCAAGCTCGAGTACCTGAACCCCGGCGGCTCGGTCAAGGACCGCATCGGCCTGGCGATGATCGAGGCGGCGGAGCGGGAGGGGCGGCTCAGGCCGGGCGGCACGATCGTCGAGCCCACCTCAGGGAACACCGGGGTCGGCCTCGCCATGGTGGCCGCCCTCCGCGGCTACCGCTGCATCTTCGTCATGCCGGACAAGATGAGCCAGGAGAAGATCTCCATGCTCCGCGCCTACGGGGCCGAGGTGGTGATCACGCCGACGGCGGTCGAGCCGCACTCGCCGGAGAGCTACTACTCCGTGTCCGACCGCTTGGCGGAGGAGATCCCGGGCGGCTTCAAGCCCGACCAGTACTCGAACCCGGCCAACCCGGAGGCCCACTACCGCACGACGGGGCCGGAGATCTGGGAGCAGACGGACGGCGGGCAGGTGGAGGCGATCGTCATCTCCGTCGGAACCGGGGGGACGATCACGGGCGTCGGCCGCTACTTCAAGGAGCGGGGCTGGCCGGGCCGGATCGTCGGTGTCGATCCCGAGGGCTCGATCTTCACCGCGGACGCCGAGCACCCCGTCGGCCCCTACCTCGTGGAGGGGATCGGCAAGGAGTGCTGGCCGGAGACGCTCGACCCCGAGGTCGTGGACGAGTGGGTCCGGGTCTCCGACCGCGACTCCTTCCTCACCGCCCGCCGGCTCGCCCGCGAGGAGGGCCTGCTCGTGGGCGGCTCCGCGGGGTCCACGGCCTGGGCGGCGATGCAGGTGGCGAGGCGGCTCGGGCCCGAGGCCAGGGTGCTCATGCTCTTCCCGGACAGCGGCCGCTCCTACCTGTCCAAGTTCTACGACGACAACTGGATGATCCAGTACGGGTTCCTGGAGCGGAAGCTCCCGGCGCCCGCGGTGGAGGAGGTGCTCCGCTTCCGCCGCGCGGGGCACGAGGTGCCCGACCTCGTCACCATCGGCTCGCACGAGAAGGTGGGGGCGGCGATCGAGCTCATGCAGCGCTACGGCATCTCGCAGCTCCCCGTCGTGCGCCACGAGCCGGTGGACTCCGTCGCCGACGTCGTCGGCTCCCTCCAGGAGCGGGAGCTGCTCGACCGCGTCTTCCGGAACCCGGACGCGCTCGGCGAGGACGTGGCCGTCGCCATGCAGCCGCCCCTCCCCGTCGTGGACGCGGACGCGTCCCTGGACGAGGTGTACGAAGGCCTCTCCGGGGGAAGCGGGGCGGTCGTCGTCGTCAGCGACGGGCGCCCCACCGGGATCCTCACCCGCTCCGACCTGCTCGAGTTCCTCGCCGCGCAGCGCGCGCGCGTCCCGGCCTCGTAGCAGCCGGCCGCGGCGCCCGCGAGCCGCGTCAGGCGGCGTCGGCCGCCTGACCCGCGCCCGGGCAGCGGGGGGCGGCCGCCCGCCGCGCGGGCGACCCGGGGCTCTCCCGGCGGACGGTCGCGTACACGGCCGCGACGATGAGGAGCGCCCCGGCGAGGGCGAGCGGGCTCGGGCGCTCCCCGAGCAGGAGCATCCCCAGGGCGATCGCCACGAGCGGGTTCACGAACTGGTGCGTGACGACGAGCGAGATGGGGGCGACCCGCAGCAGCCAGGCGTAGGCGGTGAAGCCGACGAGGGAGCCGGCGACCACGAGGTACGCCCAGGCGGCGATCGAGTCGGCGGCCAGCGCCTCCCGCCCGAGGCCGCCCCATTCGCCGGCCGCGAGGGAGGCGGCGAGGAGGAACGCGCCGCCGAACGCCATCTCGTAGACGACGGCGACGAAGGGGTCGCGCGGCAGCGGCAGCGAGCGGGAGAGGAAGGAGCCGGTCGCCCAGGAGACGGTGGCGCCGACCATCACCGCGAGCCCGAGCGCGGTCGAGCCCGAGCCGAGGCCGGGCGCCACGACGAGCGCCAGGCCGGCGAGGCCGGCGAGCGCGCTCAGCCGCGTCGTCCGCGCCGGGTTCTCGCCGGCGGCGATCCGCATGAGGATCACCTGCAGCGGCACCGTCCCGACGATCATCGCCGCCACGCTCGACTCGATCCGCGTCTCCGCGACGTGCACCGCGCCCACGCCGAGCGCGAGCAGGAGCCCGCCCGTGACCGCGGCGCCGCGCAGCTCCGTCCACCCGGCGGCGAGGCTGCGGCCGCGGAGGGCGAGCGCCGAGGCGAGGAGGAGCGCCGCCGCCCCGAAGCGGCCGCCGGCGGAGAGCAGCGGCGGCAGCGTCTCCACGGCGACCTTGATCGCGAGGTAGGTCGAGCCCCAGACGAGGTAGACGACGAGCAGCGCGGCCCAGACGCGCCTGGCGGGAGCTGTCATGCAGGAGGGAACGGCGCGCGCCGCGGAGATACTCCGCACCCCCCATGCGGGGTGCTACTGGGGTCGAGCGCCGGCGCTAATGCTTCCGGCCGGAGCGGGCGTCACTCCCAGCGGCGGGAGAGCCGGAAGGCGGCGTTGATGAGCCCCACGTGGCTGTACGTCTGGGGGAAGTTCCCGCTCTGCTCGAGCGTGTCCGGGAGGAGATCCTCGGAGTAGAGGCCGAGCCCGTTGTGCAGGCCGAGCAGGCGCTCGAAAAGCTCGCGCGCCTCGTCCATGCGGCCGATGATCGCGAGCGCCTCCGCGAGCCAGAACGTGCACACCGTGAATGCCGCCACCGGCATGCCGAAGTCGTCGGGGGACGAGTAGCGACGGAGGAGCCCCCCGTCCACGGACAGCCGGGCGCGGATCGCGTCCACGTGGCGGGCCGCCCGCGGGTCGTCGGGGAGCAGGTAGCCGAGCTGGACGGCGAGCAGGAGCGCCGCGTCGAGCTGCGGCTCGCCCGCGACCTGCGTGATCGCGCCGATCTCCTCGTTCCAGCAGCGGGTGTCCAGGATCTCGGCGGCGCGCCGCTGGATCGCCTGCGCCCGCGCGGCGAGCTCGGGGGCCCCGAGCGCCTCCGCCACCTCCACCGCCCGCCGCGCCCCCGCCCAGTGCATGAGCACCGAGAAGCTGTGCAGCCGTGTCCGCCCGCGGAACTCCCAGAGGCCGGCGTCCGGCTCCTCCAAGCGCGCCTCGATCTGGTCGACCAGGCTCGCGACGATGTCCACGGCCGTGTGCGGCGCCACCTGGCCGACGAAGCGCCGGTCGAGGAAGAGGCGGCTGACGGCCAGGATCATCTCCCCGTACACGTCGTTCTGCACGTGCTCGAAGGCCTGGTTGCCGATGCGCACGGGCCCGTCCCCGCGGTAGCCGGCGAGGTGGGGGAGCTCGCGCTCGGGGGCGTACGCCGAGCCGTTGATCCGGTAGGCGGGCTGCAGCATCCCCTCCCGCTCCTCGGCGATGTTGCGCAGGTACTCGAGGAAGCGCTCCATCTCCTCCGAGTGACCCAGCCGCTCGAGCGCGTTCAGCGTGAAGTAGGCGTCCCGCAGCCAGCAGAAGCGGTAGTCCCAGGTGCGCCCGGAGCCGGGGTGCTCGGGCAGGCTCGTCGTGGTCGCGGCGAGGAGCGCGCCCGTGTCCTCGTACTGGTGCAGCTTGAGCACGAGCGCGGAGCGGATCACCTCGCCCTGGTAGTCCCGCGGCACGCGCGTCCCCTTCACCCAGCGCCGCCAGTAGTCGAGCGTCCGCTCGAGGAAGCGCTCGGCGGTCTCCTCCAGCCCCGCCTCGAGCGGCTCCCCCCAGGTGAAGACGAGGTGTCGGTCCTCCTCGAGCAGGAACGGCCGCTCGTCCTCCACGTAGGTGAGGGGGACGTTCGTCGTCAGGCGCACGGGCGCGGGGAAGCCCGTGTAGGTGATGTGGTTGGAGGCGCGCCAGGAGCCGATCTTCTCCAGGCCGTACTCGTACGTCGGCCGGCAGCGCACCCGCGCCCGCGGCTCGCCCGAGAGGGGGCGCAGGATGCGGACGAGCATGGAGGGCTTGAAGTAGCGGTCGTAGAGGAGGAAGCGGGGCGCGAAGTCGATCAGCTCGAACGAGCCCTTGGGGCCGCTGAAGACGGTGCGGAGCACGTTCGTGTTCTCGATGTACTCCTGGCGGACGTCGATCGCGTCCACGCCCTCGACGGTGAACGCGCCGCCCTTCTCCCGGTCGAGGAGCGGCCCGAAGACGAAGCTGGAGTCGGGGCGCGGCCAGCAGAGCCACTCCACGGAGCCGTCGCGCAGGAGCGCGCTGTAGGAGCAGTTGCCGATGATTCCGAGCCCGTATGCCATCGCGGTGCCTATTCGCGGACGCGTAGGTTGTACCTACCTTCCCAAGCGACCCCGAGAGAGGCGCGCGTGGCGACGAGAAGCGGACAGCACCTGATCATCGCGAGCAACCGGCTCCCGGTGCGCTTCAGCGTGTCCGGCGGCTCGTTCTCGGTCGAGCCCTCCGCGGGAGGGCTCGCGTCCGCCCTGGGGGCCGTGCGCGGGGACGCGGTCTGGATCGGCTGGCCGGGGACGGTCGTGCCCCCGGACCTGCAGGGCCGTGTGCGCGGCCGGCTGGCGCGCTCCAACCTCGTCCCCGTCTTCCTCACCGAGGACGAGGAGGAGGACTTCTACGGCCGCGTCTGCAACGACACGCTCTGGCCGCTCCTGCACTACTTCGGCGATCGGCTGCGGATCACGCCCGAGGCGTGGCAGCGCTACGTGCAGGTCAACGAGCGCTTCGCCGACGCGATCCTCGAGCGCGCCGGGCCCGGCTCGCGGGTGTGGGTGCACGACTTCCACCTCATGCTCGTGCCGGCGATCCTCCGCCGCCGCGCGCCCGACCTCGCGGTCGGCTTCTTCCTGCACACGCCCTTCCCCTCCTCGGAGGTGTACCGCCTGCTCCCCTCGCGCGAGGAGGTGCTGCGGGGCATGCTCGGCGCGGACTACGTGAGCTTCCAGACGGGGGACTACGCCCGCCACTTCCGCTCCTCCTGCCTGCGCGTGCTCGGGATCGACTCCACGCCCGACTGGCTCGAGCTGGACGGGCGGCGGGTGGGGCTCGGCGTCGACCCGGTCGGGATCGACACGGAGGGCTTCCGCCGCGTGCTCCGCGATCCGGAGACGGCGCGCCTGCTGGCGCAGCTCGAGGAGCGCTACGCAGGGCGCAAGCTCGTGCTCGGGGTGGAGCGGCTCGACTACACGAAGGGCATCCCGCAGAAGCTGCTCGCGTTCGAGCGCTTCCTGGAGCAGGACCCCACGCGCGCGCGCACGACGGCGATGCTCCAGGTGCTCGTCCCCTCCCGCCTGGAGAGCCCCGGCTACCGGCAGCAGCGGGACGAGATCGAGCTCCTGATCGCCCGCATCAACGGCCGCTTCGCGCAGCCCGGGATCACGCCCGTGGAGTACTTCCACCGGGCCATCTCCAAGCCGGCGCTCGTGGCCCTGTACCGACGGGCGGACGTGATGATGGTGACCCCCTTGCGCGACGGGATGAACCTGGTCGCGCACGAGTTCGTGTTCTGCCAGAGCGCGCCCGGCGTCCCCAGCCGCTGGCGGGGCGCCCTCCTCCTCTCCGAGTTCGCCGGGGCCGCTCAGGTGCTCCCCGGCGCCCTCCTCGTCAACCCCTGGAACGTGGACGGGGTGGTGGAGCATCTGGCACGGGCGCTGGAGCTGCCCGCCGCGGAGCGCCGCCGCCGCCTGGAGACGATGTCGCGGCGGGTGGAGGCGCTCGACTGCCGGCGGTGGGCGGACGGCTTCCTCGGCCGGCTCGGGCGGTACGCCCGCCGCGACCGACGGCGGCGGCTGCGCCCTCCCCCCACCGTGGACGCGGAGCTCACCGCGCGCCTGCGGCGGCGCTTCGCGCGGGCGCGCCGGCGCACGATCCTGCTCGACTACGACGGGACGCTGCGCGAGCTCGAGCCGCACCCGGACCTTGCCGCCCCCACGCCCGACATCCGCGCTCTGCTCCGCCACCTCGCCTCCGTGCCCGCGACCGACGTGCACATCGTCAGCGGCCGCCGGCGGCGCAACCTGGAGGCGTGGTTCGGGCAGCTCCCCGTCTACCTCTGCGCCGAGCACGGGTACTTCGCCCGCGAGCCCGGCGGCGAGTGGCGGACGCTCGTCGAGCTCGACCTCTCCTGGATGCGCCCCATCGAACGGCTCCTTCGCCGGACCGCGGCCGAGGTCCCGGGAACCCACGTCGAGCGGAAGGCGTGCAGCGTCGCCTGGCACTACCGGGAGGCGGAGCCCGAGTACGGCTCCTGGCGGGCGCGGGAGCTGCTCAACGACCTGAACCGGCACTTGGCGGGCGCGCCCGCGGAGATCCTGCAGGGACACCGTGTCGTGGAGGTGCGGGCGCGCGGCGTCGACAAGGGCCTGTACGTGCGCAGCCTCTTCCCGAACGGACGGGAGCCGGGCCACTTCGTGATCGGGCTCGGCGACGACCGCACCGACCACGACCTGCTGGACGCGCTCCCCCCGGGCTCGGTCGCCGGGCACGTGGGCGGGCTGCTGCCCCGCTCGCGCGACCCCGCCGGCCGCCGGGAGCACATCCGCATCGTGGGCCCGGGCGAGGTCCGGGTCTTCCTGCGCGAGCTCGTCGCCGACGCGCTGCCCGGGCCGCGGCAGGCTCGGGGCGCCGCCCAGTCGGCTACGGCGCCCGCCTCCTGACCCGCCCGCCCCTCGTGGAGTGCGGCTCGGGCGTCTCGGGTCCCTTCGCCCGAGACCTCCCCAGCCGCCGCTTGGCCTCGTCGGGGTGCGGCTCGGGCACCGTCAGACGGGCACGGCGAGCTTGCGGCGGAAGGCGGCCGCGTGGCCGCGCGCGTTCGCCTCCCGTAGCTCGTGCTCGTCGAGGGCGCCGATGCGGAGGAGGAGCGCGAGCTCGTCCCGCAGGTGCGTGCGCATCATCTCCGGCCCGTCGGTGGCGATCGTGAACGCGACCCCGTGCGCGGCGAACGCCCGCACCGTGTCCCGGAGGGCCGCTTCGTCCGGCAGCGCGCCGGTGAGCAGGTTTGAGGTGGGGCAGATCTCGAGCACGGTGCCGAGCTCGCGCAGCAGGCGCATCAGCTCGGGGTCGCCGGCGGCGAGGATGCCGTGACCGATGCGCTCCGGGCGCAGGTGCTCGAGCACCTCCCCGATCTCCTCCCGCCCCATGTCGCCGCCTTCCTCGCCCACGTGGATCGTCACTCCGAGACCCGCCTCCCGCGCCGCCTCCACGAGCGGGGCGAGCTGCGCGTAGTCGTAGCGGGCGCCGCCCGGGCGAGGCCCCGCGATGTCCACGCCGACGATGCCGCGGCTCGCCCAGCGGATCGCCTTCTCGACGATGATCTCGTTCAGGCGGCGGTCGAAGGTGCGATCCATCATCAGGATCAGCCCCGCCCGCACGTGCGGGTACTCGAGGCTCGCCCGGTCGAGCCCGCGGATCGCCGCGAGGATGATGTGGTCGAGGTCGCGCTCCCCGCCGCGGTTGCGCTTCATCGGGTTGAAGCGGAGCTCCAGGGTCGTGATCCCCTGCGAGCGGTACGCGCCCCCGATGGCCGCGTGCACGGAGCGCTCGACCGCGAGCGGGGAGGACTGGATGAGCTCCGTCCAGTGGTAGATCCGGTCGAGCTCGTCGAGGCCCTTCACCCCGCGCGGGTCGGAGACGGTGACGAGGGCGTCGAACTCCCAGTAGTCCTTGACGGGGAGGGCGATCCCCTGCTCGTGGGCGAGGCTCCAGAGAATGTCCGAGGCGACCGAGCCTCCGAGGTGCGTGTGCAGCTCGGCGAGTCCCTCGTCCCTCACGGTGCGGGCGAGTCTACTTCCCACGCCCGCGGCGCCGGCGCTCCCTCAGCGGACGCCCGCGCGGGCCGGGGGGAGCGGCGTCAGGATCGGCTCGATCTGCGGGCGCAGGTGCTCGAAGGCGGGCGGCAGCACGAGCGACTCCCCCAGGTGCTCGGGGTCCTCGTCGATCGCGAACCCGGGCCCGAGCGTCGCGATCTCGAAGAGGACGCCGCTCGGCTCCCGGAAGTAGACGGAGCGGAACCAGAAGCGGTCGATCACGGGCGTAGGGCTCATGCCCGCCTCGAGCACCCGCTGCCGCCACGCCTCGTGCTCCTCCATCGTGGACGCCCAGGCGACGTGATGCACGGTGCCCGCGCCCGAGAGCCCGCGGCCCGGCGGCTCGTCGTAGGCGTAGAAGCCGCCCCGGGTGGGGCCGCGCGCCTCCCACAGGCGCTCCCCGCGCGGCTCGAAGCGGAGCGCCTCCTCGAGCAGCGGTCGGCTCCGCTCCGGGTCGGACGCGTAGGCGCGCACGCCGTCGAAGCCCTGCAGGGCGAGCTCGCGCGGGATCTCCGGGTGCTCGGCGACGAGGGGCTCGTCCGGCGTCTCCACCGCCGCCAGGCGGTGGCGCAGCCCCTCGAAGTCCTCGAAGACGAGCGCCCCCTCCTCGTGCGCGACCGCCCTCGCCTCCCCGCGCAGGCGCTCCTCCCAGAAGTCGAGCGCCTGCTCGGAGGCCACCCGCCACTGGATCGTGTGGATCATGCCGGCGCCCGCGCGCCCCGGGTGGATGCCCGGGTACTCGAAGAAGGTGATGTCGCTTCCCGGGCTTCCCTGCTCGTCCGCGTAGAAGAGGTGGTAGACGGTAGGGTCGTCCTGGTTGACCGTCTTCTTCACGAGCCGCAGCCCGAGGACGCGCGTGTAGAAGTCGACGTTCCGGGGAGCATCCCCCGTGATGCAGGTCACGTGGTGGATCCCGTCCAGGCGCATCCCGCGAGCGTAGCTGCTCGGCGGCGCCTCTCCGCACGCCCGGCTTCCTCGCACGCCCCCGCTGTAGGGTGCGCGCGATGAAGGTCGGGATCGTCGTCCCCTTCTCCTGGTCGTTCTGGGGGGCGGTGGTCGAGCACGCCGAGCTGCAGGCGCAGGCGCTCGCGGAGCGCGGCCACGAGGTGCGGCTGCTCATGGGCAACGACCCGCCCGGCCAGTTCACCCGCGTCCTGCACCCTCGCCTGGGCCGCCACGGGGACCCGCCTGCGAACGTCATCCCGCTCGGGCGCTCGGTGATCGTGCCGGCGAACGGCTCGCTCCCCAACATCGTCCTCTCCCCCCGCGCGTTCGGGCGGCTGCGCCGGGCGCTCGAGCGCGAGCGTTTCGACGTCCTGCATCTGCACGAGCCGATGACGCCGGCGATCTGCGTCGCGGCGCTGGTGCTCGCCCGGTCGCCGATCGTCGCGACCTTCCACGCCTCGGGGGAGCTCGGCTGGATGCGGCTCGGGCGGCCGCTCTGGGGCTTCCTGATCGAGCGCATCGATCACCGGATCGCCGTCTCCGAGCGCGCCCGCGCCTCGCAGGAGCGATGGCTGCCGGGGGAGTACGAGATCCTCCCCAACGGCGTGCTCGTCCCCGAGGAGGCGCCGGCGGGAGGGCGCGAGCACCGTGTCGTCTTCGTCGGCCGCCACGAGCCGCGCAAGGGGCTGCAGGTGCTGCTCCGGGCCTGGCCGGAGATCCGCCGCCGCACCGGGCTGCGGCTCACGGTCGCCGGCGCCGACCCGCTCGCCGTGCGTCTCCTGCTCGCCCGCCTGCGCATCCCCGACGAGGGGATCGACGTCGTCGGCTTCCTGACGCAGGAGAGCCTCACGCGCGCGCTCCTCTCCGCGAAGGCGCTCGTCGCCCCCTCGCTCGGGCAGGAGAGCTTCGGCATGGTGCTCGCCCGCGCCTTCGCCTGCGCGCTGCCCGCCGTCGCCTCGGACATCCCGGGCTACCGGGAGGTGCTCGAGCCGGAGGCCTCGCTCGCCGTCCCGCCCGGCGACCCGTGGGCGCTCGCCTCCGCGGTGGAGGCGCTCGTCGCGGACGAGCCGCGCCGGGAGCGGATGGGCGAGGCGGCGCGCGCCCTCGCCGTCGAGCGCTACGCCTGGCCCATGCTCGCGCGCCGGCTGGAGCAGATCTACGAGCAGGTGGCCGGGCGCGCTTCCCTCGAGGTCGCCGCCGCATGACGCTCGCGCGCGCGGTCTGGCGCAGCGGCTGGGTGCAGGCGGGCGTCGGCCTGACCCTCTTCGCGGCGGCGCTGGCCGTCATCTGGTGGCGCGGGCCCGAATGGGACCTCGTCTTGGGGGCGTTCCGTCTCGTCGCCTGGAGCTGGATCCTGGTCGCGCTGCTCCTGAACGTCGCCTCCTCGCTCGCGCGCGCGTTCTCCTGGCGGCTCACGCTTGGCCAGGCGCTGCCCCAGGACCGGCAGCCGCGCCTCCTCCACGTGCTCTCCGCGTTCGGGGTGGGGCTCTTCGCGAACGCGGTCGTGCCGGGGCGGCTGGGGGAGCTCGCCCGCGTCGCCACCCTGCGCCGGCACCTGCCCGGCGCGCCCTCGGGGACGAGCGCGGCGCTCGTGGGGACGGTGTTCGTCCACCGCCTCTTCGACCTCGTCCCCGCCTCCCTGCTCGTCGTCTGGGTGCTGCTCACCGCGAGGGTGCCGCACTGGGCGGTGGTCGTGCTGCTCGTCGCCGCCGCCGTCGGCTTCGCGCTCTTCGCCGCCGCCTGGCTCGGCGCGCGCCGGCGCCAGCGGCCGGTCGTGCGCGAGGGCGTGGGGACGGTGCGCCACCTGCTTGCGATGGCGCGGCAGGGGCTCACCGTGCTCAAGGAGCCGCTTCCGCTTGCGGGCGCGGTCGTCCTCCAGTGCCTCGGCTGGCTTCTGCAGCTGCTCGCCGTGTACGCGGCCATGCAGGCGTTCGGGATCGACGCCCCGCTGCCCGCGGCCGGGCTCGTGCTCGTGCTCATGAACGTCGTCACCATCGTCCCGCTCTGGCCGGGCAACGTGGGCCTGACGCAGGCCGCGGTCGCCCTGCCGCTGCTCGACTACGGCGTCGCCTACGGAACGGGCTTCGCGTACGGGCTCGCCCTGCAGGCGGTGGAGATGGCCTGCGGGACCGGCCTGGGCGTGCTCGCGCTCGCCCGGGAGGGGCTCTCGGTGGCGATGCTGCGACGACTCGAAGAGGAGCCGGTCGCCGAGGCCGAGACAGGCGCGGGCGAGGGCGGCGGAAAGGAGGTGGCTCCTGAGGGCGCTGCTCTCCCCCGCTAGCCTCAAGGGCGTCCTGTCGGCCGCGGAGGCGGCGGCCGCGCTCGCCCAGGGGGCCCGGGAGGCGGGGCTGAGCGCGGAGGAGCTGCCCGTCGCGGACGGCGGCGAAGGCACCCTCGAGGCCCTGCAGCGGGCGCTCGGCGGGGAGGTGCGCGAAGCCCGGGTCTCCGACCCCTTGGGGCGCCCGGTCGCGGCGCGCTGGCTGCTGCTGCCCGACGGGAGGGCCGTGGTGGAGGCGGCGCAGGCGATCGGGCTCCCGCTCGTCGCCCCGGCGGAGCGCGACCCGCTGCGCGCCTCCAGCCGGGGGCTGGGCGAGCTCCTCCTCGCCGTCCTCGCCGCGCGCCCGCGTGCTCTCGTGATCGGCCTCGGCGGCTCGGCGACCGTGGACGGCGGCGCCGGCCTGCGCCAGGTCGTCGACTCGCTTCCCGTGCCGGCCGTCGTGCTCTGCGACGTGCAGACCCGCCTGCGCGACGCCGCCCGCCTCTTCGGGCCCCAGAAGGGGGCGGGCCCGGAGGAGGTGGCGGAGCTGGAGCGGAGGCTCGGGGAGATGGAGGAGCTGCGCCCGTACGCCGACCTGCCGGGGGCGGGGGCGGCGGGCGGGCTGGGCGCGGCGTTCGCCGCGCTCGGGGCGGAGCTCGTCCCGGGCGCCGCGGCGCTCCTCGACCTGCTCCGCTTCGAGGAGCGGCTGCGCCGCAGCGACCTCGTCGTCACGGGCGAGGGCGAGGTGGACGAGACGACCGCCGAGGGCAAGGCGCCGGGCGAGGTAGCGCGCCGCGCCGCCGCGGCCGGCGTCCGCTGCCTCGTCTTCGGCGGCCGCGTGCGGGCGCCGGTGGCGGGGGCGGAGACGGTCGCTCTCTCGGGCGACCCGGCGCGGGCGCGGGACGACCTCGTCGCGCTCGGGCGCCGGCTCGCCGAGCGCGCCTGAGGCGCGCTCAGGCTGGCGTGCGGCTCCGCCGGGCGAAGCGGGCGTCCGACGCCCGTTCGAAGACGCGCTCCGCCCGCCCCTCGAACCAGCCCTCGCGGGGAGGCGTGGAGGGCGTATCGAAGAGAGGGACGTACGGCTTCAGGTCGAGCACGGGCGTCCCGTCGAGGAGGTCGATGCCGTCCACGACCACCTCGAGGCCGGAGACGGCGACGACTCGGACGAGCGAGAGGCCGAGAGGATTCGGCCTGCGCGGGGAGCGGGTCGCGAACGTCCCGTGGGGCCGGTCGTCGAGGAACGCGGGCACGCACGGGTCCCAGCCGAGCGTCTCGTGCAGGTGCGAGAGCACCCACGCGTGCGAGAACCCTTCGAGATCCGCCAAGCAGCCCCGATGAGCCTCGGTGAGCACGATCCTGGACAGGCCGCTGCGGTCGGCCACAGGCTGCAGCGGCATCCCCTCGAGGTCGCGGTGCGCGGAGCGGACGTACCCGACCGGCCGATAGACGACGGGCTCCACCGCCCGCCCGTCGAGGAGCGCCTCCACGAAGGAGAGCGCGGCGCGCGCGACGGAGAGGCGCCAGAGGACGAGGGTGCGCTCGAAGCCCTGCGCGGCCGCGAGGCGCCGCTCGAGCCCGCGCTCCGTCGCGGCCACGGCCCGCGCCTGGTCGCGAAGGAGCGGCGAGGGGTCGAGCCCCGCCCGCTCGTGGAACAGCAGCTTGAGCATGAGCTCCGAGCGAAGGTCGCGCACGTGAGCCACCGGAGCCCGCAGCCACCGCGCGAACGCCGCGCGGCCGCGCCCGGTAGGGGCGAGCGTCGTCCGGGCCGGGCCGGTCGCGCTCGGCACGGTGCCCCGAACGCGGACGAGGCCGGCGCTGCGAAGCTGTGCGAGCGCGCGGTAGACGAGCGGGCGAGCGCACGAGTAGACCCGTCCGAGCTCGCCCCGGGGGGAAAGCGCCCGCGCGACCGCCCACCCGTGCGCGGGGCCCTCGCAGAGAAGCCCGAGCGACGCCCACTCGGGGAGGCTCGGCTCGCTCCGGGGTCGCCGGCTCACCGGGACGCCGACGCGGGTGAGAGTGCGCGCGCCACAGTAGTTGAAAAATGACTACCGCGATGGTAGCGTGCCCGGGCGACCCGGGACATCCTGCGCAAGGAGCGGCACGGCGAGATGGCAACGCAGGCACGACGATGCACCGGCGGCGCTTGCTGACGTTCCCGGGCGCCGGGGCGCTCGGGCTGACGGGGAGCGTCGGGCAGCAGCTCGGCGGGCCCTGCCTGCCCGCTTCGGGACGGTCCCCGAGGCCCGTCCCTGCCGCCCTCGGCCTCGAGCGCGCGAGCGCAGCCTGCGAGCGCTCCCTCGGGTAGGAGGCCGTGCGGATGCGCCGCCGGATCGCGTGCCGGGTCTCCTTCGTCCTGCTCGTGGCGGCGCTTCTCCCGGCTGTCTCGTGGGGGCGGCCGGGGCCGCTCACGATCTACGCCGCCGCCTCCCTGACCGACGCCTTCCGAGCCCTGGATCCCGCCCAGCGCTACTCGTTCGCGGGCTCGAACACGCTCCAGGCCCAGATTCGCAACGGCGCGCCCGCCGATCTCTTCGCCTCGGCGTCGCCGCTGAATACGCAACGGCTCTACCGGGAAGGGCTCGTCCTTCGCCCCGTGGCCTTCGCCTCCAACCGGCTGGCGCTGATCGTCCCGCGCTCGAACCCGGCCCGGATCGCGTCCGTCTACGACCTGCGCCGAAAGCCCGTGAGGCTGGTCGTCGCCAACCCCGCCGTTCCCCTCGGGGCGTACACGCGGCAGGCGCTGCGCAAGCTCGGGCTGTCGTCCGTGCTCTCCAAGGTCGTGAGCCAGGAGACGGACGTGCGCGCGGTCACCGGCAAGGTGGCCCTCGGCCAGGCGGACGCGGGCTTCGTCTACGTCACCGACGCACGCGTCGTGCGCGACCGGGTGCTCGTCATCCGCCTCCCCGCGCGGGCGCAGCCGCGCGTGCGGTACGAGATCGCGGTTGTGGCGAGGTCGACGCGGAAGGCGGACGCGCAGGCATGGATCAAGAGACTCCTCTCGCGCCGGGCCCAGGCGGTGCTCCGGAGCTTCGGCTTCCTCCCGCCGCCGCAGGCGCCGACCCCGTAGGCGCCATCTTCGGGGTCGGGCTGGCGGCGGCCGCGGCGGTCGTGCTCGCCTTCCTCGTCCTGCCCGTGGCGGCTGTGTTCCTCCGCGTCCCCCCCGGAGAGCTCGTCTCAGCGCTCAGGACCGACGCTGCGCTCGACGCGATCAGGGTGACCGCGGAGACCGTTGCCGTCGCGATGGCGCTCATCGTCGGCCTGGGCACGCCGGCTGCCTACTGGGTCGCGACCCGGCGCGGCGTGCTGCGCGACGTTCTCGTGACCGCGTTCGAGCTTCCGCTCGTGCTTCCGCCCGCGGTCGCGGGCATCGGCCTGCTCGTCGCGTTCGGCCGGGCCGGCCTGCTGGGAGACGAGCTCGGAGCGCTCGGCATCGACGTCGCCTTCACGAAGGCCGCCGTCGTTCTCGCTGCCGCCTTCGTCGCGAGCCCGTTCTACCTGCGCACCGCCGTCGCCGCATTCCACGCGGTCGATCCGACCCTGCCTGCGGCCGCCCGCACGCTCGGCGCGGGGCCGGCCGGCGTGTTCTTTCGCGTCGTCCTCCCCCTCGCCCGCGGGGGGCTCGGCGCCGGCGCCGCGCTTGCGCTCGCCCGTGCTCTCGGGGAGTTCGGGGCCACGATCATGTTCGCCGGTTCCCTCCAGGGGGTCACCCAGACGCTCTCGCTCGCGATCTACGAGCAGCTCGACGTCGACTTCACGGTCGCTCTCGCGCTCAGCGCTCTCCTCGTCACCGTGAGCGCCGTCGTCTTGCTCTCGTTCAAGCTCAGCAGCAGATGGCCCTTCGCATCCGCTTCGCTCATCCCCTTCGCGCCTTCGAGGTCGCGGTCGACCTGACGGTGGACGAGGGCGAGACGTTCGCCCTCGTCGGCCCGTCGGGCGCCGGGAAGACGACCGTGCTGCGGGTCGCGGGCGGCCTGCTCCGTCCGCAGCGGGGGCTCGTCACGCTCCAAGGCTCGGTGCTGCTCGACACCGAGCGCGGCCTCGACGTCCCCCCGGAGCGCCGCCGCGTCGGCTACCTCTTCCAGGAGTACGCGCTCTTCCCGCACCTCGACGTCGCCGGCAACGTCCGCTTCGGCGCTCGTGACCGGCGCCGGGTCCCGGCGCTGCTCGAGCGGCTCCGCATCGCCGATCTCGCCCACGCGCCCGTCGGCCAGCTCTCGGGCGGCGAGCGCCAACGGGTCGCCCTCGCGCGCGCGCTCGCCCGGGAGCCCGCGTACCTGCTCCTCGACGAGCCTCTTTCCGCGCTCGACGCGCACACGCGCGCCCGCGTCCGCGGCGAGCTACGGGATCTCCTCGCGGAGGAGCGGCTGCCGACGGTGCTCGTCACCCACGACTTCGAGGACGCGGCCATGCTCGCCGAGCGGATCGGCGTGATCGCCGCGGGCCGAATCGTCCAAGTCGGGACGCCGAGCGATCTCGTCGCCACACCGCTCGACCCCTTCGTCGCCAGCTTGACCGGCGCCACGCTCCTTCGCGGCCAGGCCGTCGGCGGGGAGCACGGGCTGACCCGTGTCATCCTCGACGGCGGCGTCGCGCTGTGGAGCACCGACGAGGCGAAGGGGCCCGTCGACGTCGCCGTCTACCCCTGGGACGTCGCGATCGGTCCGGCGGGGCGCGCCGACTCGCGCTCGAACCATGTCCACGGGACGGTTCTCTCGCTCGCGCGGCTCGGCAACCGGGTGCGGGTGCGGGTCGGACCGGTCGTCGCGGAGATCACGGCCGCGTCCGCGGAGCGGCTCGATCTCCGGCTCGGCGCACCGGTCACCGCGTCCTTCAAGGCGACGGCGGCGCGCCTCTTCCCGCGCGCGCCCGCCCGCGGCGGAGAGGAGCCTGCTCCCCGGGGCGGGGCGGGTGAGGCGTAGGCCGCTACGGGCGCCGAGGGCGTCAGGCGCGGGCTTCCGCCGCCGCGAGCCGGTCGGCGAGCGCCTCGAGCAGCTTCCAGGCCACCTGCGGGCGCGCCTCGACGAAGGGGCGGAAGACGAAGACGGGCAGCCCGTACGTGCGCAGCTCGGTGAGCGCGGTGACGGTCGCCGTGCGCGGGCGGCGGTCGATGAGGGCGATCTCGCCGAAGGAGTCGCCCGGGCCGAGGCGCCCCACCTCCCGGCCGTGCACCTCGACCTTCGCCTCGCCCTCGTCGACGACGAAGAACATGAGCCCGCCCTCGCCCTCGAGGGCGACCGTCTCCCCGGGGCCGAAGCGCCGCTCGTTGAACTCCTCCGCCAGGCTCTGCAGCTCCCGGTCGTCGAGGCCGGAGAAGAGGGACACCTTGCGCAGCAGGTCCGGGCTCGGCTTCGCCACGGGGCGATTCATACACGATGCGCGCGCCGCGCGCCTGTCACGCGCCCGGCTCGCGCGCCGCGAGCTCCTCCACCTGCAGCTCCGCGGCCCGCAGCCGCTCGACGCAGGCGCGGTAGAGCTCCTCCCCGCGGCGGTAGAGGGCGATCGCCTCGTCCACGGGCACGTCGCCGCGCTCGAGGCGGGCGACGACCTCCTCCAGCTCGGCGTGCAGCTCCTCGAACGGGCGCTCGCCGTCCGGGCGCCCCGCACCGGCGCCGCTCGCCCCGGTCACGGGCGCACCTCCTCCACGCGCGCGCCGAGGGCCCCCCGGGCGAGCTCGACGTCGAGGGGGTCTCCGGGGGCGACGGCCGCCGCCTCCCGCAGCGGGCGCCCGTTCGCGCGCACGATCGCGTATCCCCGGCTCAGGGTGGCCTGCGGTGAGAGCGCCGCCAGGCGCGCCCCCGCCCGATCGAGCGCGGCGCGCCGGCGCTCGAGCAGCAGCCGCG
>DATLYP010000119.1:0-9219 GCA_035574655.1 Gaiellaceae bacterium
GGCGAGGCCGCCCGCGGAGAGGGCGGCTGGCGCCCCCGAGAGCGCCCGCTCGGCGAGCGCGCTCGGGGCGGAGGCGTCCGCAGCGGGGGGCGGGGCGGTCTCGGCGAGGACGCCGCCGAGCAGGCTCCCCAGGGCGAGCGCGGCCGCAGTCGCGCCGCCCGCGAGGAGGATCCTCCCCCGCCTCCCGCCGCGGGCCATCCGTCCTACTCGTGCCCCGTGTGCTCGTAGCCCCGGTTGGGCGGGGCGAGGTACGGGAACGTGGCGAGGAACGCGTTCTCGTTCGCGTCCACCCCGTCCCCGATCGCGTTGTTCGGGCTCAGGTTGCAGAGCCCGAGCGCGGCTTCCAGGATCGACCCGTACCCGCAGGCGACGGCGCGGAGCTCGATGTCCGTCACGTCGTCGGCGAGCCGGCGGCCGTTGGGGAAGCCCGCGAAGTCGCCCGCGAGCGCGCCGAGCCGGTTCGGCGTGGCCGCCGGCGGGATCGCCGTGTTCAGCCGGAGCAGGTCCGCCTTCACCTCGCCGGTGAAGTTGAGGCCAGGCACTCCGGTGAGGAGCACGGCGACCAGGTCGTCGCGGCCCGAGGTGGGCGTGTCGGGCAGCGTCGGGTACAGCAGGTTGACGAGCGCCGCCAGCTCCGGGCTTCGGTAGTGCTGGAGGAACTGCGCGTCGTCCTTCGGCTCGGAGGCGTTCCAGAGGTCCTTCTTCCCGAGCGGGATCAGCACCTCGTTCACGAGCGGGTTCCCGAGCCGGGAGACCTGCACCCAGGGGCCGTGCGCGTCGAGCGTCCCGTCCCCGCGCAGGAGCCGGATCTTCTGCCGGCTCGCGCTCGCGTAGACGCCGATGACGCCGTCCGCGAGCGGGGGCCGGAGCAGGTCCGTCTTCGGCACCTGGATCGCGATCGCGTGCGTGTTGTAGTTGCGCACGCCGTCCCTGCCCGCTTCCGCGCCGAGCGGGATCAGGTGGGCAGGGTTGAACGGGCGGAGCCCGCCCAGGTCGAAGATCGAGCCGAGGTCGACGAAGAACGGGTCGTCCCGCGGCCCGGCGAAGACCTTGCGGTCGCCGCCCAGGTCGACGACGCCCGCGCGCGGGTCGTAGCTCGGGTTCGAGCGCGGCCCGATGTTCGCCGGCGGGACGGGCAGGTCGGCCCCGAGGACGGTGGTGGAGACCGCCTCGCCCGCCCTGCGCACGACCCGGGTGACCGTGTACGTCTGCTTGACGTTCAGGTCGGGGTCGGTCGGCGAGTCGACCGGCCCCGTGTTGTAGAGGAACGTGTTCGGGTTCCCGACCTGGGTCGTGAACCGGAACTGGTAGACGACGTCCTCGACGGCGTCCCCGTCGTTGTCGACGTTGAGCTCGTAGAGCACGGTCGGGTCGAACCGGTAGTAGTTGGGCCCGCCCGCCGGGTCCTCGAGCGGGATGTAGTTGGCCACGATCGTCACGGTGCTCGGCTTGTCCGGGCTCACGAACGCGTACACGTCCGTGTTGTCGGCAGCCGGGTCGTCGGCGATCAGCGGCGCCTCCCGGTGGCTGGAGGCCGTCGCCGAGCGGGGGCCGAGGCTGCCGGCGAGGGCGGCGGCGGCGAGTGCGGCGGTGAGCGCGCCCGCGAGCGCGAGCGGCGCGACTCCCCTCTTCATAGGTCTCTCCTTTCCTCGAGAGCGGAGGTCGCGCCTGGTTCGCCCGGCCGCCGCGGGCGGTTCGCGCCTCAGGCCGAGAGCTTCTCGCGCACGAGGCGGTTGACGACGCGGGGGTCCGCCTTCCCCTGCGTCTCCCGCATCACCTGCCCGACGAAGAAGCCGAGCAGCCCCTCCTTGCCGTTGCGGTAGGCCTCCACCTGCTTCGGGTTGGCCGCGAGGACGCGCGCGACGACGGGCTCGAGGGCCGCCGCGTCCGCGACCGCCTCTTGGGCGAGATACGGGTCGGCGGAGAAGCCGGGCTCGGCGAGGCGCGCGATCGCCTCGTCGAAGGCCGCGCGCGGGATGCGCTCGCGGGCCTCGACCAGGCGCGCGAGCTCACGCGCCGGGACGGCGGACGGGTCGACCCCCGCGGCGACGAGGTTGTTCGCGAGCACGTTCGCGGCCGCCACGCGCTCGGCGCCCGCGGCCACCGTCTCCTCCCAGAGGCGGTCGAGGCCGCCGGCGACGAGGACGGTCGCCCGCTCCAGGTCGAGCTCCGCCCCGAGCCGCCGGATGCGCGCGGCGGGGAGCTCGGGGAGCTCGGCGCGCAGGCGCTCGACGAGCTCGCGGGAGGGCTCGAGGGGGACGAGGTCCGGCTCCGGGAAGTAGCGGTAGTCCTCCGCCTCCTCCTTCGTCCGGTGCACGGTGAGGGCGCCGGTGGCGGCGTCGAAGTCGTAGGTCTCCTGCTGCACCTCCCCGCCCGCCTCCCAGACGGCGATCTGCCGGCGCACCTCGGCGTCGATGCCGCGCGCGGCGAAGGTGAAGGAGTTGAGGTTCTTGATCTCGGTGCGCGTGCGCAGCTCCTGCGAGCCGGCGGGGCGGACGGAGACGTTCGCGTCCACGCGCAGCGTCCCCTTCTCCATCTCCGCGTCCGAGACGCCGAGCTCGACGACGGTCTGCCGCAAGAGCTGCAGGAAGCGCTTCGCCTCCTCGGCCGAGCGCAGGTCGGGGGCGGTGACGATCTCGACGAGCGGGGTGCCGCCCCGGTTGAAGTCGACGAGGGAGACGTCCGCGCCTCGGATCCGTCCCGTGCGGCCGCCCACGTGCACGGTCTTGGCCGCGTCCTCCTCCAGGTGGGCGCGCACGATCCCGATCACCCGGTCGCCTTCCGCAGTGGGGAGAATCATCTTCCCATTTTTGCAAAGAGGCAGATCGTATTGTGAGATCTGATAACCCTTCGGGAGATCCTGGTAGAAGTAGTTCTTGCGCGAGAAGACGGCGTGCTCGGCGATCTCGCAGCCGAGGGCGAGGCCGAGCTTGATCGTCCACTCGACGGCGGCCCGGTTCGGCACCGGCAGCGCCCCCGGGAAGCCGAGGCAGACGGGGCAGGTCTGCGTGTTCGGCTCCGCGCCGAAGCCGACCGGGCAGCGGCAGAACATCTTCGTCCGCGTCTTCAGCTGGACGTGGATCTCCAGCCCGATGACGGGCTCCCAGGTCACGTCCGGTACCTCGTGGGCACGGTGTCGAAGCCGATCGCCTGCTCGAGCGCGTGCCCGACCCGGAAGAGGGTGTTCTCGCCGAACGGGCGCCCGATCAGCTGCAGCCCCACGGGCAGGCCCTCGGAGAGCCCGCAGGGGATGCTCAGCCCGGGCAGGCCGGCGAGGCAGGAGGGGATGGTGAGGAGGTCGCTCGCGTACATGGCGAGCGGGTCGGCGGTGCGCTCGCCGAGGCGGAAGGCGACCGTGGGCGAGGTGGGGCAGGCGAGCACGTGGAAGCGCTCGAGGGCCTCCCGGTGCTCGCGGATGATGAGCGTGCGCACCTTCTGCGCCTGCCCGTAGAAGGCCTCGTAGTAGCCGGCGGAGAGCGCGTACGTGCCGAGCATGATGCGCCGCTTGGGCTCGTCCCCGAACCCCTCGTCCCGCGTCCGCTCGATCAGCTCCTGGTAGCTCGCCGCCTCCGCCCGCGGCCCGTAGCGGACGCCGTCGTAGCGGGCCAGGTTGGAGGAGGCCTCGGCGGGGGCGATCAGGTAGTAGCAGGGAAGCCCGTAGCGCACCGAGCGCGGGAGCGAGCACTCCTCCACCTCCGCCCCCAGCTCCTCGGCGAGCTCGAGCGCGGCGCGCACCGCCTGCTTCACGCCCGGCTCGATCCCCTCCGCCTCGTTCAGCTCCGTGGGGACGCCGACCCGGACGCCGGCGAGCGAGTCCCCCTCGGGCAGCCGGGGCGGCTCCGGCAGCTCGGCGGTGGTCGCGTCGCAGGGGTCGCGGCCGGCGATGATCGCATAGAGGAGGGCGACGTCGCGGACCGTCTTCGCGACCGGCCCGATCTGGTCGAGGCTGGAGGCGAAGGCGACGATCCCGTACCGGGAGACGCTCCCGTACGTGGGCCGGAGCCCGACGTTGCCGCAGAGGGCCGAGGGCTGCTTGATCGAGCCGCCGGTGTCGGAGCCGAGCGCCCAGGGCGCGAGGCCGGCGCTGACCGCGGCCGCCGACCCGCCGCCCGAGCCGCCGGGGACGCGCTCCGGGTCCCACGGGTTGCGCGTCGGGCCGAAGGCGGAGTTCTCCGTGGAGGAGCCCATCGCGAACTCGTCCGTGTTCGTCTTCCCGAGCAGGGGCAGCCCGGCCGCCTTGACGCGGGCGGCGACGGTCGCGTCGAAGACGGGCACGTAGCCGGCGAGGATCCTCGAGCCCGCCGTCGTCTCCACGCCCTTCGTGGAGATGACGTCCTTGAGCGCGATCGGCACCCCCTCGCCCTCGGCGTCCTCGACCGTGCGCAGGTAGCAGCGAAGCTCCCCGTCCCGCTCGGCGATCGCCTCCAGGTACGCCTCGCGCAGCTCGGCCGGCGAGATCTCGCGCCGGGCGAGGAGGCCGCGGGCCTCCTCGGCGGTCAGGCGGAGCGTGTCTACGACCGCCATGCGGGCACGCGGAAGTAGCCGTCGTCGGCGTCGGGCGCGTTCGCGAGCGCCTGCTCGCGGGGCAGCGGGTCGCGCGGCTCGTCCTCCGCCCAGACGTTGACGAGGTCGAGGGGGTGCGAGGTGGGCGGCACGTCCGCCAGGTCGAGCTCGGAGACGGCGCCGACCGCCTCCAGGATCTTCCCCAGCTCCTCGGTGAGGCGCGCGATCTCCTCCTCGGTCAGGGCGAGCCGCGCCAGCCTGGCGACGTGCAGCACCTGTTCACGGGAGATGGCCATGGCTAGAGGAGATGGTCGCAAAACGCGGCGGGCTCCCCTCGGGAGCCCGCCCATGCCTCGTTCCGAGCTTGCTCAGCCGGTCGCGACGACGTTCGCGGCCTGGGCACCCTTGGGACCCTGCACGACCTCGAACTGAACGCGCTGGCCTTCGGTCAGGGTCCTGTAGCCCTCCATCGCGATCGCGGTGTGGTGGACGAAGACGTCGTCGCCCCCCTCCCGCTCGATGAAGCCGTAGCCCTTCTCGTTCGAAAACCACTTGACGGTGCCCTGCTCCACGGACGTCCTCCTGCGTGCGAAGGCATCGACCCTGGGCGGGGCCGATGCCGGTTGTCTGACCGCGGAACCGTAGCTCCTAGGCGCCCGGGGCCGCAACCCCGAGCCGGCGGGCGCGGGCGGCCGTGAGCGTGTTCCGGAGCAGCATCGCGATCGTCATCGGGCCGACGCCGCCCGGCACGGGCGTGAGGTAGCCGGCCACCTCGGCCACCCCCGGCTGGACGTCCCCGACGAGCCCGGCCTCGGTGCGGTTCATGGCCACGTCCACCACCGCCGCCCCCGGCTTGACCATGTCCGGGGTGACGAGGCCGGGGCGCCCGGCCGCCGCGACGAGCACGTCCGCGCGGCGCGTGTGCTCGGCGAGGTCGCGCGTCCGCGAGTGGCAGATCGTCACCGTCGCGTGCTCGGCGAGGAGCAGCATCGCCATCGGCTTGCCGACGATCTCGCTGCGCCCGATGACGACCGCGTCCCGGCCGCGCAGCTCCACCCCGTACTCGGCGAGCATGGCCATGATCCCGAGCGGCGTCGCAGGGACGAGGTGCGGCCGGCCGACGAAGAGCCGCCCGGCGTTGAGCGCGTGGAACCCGTCCACGTCCTTGGCGGGGTCGACCGCCTGCGTGACCCGCGCCTCGTCGATGTGCGGGGGCAGGGGGAGCTGGACGAGGATGCCGTCCACCTCCCCGTCGTCGTTCAGCTCGCCGATCAGGTCGAGGATCTCGGCCTCGGGCGTCGACGCGGGGAAGCGATGGTCGCGGGAGAGGATGCCGGCCTCGCGCGAGGCGCTGTGCTTGCTCCCCACGTACACGTGGGAGGCGGGGTCGTCGCCGACGAGGATCGTCGCCAGGCAGACGGGCTCCCCGAACGCCGCCACCTCCTCCGCGACCTGCGCCCGGATCTTCTCGGCGAGCGCCCTTCCGTCCATGCGAATCGCAGTCACGGGCGCATACCCTACTGCGCGGGCGCCCCCCGGCGAGGCTGGAGCCGTCGGCCGGCCGTGCCGATACGAGAGATCGACCAAGGAGGTTCCCGTCCTCGTCAAGATCGTCCTCGCCGCCGCCCTCGGCGCCGCGCTGCTCGCGCTCGCGCAGCGCGAGGACGTGCTGCACGAGTGGGGCTTCGTCGGCTCCTGCGAGGTCGTCCGCTCGCCGATCGGGGACCGCGCGCAGTGGCGGGCCTGCTCGGAGGGGCTCTTCAGCGGCTACCCGAGCCTGGTCGGGGAGTCGTGCACGCTCGAGTCGCGCGGCGCCGGCTACGAGTACTGGCGCTGCCCGGCCGCCGCCTCCGTGCGCGCTCCCTGAGCGGCGCGGCGAGCCCTGAGCGGGGCGCAGCCGCGGCCGCGCCGGGTGTCGCCGCCGCGCAGAAGTGTGGGGGCCGCGCCGGGTGGGCATACACTCGGCAGATGGCGTCCTGGCTCGTCCGCGCCTACCTCGCCGCGCTCCGTGTCTCGGGCGCGCTGCGGCGGTACTGGAAGCGCCTGCTCGTCGGAGCCTTCGCCGGCTGGCTCGTCTCCACCGTGCTCGGCGCCTTCCTGGTCGTCTGGCTGGAGGCGAGCGGTCTCGTCTCCGCGCAGACGACCCCCGTCCTGGCCGCCGCCTTCGTCTGGAGCGGCATCGGCTTGGGCGCGCTCCTCGCGTACGCGGTGCGGCCGCGGGCGCGCGAGGCCGCGGCGCCGCGCACGCACCGGCGCCCACGCTCCGCGTAGCCGTGCGTCCCGCTCGGCCCTCCCCTGGCGACGCCGGCGCGGCGTCCTCCGAGGGAAGGCGCCTACCGGAGTCGAACCGGTGTACCGGGTTTTGCAGACCCGTGCCTAACCACTCGGCCAAGGCGCCGCGCGGGTCATCGTAGCCGTCCTCCCCTCGAGCTACCGTCGCCCCGTGACCGGCTCGAGCGCCTCCGCGAGCGGCGACCCCTGCCTGCGTTGCGGGACGCCGATGGAGTGGCGCCACGGCACCTGGCAGTGTCCCCGCTGCCGCCTGAAGATGGGCTGCTGCGAAGGGGAGACAGCCGAGTGCCGCGCGGACGGTCCCGGCCAGGCGGCCGCCCGCGTTTCCGCCTAGCCCTCGCGGGGCACACGTCCGCTCGCGATGGCGACGCCCCCTGGCCGGCCGCTCGGCGACGATCCCCTCGACGACCCTCCGGAGGAGGTCACCCGCGCCGACGAGGAGTGGCCCGTCGCGCGCGAGTACCTCGCCGCCCCGCCGCCCCCGCCGACGGCTGAGGCGCCGCCGCCCGCGGAGACCGCCGCGGGTGCTTCGCGACGGCGCCGCTTTCCGCCCGACGCGCACCCGCTCCTCGTGCTCGCCCTCCTCGCGCTCCTGCTCGCGCTCCCGCTCGGCGCCTGGCTCGCGGCGCGCGACGGGGAGCCGGCGGGATCGGGGTCTCCCTCGCCGGAGCCGGCGGCGGGCGCGACCGCGCGTACGACGACCGAGGAGACGACGAGCGAGGGGGCGACCACCGAGGCGAGCGCGCCGGCGGAGGTCCGGGTTCCCGACGTGAGCGGGAGCGAGCTCGCGGCGGCGCGCCAGGCCCTCGCCGCCGCGGGTCTCCGCGTCCGCGTCCGCTTCCGGGAATCGGAAGAGCAGGAGGACGTCGTCCTCGGGCAGGTTCCACAGGCGGGAGGGCGCATCCCGCGGCGGAGCGTGGTCGTGCTGACGGTCGCGCGCGCCGAGGAGCGCGTGCGTGTCCCGGACGTCGTCGGCGCGCGGCTCGACGAGGCGCGGCGCGTCCTGGAGGAGGCGGGGCTGCGCGCGGAGGCGCGGCGCGTCGGGTCGGAGGAGCCGGAGGGGAGGGTGCTCCGCCAGTCCCCGGCCGGCGGCGCGGAGGCCGAGCGGAACGCCGTCCTGCGGCTCGACGTGGCGGAGCCGCCCCCCACCGTCGCCGTGCCGCGCCTGCTCGGGCTCACCGGCCCGCAGGCGAAGCTCCGCCTGCGCCAGCTCGGCCTCCGCGCCTCCGTCACCCGGGTGGAGTCGAAGGAGCCGGAGGCCACCGTCCTTCGCCAGTCGCCCCCGCCCGGGACGCGGCTCCGCCGGGGGACGACCGTGCGCCTGACCGTGTCGCGCGGGCCCTCGCTGATCGCCGTGCCGGACGTGACCGGCCTCGAGGTCGCGGGGGCGCGCGCCGAGCTCGAGGCCGCCGGCCTGCGCGCGTCGGTGGTCGAGGAGCCGACGGACGACCCGGCCGAGGACGGGCTAGTGCTCGCTCAGGAGCCGCGAGCGGGCGCCCGCGTGGCCCGCGGCACGCAGGTGACGCTGACCGTGGGGCGGATCGGCTAGCGAACTGCCAACGACTCGAACGGTGGGTCCCGAGCGCGCGCAGATCCGCACAATCTGGATCAGGGAGTATGGCGCGACGTACACCATCGGCGAGCTTGGGCCGGCCCGGAGTCGGCCTTCAAGTGGCGACGACGAGCCCCCGGACCAGACTCGCCGCCCGTCGCGGTCTGAGGGCGGGAATGATTGCCCACGACCTGAGCGGTTAGGGCCGGCGCTCGAAGCCGCACACGCCCGTCACGCGTGCCGCATCCCTGGGGAGGTACTCACACCGGCGGGCGTGGTGCCCAGTGCGAGTTGGACGCGCGGACGCCAGCTCACGCAGCCGATCTTCCGGCATGCCGACTCCGGTCAGCACTCGCCGGGACGGTCGGCGAATAGCTTCACACGGGTCCCACGGGGAACCCGGCGCCCCGCCCGAGGAAGTTGCTCGCAAACAACCCATCGCGACAAGATGACGCATCCGAAGAGCCCATCGCACTCCGGGCCACCAGGCCGTCCGACCTCCGGAACCCGCAGACCCGCCTTGCGCAGGATGAATATCGCTGTGTTGAGGCGCTTTCCGACGACCTGCGGCACCCGCACCAACGCGACAGCTTCTTCGACCGATGCAGGTGCCGCACTCACGCCGGTTGCGATGCCGGTCAGCAAGGCGATCGCGGAGACGCCGACGCCGACCGTGATAAGCGAACGTCTCATCACCACTTCTTCCCCGTGACTCCGTTCGCTCTTCTAAACGGAAGTTCCCCTGAGGCAGCAGCCGGTTCTTCGCTTTCTGTGTGGCTTTGCGGGCTGCTGCGGCTGGATCGTTCGTGACTACGTTTTGAGCTCGTAGTGGTCGATCAGCGCGAGGGCGCGGGCCTGGGTGGGGGTTGGCT
>DATLYP010000120.1:0-28247 GCA_035574655.1 Gaiellaceae bacterium
CGGGGCTCGCGGAGGCCGCGCCCGGGGGCGTGGACTACGCGTTCGACGCCGTCGGCGAGCCCGCGACCGCGCAGCTCGCGCTCCGCCTCGCGCGCAGCAGCGGGACGGCGGTGCTCGTCGGCCTCCCGCCCGCGGGCGCCCGGCTCGACCTCGACCCCGCCGAGCTTACCCGCCGCGAGAAGCGGCTGACCGGGTCGATGTACGGCTCGCAGGACCCGGCGGTCGCGCTCCCCGTCCTGCTCGCGCACGCCCGCTCGGGGGCGCTCGACCTGGCCGGGCTCGTCGGCCCCGAGCTCCCGCTCGAGCGGGTGAACGAGGCGATCGAGTTGGCGCTCGCCGGCGTCCCCGGACGTGTCATCGTCCGCCCGTGAGCGCGGAGCAGGTCGAGCGGCTGCGCGTCGCCTGGGTGGACACGGACGCCGGGGGGCGGATCCACTTCTCGAACGCCTTCCGCTGGGCGGAGGCGGCGGAGACGAGCCTGATGCGCCGCTTGGGCCTGCTCGCCGAGTGGGGCGACTACCCGCGCCGGCACGCGGAGGCCGAGTTCCTCAAGGTGCTGCGCTTCGACGACGAGATCGAGGTGCGGCTGCGCGTGGAGCGCGTCGGGAGGACCTCGATCACCTACGGGTGGACGATCTCGAAGGACGGAGAGGTGCACGTCCGGGGCCGGCACACCGCCGTCAACGTCGACCGCGAGGGGCGGCCCGAGCCCCTCCCCGAGCGGGTGCGCGCCGCCCTCTCGGGCTAGGAGGCCTCCGCCTCCCAGCGCTCCCGGTAGTCCTCCCGGACGGGGACGAAGACGTCGAGGACGAGCGCCCCCTCGGGCCCGCAGTAGGCCGAGTGCTCGACGCCGCCCGGGAGCACGTACGCCTCGAGCGGCCCGAGCTCGTGCGCGACCCCGTCCACGACGAGCGCCTGCATCCCCTCGAGCACGATCCCGAGCTGCTCGTGCGGGTGGGAGTGCAGGGGCACGGTCGCCCCGGGCTCGAAGCGGATCAGGTTGAGCATCCCCCGCTCCCCGAAGAGCGGCCTGCCGGCGACGCCGGCGGCGAGCTCGAAGGCCCGCACCGCGTCCAACCGTACGAAGCGAGGCTCCATGGACGCTCGATTATCGTTCCTCGCCGTGACCGCGGTCGAGGTTCCGCTCCTGCAGCGGCAGGCGTTCGTGGACGGGCGCTGGGTCGACGCCGACTCGGGGGAGACCTTCCCCGTCCTCAACCCCGCCACCGGCGAGACGCTGGCCGAGGTGCCGCGCCTGGGGGCGGCCGAGACGCGGCGGGCGATCGCCGCCGCCGAGCGCGCGCTCCCCGCCTGGAAGCACGCGCGGGCGAAGGAGCGGGCGCGCGTGCTCCGCCGGCTCGCCGACCTGATGCTCGAGCACGAGGACGAGCTCGCGCGGCTGATGGTTCTCGAGCAGGGCAAGCCGCTCGCCGAGGCGAAGGTGGAAGTCGCCTACGCCGCCTCCTTCTACGAGTGGTTCGGGGAGGAGGCGAAGCGCGTGTACGGGGACACGATCCCGAGCCCCTGGCCGGACAAGCGGATCCTCGTCACGAAGGAGGCGGTCGGCGTGACGGCCGGGATCACGCCCTGGAACTTCCCGGCCGCGATGCCGGCGCGCAAGTCGGCGCCCGCGCTCGCCGCCGGCTGCACGATGGTGCTGAAGCCGGCCGAGCAGACGCCGCTCTCCGCGCTCGCCATCGCCGCGCTCGCGGAGGAGGCGGGGCTTCCTCCCGGCGTTCTCTCCGTCGTCACCGGCGCCGCCGAGGACGCGCCCGTGATCGGCCGGGAGCTGACCTCGAACCCCGCCGTGCGCAAGCTCGGCTTCACCGGCTCGAACGAGGTGGGCAAGCTGCTCATGGCCCAGTGCGCGCCCGGTCTGAAGCGGGTCTCGCTCGAGCTGGGCGGGAACGCGCCCTTCCTCGTCTTCGACGACGCCGACCTGGAGGCGGCCGTCGCCGGCGCGCTCGTCTGCAAGTACCGCAACTCCGGGCAGACGTGCATCTCGGCGAACCGCATCCTCGTCCAGGAGGGGGTGTACGACGAGTTCCTCGCCGCCTTCACCGAGGCGGTGCGCGGGCTCAAGGTGGGGGACGGCTTCACCCCGGGGGTGAACGTGGGCCCGCTGATCGACGAGCCGGCGCTGCAAAAGGTGGAGCGGCACGTCGCCGACGCGCGCGAGCGGGGCGCCGAGCTCCTCCTCGGCGGGGAGCGGATCGAGGGGCAGTTCTTTAGGCCCACGGTGCTCGCCGGCGTCCCCGCCGACGCGGCCATGAGCTGCGAGGAGACGTTCGGCCCGGTCGCCGGGGTCGCCCGCTTCGCGAGCGAGGAGGAGGCGGTGCGGGTCGCGAACGCCACCCCCTACGGGCTCGCCGCCTACTTCTACGCGCGCAGCCTGGACCGCGTCACCCGCGTCGCGGAGGCGCTCGAGTACGGGATCGTCGGCATCAACACCGGCCTCATCTCCACGGAGGTCGCGCCCTTCGGCGGCATGAAGCAGTCCGGGATCGGGCGCGAGGGCTCCTCGTACGGGATCGAGGAGTGGCTCGAGCTCAAGTACTGGGCGGTGGGCGGGATCGGGGAGCCCCTGTGATCGTCGAGCAGCGCGACTACCACGTGTACACGGGGAAGCTCCCCGAGCTCCTGCGCCTGTACGAGCAGGAGGGGATCCCGATCCAGCAGGAGATCCTGGGCGGCCTCGTGGGGGCCTTCACGACCGACGTGGGCGCGCTCTCCACCTACACCACCCTCTGGCGCTACGACTCCTACGCCGAGCGGGAGGCGAGGCGGGCGCGGCTGCAGGCGGACGGGCGTTGGCAGGCGTTCCTCGCCAAGGTGCAGCCGCTCATGCACACCCAGCAGAGCCGGATCCTCGTCCCCACCGCCTTCTCCCCGCTCCGCTAGATGGGCAGGCTCGAGGGGAAGGTCGCGATCGTCACCGGCGCCGCCCAGGGGATCGGGCGGGCGATCGCGGACGCGCTCGCCGAGGAGGGGGCGCGCATCGTCGTCGCCGACGTGCAGCGCGCCGAGGAGGCCGCGGCCGCCTACCCGGGCGGGGTCGGGCTGACCGTGGACGTCTCCTCGGAGGAGGACGTCGCGCGCATGGCCGAGGAGACCGTCGCCCGCTGCGGCGGGGTGGACATCCTCGTCAACAACGCCGGGCTCTACGCCTCGCTCCCCATGCGCCCCTTCACCGAGATCCCGCTCGCCGAGTGGCGGCGGGTGATGGACGTGAACGTCGCCTCCATGTTCCTCGCCTGCCGGGCGGTCGTCCCCCTGATGCGGGAGCGGGGCGGGGGGAAGATCGTGAACATCTCCTCCGGCACCGTCTTCCGGGGCGTGCCGTTCCTCCTCCACTACGTGGCGAGCAAGGGCGCGATCGTCGCCCTCACCCGCGCCCTCGCCCGCGAGCTGGGCCCGGACGGGATCCACGTCAACTGCGTCGCGCCCGGCTTCACCATGTCGGACGGGGTCAAGGCGCACCCGGAGGTGATCGAGAGGCTGCGCGACGTCACGATCGCCGCCCGCACCATCCAACGCGACCAGGTGCCCGAGGACGTCGCCGGCGCCGTCGTCTTCCTCTGCACCCCCGCCGCCGACTTCATCACCGGCCAGACGATGGTCATCGACGGCGGCCAGTACTTCCATTGATCCTCGCCCTCTCGCACGCGCGCCACGGCGGGCGCCTCGCCGTGACGCACGAGCTCGAGGACGGCCGCGCGCTCGTCTTCGAGCTGCTCGACGAGCCGCCGCCGGGGGCGCTCGCCGCCGCCCGGGTCGAGCTCGACCCGGAGCGCGCCTGGCTCGCGCGCCTCGACCGGGTCGACTTCCCGCCGGGCGGGGTCGCCTACCGGCACGTCCACCCCGGCCCCGGCATCCGCTACCTCGCCTCCGGCGAGCTGACCCTGGAGCGCGAGGGCGGCGCGCGCGCCTACCGCGCCGGGGAGGCCTGGTTCGAGGACGCCGACGACCCGGTGACGGCGACCGCCGGGCCCGAGGGCGCCGCCTTCCTCCGCCTTTTGCTCCTGCCCGCCGAGTGGGCGGGGAAGCGGACGATCCGCTACCTCGACCCGGCGGACGAGGCGAAGCCGAAGCTGCAGCGGGCGACGATCCTGCGCGAGGAGCCGCTCCGGCTGTGACGCGCACCGGCGGCCAGGCGCTCGTCCGCCAGCTCGAGCTGAACGGGATCGACCTCGCCTTCTCCGTTCCCGGGGAGAGCTTCCTCCCCGTGCTCGACGCGCTCCTCGACTCCCCGATCCGGCTCGTCACCTGCCGCCACGAGCCGGGGGCGGCCAACGCGGCCGAGGCATACGGGAAGCTCACCGGCCGGCCCGGCGTCTGCCTCGTCACCCGCGGCCCGGGGGCGGCGCAGGCGGCGGTCGGCGTGCACACGGCGCGGCAGGACTCGACGCCGATGCTGCTCCTCGTCGGGGACGTGCCGCGCGGCTTCCAGGGGCGGGAGGCCTGGCAGGAGCTCGACTACCCGGGCGTCTTCGGCCGGCTCGCCAAGGCGGCCTGGCGCGTCGACGACGCCGACCGCATCCCGGAGCACGTGGCGCGGGCGGTCGCGCTCGCCCTCTCCGGCCGCCCGGGGCCGGTCGTGCTCGCCCTCCCCGAGGACGTGCTCGCCGAGGAGACGGCCGCGCCCGACGCCGACCCGGTGCGCGTCCCCCGCGCGGCCCCGCGGGCGGAGGACCTGGCGCGGCTGCGGGAGCTGCTCGCCGGCTGCGAGCGCCCGCTCGTCGTCGCCGGCGAGGGCGGGTGGACGGCCGAGACGGGCCGGGACCTGCTCGCCTTCTGCGAGCGGAACGCGCTCCCCGTCGCCTGCGCCTTCCGCTGCCAGGACTTCGTCGACAACCGCTCCCCCTGCTATGCGGGCGCGCTCGGGGTGGCGATGGACGACCGGCTCGCGGCGCGCGTCCGCGACGCCGACCTCGTGCTCGCGGTCGGCGGCCGGCTGGGCGAGGTGCCGACCCGCGACTACACGCTCCTCGACCCGCCCCGGCCCCGGCAGCGGCTCGTCCACGTCCACCCCGACCCGGGCGAGCTGGGGATCGTGTACCAGCCGGACGTGCCCATCGCGGCCACGCTCCCGGAGGCGGCCGCCGCCCTCCGCGCCCTCGACCCGGTGGAGCCCCGCTGGCGGGCGTGGACGGAGGCGGCGCGCGCCGACTACGAGGCGAACCTGCGCCACGAGCCGATGGAGGGGCCAGTCGACCTGGGCGAGATCATGGCCTTCCTGCGCGCCCGGCTGCCGGCGGACGCGATCCAGACCTGCGGCGCGGGCAACTTCACCGTCTGGGCGCACCGCTTCGCCGAGTTCAGCGAGTTCGGGACGCAGGTCTGCCCGCGCAGCGGCTCCATGGGCTACGGGGTGGCGGCGGCGGTCGCCGCGAAGCTCGTCCACCCGGAGCGGATCGCCCTCTGCTTCACCGGCGACGGCGACTTCGTGATGAGCTCGCCGGAGCTCGCGACCGCGGTCCAGCACGAGCTGCCGATCGTGATCCTACTCGTCAACAACGGCATGTACGCGACGGTGCGCATGCACCAGGAGCGCCTCTACCCGGGGCGGGTGATCGGCACCGACCTCGTCAACCCCGACTTCCCCGCCCTCGCCGAGGCCTACGGCGCCTACGGGGAACGGGTGGAGCGGACCGAGGACTTCGCGGACGCGTTCGAGCGCGCGCTCGCCGCGGGCAGGCCCGCGCTCCTCGAGCTGCCGGTCGACCCGGAGCGGATCAGCCCCCGCGTCCGCCTGAGCGACCTGCGGGCGCGGGCGGGGGCGCGATGAGCCGCGAGGAGCTCCGCGTCCCCGGGCTCGCCGAGCCGATCTCCCACTACACGGACGCCGTCCGCGCCGGGAGCCTCCTCTTCGTCTCCGGCCTCGTCGCCGTGGACGGGGAGGGACGGCTGGTCGGGGGCGAGGACGTGGTCGCGCAGGCGCGCCAGGTGTTCGAGAACATGCGGGCGGTGCTCGCCGCCGCCGGCTGCGGGTTCGCGGACGTGGTCAAGGTGACCGTCTTCCTCACGGACGTGGACGACCGGGCGCGGATCAACCCGGTGCGGCAGGAGGTCTTCGGCGCCGCCCGCCCGGCCTCCACCCTCGTCGAGGTGCCGCGGCTCGCGGTGCCGGGGGCGAAGATCGAGGTGGAGGCGGTGGCGCTCGTCCCCGGCGACGCCGGCCGGCCGCCGGAGGGCAGGTGAGCGCGGACCCCTGGAACGCCTTCATCACGCGCCTCGAGCCGGAGGGGCGCGAGCCGCCGCCCGCGGGGCCGCTCGCCGGCCGGACGCTCGGGGTCAAGGACCTCTTCGACACGGCCGGGATCCGCACCACCTACGGCTCCCGCATCTACGGCGAGCACGTCCCGGCGCGGACGGCCGTCGCCGTGCAGCGCCTGCTCGACGCGGGCGCCGTGCTCGTCGGGAAGACGCACCTGCCCGAGTTCGCCTGGAGCGTCCTCGGCCAGAACCCCTGGTACGGCACCTGCCACAACCCGGTCCGTCCCGGGCGGACGACCGGCGGCTCCTCGAGCGGCTCGGCGGCCGCCCTCGCCGCCGGCCTCTGCGAGCTCGCGCTCGGCTCCGACACGGGCTGCTCCATCCGGCTGCCCGCGGCCGCCTGCGAGGTGGTGGGGCTCAAGTCGCAGTGGGGGCTCATCCCGATGGAGGGCGCCTTCCCGCTCTGCCCGACGCTCGACACCGCCGGGCCGATGGCCCGCACCGTGGAGGACGTCGCCCGCATGTGGTCGGTGCTCGCCGCCCGCCCCGTGCCCGAGCCGCGCCTCACCGGCCTCACCGTCGGGCTCCTCCGCCAGCCGCCGGGGATCGGCGACGGCCGGGAGACCGAGCGCAGCGACGCGGCCGAGGCGTGGGTGCCCGAGCTCGAGCGCCTCGGCGCGCGCGTCGTCGAGGCGCGCGTGCCGGAGCCCTCCGCGAACACGTGGCCGCAGTTCCAGCACGAGGCGCTGCAGTCCCACCGGGCGACCTTCCCGAGCCGGGCGGACGAGTACTCGGACGTGATGCGCGTCAAGCTGGAGGCGGCGCAGCGGGCGCGGCCCGAGGAGATCGCGGCCGCCTACCGGGCGATCGAGGAGTGGCGCCGCTACGAGCCGGACGTCGACCTCTACGTCAGCCCCTGCTACGCGATCGAGCTCCCGCCCGAGGACGCGGACGAGCTCGAGATCCGGCTCCCCCTCTCCTCCTTCCTGCGCTGGGTGAACCTCGTCGGCTGGGCCGGGCTCGCGATCGGGAACATGCAGCTCGTCGCCCCCCGGGACGAGGTCGTGCTCGCCGCCGGCCTCGCCTGGGAGCGGCGCTAGGCGCTCGGGACGCGGCGCGCGGGCGGGCGAGCGCGGCTCGCCGCCGGCGCGCCGTCTCAGACGACGAGCTCCTCCGGGACGAGGCGCAGGGTCAGCTCCCGGCCCTCCCGGACGACCACCACCTCCACGGGCGTGCCGATCAGCTCCTCCGTCATCAGCCGCTGCAGGTCGCCGACCCCGGTCACCGGGACCCCGCCGAGCGCGACCACGATGTCCTCCGGGCGCAGGCCCGCCCGCGCCGCCGGCGTGCCCTCGACGACGTCCACGACCTCGACCCCGCTTCGCCGCCCGAGACGGGCGGCGACGCGCGGCGGCAGCGGCCGCGGCCCGCCGGCGATCCCGATGTAGGCGCGCCGGAAGCGGCCCTCGCGCATGAGCGCGGCCACGATCCGGCGGGTCGCGGCGTTGATCGGCACCGCGAGCCCGAGCCCGACGCCGGCCACCGCGGTCGCGATCCCGACCACGCGGGCGCGGCCGTCGGCGAGCGCCCCGCCCGAGTTGCCCGGGTTGAGGGCGGCGTCCGTCTGGATGACGTTGTCGACGACCCGCCCCGCGCGCGTGGGCAGCGAGCGGCCGAGCGCGGAGACGACGCCCGCCGTCACCGAGCTCGCGAAGCCGTACGGGTTCCCGATCGCGACCACGAGCTGGCCGACGCGCAGCCGGTCGGCGTCGCCGAGCGCCGCCGGCGGGAGCCCGTCCCCGTCCACGCGCAGGACGGCGAGGTCGGAGAGGGGGTCGGCGCCCACGACCTGCGCCCCCGCCTCGCGCCCGTCCACGAACGAGGCGTGGATCGCGCGGCGCGCCCCGGCGACGACGTGCGCGGAGGTGAGCATGAAGCCGTCCGGCGTGATCACGACCCCGCTGCCCCCGCCGCCGACGACGCCTCCCCGCACCCGGCGCGTCACGCGCAGGTTCGCGACCGAGGGGGCGAGGCGCTCCGCCACCCCGGCCACGGTCTCCGAGTAGGCGTCGAGCGGCTCCCCGTCCGGCGGCGTCGGCTCGCCGCCTCCGTCCGGGTCCGGCGGGCCGAGGAGGCCGTCGATGAAGGTGCGCCCGGCCACACGCCCACGGTAGCGGCGGCCCCCCGCGCGCCGCGCCCCGGGGGCCCCAGGCGCGGCTACTCGCCGCGGAACTCGGGCGTCCGCTTCTCGACGAAGGCGCGCACGCCCTCCCGGAAGTCGTGCGTCTGCTGGAGCAGGCCGTAGGCGAGCCCCTCGAGCTCGAGCCCGAGCGGGAGCGGCCCCGAGTAGGCGTGGTTGAGGACGCGCTTCGCCATCGCGAGCGCGAGGGGGGAGAGACGGGCGAGCTCGCCCAGGAGGCGCTCGACGGCCGCGTCCAGCTCGCCGGGCGGCACCACCTCCGTGACGAGGCCGAGCGCGAGCGCCTCCTTAGCGCCCACCCGGCGGCCGCGCATGATCACGTCCTTCGCCCGGCCCAGCCCGATCAGCCGCGCGAGGCGCTGCGTGCCCCCGCTGCCGGGGATCATCCCGATCGTCACCTCCGGGAACGCGAGCTGCGCATCGTCTGCGGCGAGGCGGAAGTCGCAGGCGAGGGCGAGCTCCAAGCCGACCCCGAAGCAGTAGCCGCGCAGCGCCGCGACGACCGGCTTCGTGCACCGCTCGGGGGCGGCGACGTCGTCGGCCAGCCGCGAGACGTGCCACGGGGAGCGCTCGAGGAAGCCGGGGATGTCGCCGCCGGCGGTGAAGGAGCCGCCCGCGCCCGTGAGCACGACGAAGCGCACGCCCTCGTCGCGGTCGAGCTCCTCGAACACGCGGCGGAGCTGCTCGCGGGCGAGCATGGAGACCCGGTTGTACTTGCCGGGGACGTCCAGGGTGATCGTCGCCAGCGCGCGCTCCGCGTCCCGCTCGACGCGGAAGCCGTCGTACGCGGCCCCGGCCGGGGCGCGCAGGTTCCCGCTCATGCCTGCGCCCCGGCCCGCTCCTGCTCGCGGAGCAGCCGGCGCAGGATCTTCCCCGAGGGGCTCTTCGGAAGCTCGGCCAGGAACCGGTACTCGCGGGGGCGCTTGAAGCGGGCGAGGGTCTCGGAGGCGAGGCAGAACGCGTCCAGCTCCTCCGCCGTCACCCCCTCCTCGGCGACGACGCAGGCCACCACCCGCTGCCCCCAGCGCTCGTCGGGCGCGCCGATCACCGCCACCTCGCGCACCCCGGGCGCGCGCGCGAGCACGTCCTCCACCTCCACCGGGTGGATGTTCTCGCCCCCCGAGATGATCATGTCGTCCACGCGCCCCACCACCCAGAGCTCGCCGTCCTCGTCGAGCCGGCCGACGTCGCCCGTGTGGTACCAGCCTCCGCGGATCGCCTTCGCGTCCGCGTCCGGCCGCCGCCAGTAGCCGTGGAAGGCCTCGTCCGAGGACATGTGGCAGAGGATCTCGCCCTCCCGCTCGTCCGCGCCCTCCGCGAGCGGCTCGAGGCGGAGGCGGGCGTTCAGCGCCGGCCGGCCGGCGCAGCCCGGCTTCGCGCGCTGGTCGCGGTGCACGGAGAAGGTGTAGATCTCGGTCGAGCCGTAGTGGTTGACGAAGATCGCGGGCTCGAAGGCCGCGGCCACCTTCTCGACGAGCGCCCCCGTCATCGGCGCGCCCGCGTAGGCGACCTCGCGCACGCTGGACGTGTCCGTCCGCCCGAAGGCGGGGGCGTGCACGAGGTCGTAGTAGAGCGTCGGCGCCAGGTAGAGGGCGCTGATCCGCTCCCGCTCGATCAGCGCCAGCGCCTCCTCGACGTCCCAGGAGGGCTGCGCCACGTAGCAGCCGCCGACGAGGGAGGCGGCGAGCAGCGAGTGGACGCCCATCGTGTGGTAGAGGGGCATCACCCCGAGCGTCCGGTGCCCGTAGCCGAGCCCGTGGTGCCCGATCTGGGAGAGGCCGGCCGCGCGCTCCGCCCGGTGCGTGCGGGGGACGCCTTTCGGCCGGCCGGTGGTGCCGGACGTGTAGAGCTGGATCGAGTGCGCGCTCTCGTCGAGGTCGAGGGCCCCCGGGTGCTCGCGGCCTTCCCACAGCTCCCGCACCTCCTCGGGCTCGCGGACGACGAGCCGTGCCTCCGAGTCCTCGATGCAGTAGTCGAGGTCGACCGGGGAGAGGCGATAGGAGAGGGGGACGAAGCACGCGCCCAGCCATTGGCAGCCCCAGTAGAGCTCGACCGTCTCCGGCTCGTTGCGGAGCACGCACGCGACCCGGTCGCCGCGCCGGACGCCGCGGGCCTCGAGGCCGCCCGCGACCCGGGCGGCGCGCTCGCGGAGCGCGGCGAAGGTGAGCCGCTCGCGCTCCGAGACGAGCGCCTCCGCCTCGGGCGTCCGCTCGGCGGCGTAGAGCAGGCTCGCCGCCAGGTTCACGCGCCCGCCCCCTCCGCGCCCGCCTGCGCGGCCGCGGCCTCCGCGATCGCGTCCACGATCGGCGTGTACCCGGTGCAGCGGCAGAGGTGCCCCGAGAGCAGGTCCTCGATCTCCGCCCGCGTCGGCTGCGGGGTGCGGGCGAGGAAGTCGGTCGCCGCCAGCAGGATCCCCGGCGTGCAGAAGCCGCACTGCAGCGCGTGCCGGCGGTGGAACGCCTCCTGGAGCGGGGTCAGCCGCCCGTCCCGCGCGAGCCCCTCCACGGTGACGATCTCCGCCCCGTCGGCCTGCGCGGCGAGCAGCAGGCAGGAGCGCGCGGCCGCCCCCTCGTAGAGCACGGTGCAGGCGCCGCAGACGCCGTGCTCGCAGCCGACGTGCGTGCCCGTCAGCCCGAGCCGCCCGCGCAGGAAGTCGGAGAGGAGCAGGCGGTCCTCCACCTCCTCGCGGTAGCGCCGGCCGTTGACGGTCACGTCGACGACGATCATGCCGCAGCCCGCTCCCGCGCGCGGGCGACCGCTCGCTCGACGAGGACGCGCACGAGGTTGCGCAGGTACGCGGCCGACGCGTGGACGGTCGCCCACGGCTCCACCTGGGCGGCGGCCGACGCGCCCGGGTTCTCAGGGTCGACCTCGAGCAGGGTGGGCCGGGGGACGACCGCGCCGACCGCCACCCGCACCTCGTCCCCGCGGACGGCGGCCGCCGCCGCCGCGAAGGCGTAGTCGCCGTGCCGGGGGGCGAGCTCCTCGAACGCGTACCCCGTGTCCTCCTCGAGCGGCCACGTCGACTCGAGCACGAGCTCGTCGGCCGCGAGCGCGGTCGTGAAGGGGCCGAGGAAGAAGTTGGAGGCGGGGATCTCGCGTTCCCCCCGCGCCGAGCGGGCGCGAACCGCGCCTCCCAGGAGCACGAGGCAGAGGGGAAGCTCGGCGGAGGCGTCCGCGTGCGCCAGCGACCCGCCCACGGTGCCCCGGTTGCGGGTGGCGGCGTGGCCGACGTGGGGGAGCGCCTCGGCGAGGAGCGGGTGGCGGCGCAGGCGCGCGTCCGCCTGGCGCGCCAGCGCGCCCACCGCCAGCGACCCGTCGCGCGTCCCCACGTCGTCGAGGCCGACGACGCGGTTCACGTCCACGAGCGCGGACGGGCGGACGAGGCGCATGTTCAGCGCGGGGAGGAGGCTCTGCCCGCCGGCGAGCGGCTTCGCGTCCTCCTCGGCGGCGAGCATCGCGAGCGCCTCCTCGAGCGTGCTCGGCCGCAGGTAGCGGAAGGGCGGCGGCTTCACCGCTGCAGCAGCTCCCAGACGCGGGGCGGCGTGAACGGCGGCTCCAGCTCGTCGCGGCCGATCGCGTCCGCGATCGCGTTCGCGAGCGCCGCGGGGGCGCTCATCGTCGTCCCCTCGCCGAGCCCCTTCGCCCCGAGGGGGGTGAACGGGCTCGGCGTCTCCCGGTGCCCGATGCGCACGGCGGGGAGGTCGGGCGCGGTCGGGCAGAGGTAGTCGACGAAGGAGCCGGTGAGCAGGTTCCCCTCCTCGTCCCAGGCCATCCGCTCGAAGAGGGCGGCGCCGGCGCCGTGCGCGAAGCCGCCCCGCACCTGGCCCTCGGCGAGGAGCGGGTTCAGCAGCGTCCCCGCGTCGTGCACGGTCACGTAGTCGAGCACGCGCACGCGCCCCGTCTCCCGCTCGACCTCGACCACCGCCACGTCGGCGAGGAAGCCGTGCGCGGCGGAGGAGGCGACGCGGTCTGCCTCGTCGGGAGGGGCGAGGTTGGGCGCCGCGTAGTAGGCGATCACCGCGAGCCCCGGCTCCATGCCGGGAGGGAGCGACTCCGGGTTCCAGTGGACGGCGCCGGCGACGCGCCGCAGGGAGAGCGACTCGTCGCCGAGGTGCGCGCGGACGGCGGCGATCTTCGCCGCCAGCCGCTCGGCGGCGAGCGCGACCGCGCCCGCCCCGACCCCCGAGAAGCGCGAGGAGTAGTTGCCGGAGGCGACCGTCCACGGGGAGAGCGCCGTGTCGGAGGCGGTCACGACCTCGACCTCGTGCGGCTCCACGCCCAGCCGGTCGGCCACGATCTGCGCCGCCACCGTCCGGTGCCCCTGCCCCTGCGGCGTCGTCGGGAGGTGGACGGTGACACCGCCCAGGGGCGAGACGGAGATGGTGCAGCCCTCGGCGTTGCCCGACTTGGGGAGCGCGCCCGCCCGCGCCGCGGCCGGCTCGGCGAGCGTGACGTAGCCCATGTTCGAGACCGAGGGCTCGACCACGCAGGCGACGCCCACCCCCACCAGCCGGCCCTCCGCCCTCGCCGCCCGCGCCTCGGCGACCCGCTCCTCGTAGCGGGCGAGCTCGAGCGCCTCGTCGAGGCAGGCCTCGTAGTCGCCCGAGTCGTAGATCGCGCCGGAGGGGGTCGTGTACGGGAGCTCGTCCGCGCGGATCAGGTTGCGCCGGCGCAGCTCGGCGGGGTCGAGCCCGAGGCGCCCGGCCGCGATCGACATCGTGCGCTCGAGCGCCAGGTAGAGCTGCGGCCCCCCGAAGCCGCGGTTGAGCCCGCTGGGGCAGCGGTTGGTGAGCACGACCCGGTTGCGCGCGGCCACGTTGCGGACCCGGTACGCGCCCGAGAGCGAGCCGTGCATGCGGTAGAGGGTGGCCGGCTCGGGCGCGCGCAGGTACGCGCCCACGTCCTCGACGACGTCGTAGCGGAGCGCGACGAGCTCACCCTCGGCGGTGAACCCCGCCTCGACGTCCGTCACGCGCGCGGTCGCGCCCGAGCTTCCCGCCAGGTGCTCGAGGCGGTCCTCGACCCACCTCACCGGCACCCGAAGCGCGCGCGAGGCGAGGCCCATGAGCACCACGTAGGCGAGCACGGCCGACTTGATCCCGAAGGAGCCGCCGGAGTCGGGCGGGGTGAGGAGGCGGAGCTTGGAGCCGGGGAGGCCAAGCGCGGCCGCGGCCACCGAGTGGAGCGTGAAGGGGCCCTGGAAGTTCGCCCACGCGGTCAGGCTCCCCGTCGCCTCGTCCCAGGAGCAGACGACGGCGTAGCACTCGAGCGGCGCGCAGCTCCAGCGGGGGAAGGAGAAGCGGCTGCGCACGACCAGGTCGGCGGCGGCGAGCGCGCCCTCCACGTCGCCGTACGCGAACGCCCGGTCGGAGATACACGCGGCCGTGTCCGCCGCCGCGAGCGCGTCGAGCACGGGCTCGAGCGGCTCGTACTCGACCTCCACGAGCTCCGCCGCGTCCTCGGCCAGGTAGCGGTCGCGCGCGACGACGACGGCCACCGGCTCCCCGACGTAGCGGGCCGTCCCGTGCGCGGCGGCGTAGTAGGGGACGGGCGAGTCGATCCCCGCCGGGAACGGCCGCGAGAGGGCGGCCACGTCCTCCCCGGTGAGGACGCCGACGACGCCGGGGAGCTCGAGGGCCCTCGCCGCGTCCACGCGCAGGATGCGCGCGTGCGCGTACGGCGAGCGGACGACGGCCGCGTGCCGCGCGTCCGGGAAGGGGTCGAGGTCGTCGAGGAAGCGCCCCCGGCCGCGCAGGAGCGCCTCGTCCTCGAGCCGCGCGAGCGGCCGCCCCACCCATGTCTCCTGCGCGAGACGCGCTCCTGCGCTCACCGCGCCGAGCTTACTATCGAGCCGTGGCCGGCTTGCGGGACGAGCTGGAGGCGCTGCTTGCAGGCGTGCGGGCGGGGACGGTCGCGACCGGGGAGGCCCTCGAGCGGCTCGCCTCGCTTCCCTTCCGCGATCTCGGCTTCGCCCGCGTGGACGTGCACCGCGAGCTGCGCCAAGGCGCGCCGGAGGCGGTGCTCGGCGAGGGCAAGACCCCGGAGCAGGCGGCGGCGATCGTGGCCGCGATGCTGGAGGGGGGCGCGGGCAGCGTCCTCGTCACCCGGGCGAGCGAGGAGATGCGCGCGGCGGTGCGCGCGGTCGCCCCCGACGCGCAGGAGGACGCGCGGGCGCGCGCCGTCTGGGTCGCGCGCGGCGTCCCCGAGCCGCGCGGGCTCGTGGTGATGGTCTCCGCGGGCACCTCGGACGGCCCGGTGCTGCACGAGGCGCGGATCCGCGCCGAGCTGCTCGGGACGACCGTGGTCGTGCACGAGGACGCGGGCGTCGCGGGGCTGCACCGGCTGCGGGAGGTGCTGCCCGACTTGGAGCGCGCGGACTGCGCGGTCGTCGTGGCCGGCATGGACGGCGCGCTCGCGAGCGTGGTCGGCGGCCTCGCCGCCTGCCCGGTGATCGGCGTCCCGACGAGCGTCGGCTACGGCTCGGCGCGGGGAGGGGAGACGGCGCTGCACGCGATGCTCTGCTCGTGCGCGGCGGGGCTCGCGGTCGTGGGCATCGACGACGGCCTGGGCGCGGGGACGATCGCCGCCCGGATCGCGCGGGGGCGCGGGTGAGCAGGACCGCCTACCTGGACTGCGTGGGCGGCCTCGCCGGCGACATGCTCTTGGCCGCGCTCCTCGACGCGGGCGGCGACCTGGAGCGCCTGCGCGCGGTCCCCGCCACGCTCGGCCTGCCGGGGGTGGCGGTGGCCGTCGAGCGGGTCGAGCGGCAGGGGATCGGCGCCCTGCACGTGCGGGTCGAGGCGCCCGCGGACGCGGAGCACCGGGACTACGGCGCGATCCGCCGCCTCCTTCGGGAGGCGGCCCTGCCGGAGCGCGCCCGCGCGCGCGCCCTGGAGGCGTTCGCGCGCCTCGCCGCCGTGGAGGGTCGCATCCACGGGATCCCCGCCGAGGACGTCCACTTCCACGAGCTCGGCGCCGCGGACACGCTCGTCGACGTGTGCGGGGCGTTCCTCCTCCTCGACGACCTCCGCGTGGAGCGGGTCGCCTGCTCCCCGCTCCCCTTCGCGCGCGGCCTGACCGAGGCGGCCCACGGGGTGCTCCCGCTTCCGGCGCCGGCGACGCTCGGCCTGCTCGCGGGCGCCCCGCTCCGGGGGGTGGAGGCCGAGGGGGAGCTCGTGACGCCCACGGGGGCCGCGATCGCGGCCGTGGCCGTGGACGAGTGGGGGCCGCTTCCCCCGCTCACGCTGGAGGCGGTCGGCTACGGCGCGGGGACGAGGGAGCTTCCCGACCGGCCGAACGTGCTCCGCGTCGTCCTCGGGAGCGGGGCCGCCGCCCCCGGGGGCGAGGTCGTGCTCCTGGAGACGAACCTCGACGACCTCCCCCCGGAGCTCGTCCCGGACGCGGTCGAGCGCTGCTTCGCCGCCGGCGCGCTGGACGTGTGGACGGTGCCCGCGCAGATGAAGAAGGGCCGGCCCGGGATCGTCCTCGCCGCGCTCGCCCGGCCCGGCGCGGAGGCGGAGGTCGCGCGCGCGCTGCTCACGGAGACGACCGCGCTCGGCGTCCGCGTCTCCCGTCTGCGCCGCTACGAGCTCGAGCGGGAGGAGCGGACGGTGCAGGTGGCGGGCGGCACCGTGCGGGTCAAGGTGGCGCGGCTCGACGGGCGGGTCGTGAACGTCGCCCCCGAGCACGACGACTGCGCGGCTCTCGCCGCCGCCACCGGGCGGGCGGTAAAGTCGGTCTGGGCCGAGGCGCTCGCCGCAGCCCAGGGACGATGACGAGGGTGGAGCAGCTCGAGCAGCGGATCCGCTCCCTGGGGAGCGCGGTCGTCGCCTTCTCGGGCGGCGTCGACTCCTCGCTCGTGGCCGCGCTCGCGGCGCGCGCCCTGGGCGACCGGGCGCTCGCGGTCACCGCGGTCTCGCCGGCGCTCGCCACGGGGGAGCTGGAGGGCGCGCGGGCGGTCGCGCGGGCGATCGGGATCCGCCACGAGACGGTCACGACCGCGGAGCTCGCCCGCGAGGGCTACCGCCGCAACGAGCGCGACCGCTGCTACCACTGCAAGACGGAGCTCTACTCGCGCCTCGCCCTGCTCGCCGCGCGCCGCGGCTACCGCGCCCTCCTCTCGGGGGCGAACGCGGACGATCTGGGCGACTGGCGCCCCGGGCTGCGCGCGGCCGCCGAGCACGGCGTCGTCCACCCGCTGCTCGAGGCGGGGGTCGGCAAGGAGGAGGTGCGCCGCCTCGCCCGCGCGCTCGGGGTGCCGAGCGCGGACAAGCCGGCCTCGCCCTGCCTCGCCTCCCGCATCCCCTACGGCACCCCGGTCGACCCGGAGACGCTCGCCCGTATCGACCGGGCGGAGCTCGCGCTCAAGCGGCTGGGCTACCGCGTCCTGCGCGTGCGCCACCTCGGCGAGCTCGGCCGCGTCGAGCTCGGCGCGGACGAGCTCCCGCGCGCGCTCACGCCCGCCGGCCGGGAGGAGGTGGCGCGCGCCGTGCTCGCGGCGGGCTACGCGGCCGTGGAGATCAGCGAGGAGCCCTTCCGCTCCGGCTCGCTCAACGCCTCTTTCACCCGCCGGCTGGCGGTCGCCGGCGCCTGACCGCCGCCCGGGGCGCCCTACGCGACCCGGCGGGCCGCCGCCTCGATCTGCTCCTCGCTCGGCCCGCCCCGCTCGAGCGCGCGGAAGGCCTCCAGCACCGCCCGCGGGTCGCGCCGGTGCCGCTTGGCGGCGAGCGTGAGCGGCTCGTGGAAGGCGCCCCCGCAGTGGGCGCAGGGGAGGGAGAGGCGGGCGAGCAGCGCCGCCGCCTCCCCCTCCGGGAACATGCGCAGGAGCTCGACGATCGTCGTCGAGCCCCGGATCTCGCGCGTGGCCGGGGCCTCCGCGGCCGTGCCGCGCGCGACGAGCCCGGGCACCGCCCGCTGCGTCACGTCCCCGACTCTAGACTCCGGCGCGATGCGGGTGGCCGTGCTCGGCGCGAGCGGCCGGACGGGGCGCGAGCTCGCGGCGCAGGCGCTTGCCCGGGGCCACGAGGTGGTCGCGTTCGTCCGCAGTCGCGAGCGGCTTGGACCGCTCGCCGAGCGCGTCGCCGTCGTGGAGGGGGACGCGACGAGCCGGGCCGACGTGGAGCGGGCCCTGGAGGGGGTGGAGGCCGTCCTGAGCGCGCTCGGCCCGGTCAAGGGCGGCCCGCCCGACGCGATGCGCCGCGCGGCCGAGAACGTCGTGCAGGCGATGGAGGCGCGCGGCCTGCGGCGGCTCGTCTGGCTCACGGGCGCCGGCGTCGCCGCGCCCGGAGACCCGCCGTCCCGGATCAGGTCCGCGGTGCGGGCGCTGCTGCGGCTGGTCGCCCCGCGCACGCTCGAGGACAGCGACGCCGCCTTCGCCGCGATCGCCGGGAGCCATCTCGAGTGGACGGTCGTGCGCGCGCCGAGGCTCCGGGACGGCCCCGGCCGAGGCCGCCTCGCGGCGCTCGCCGAGCCGCCGAGGCCGGTGGCGGTCGCGCGCGCCGACGTGGCGGCGTTCATGCTCGACCAGCTCGAGGACGACCGCCACGTCCGGCGCGCGCCGTTCGTCGCCTACCGGTAGCGGCCCGTCAGCGCGCGAGCGCCTCCTCCGGGTAGCGGAGCGGCTCCGCCTCCATCCGCACCACGTTCGCCGGCAGCTGGTAGCGCGCGTAGGGGAGCACGATCACCTTCGCCTCGGGCCCGTGCCGCTCCAGCGCGGCCGCGAACGCCTGCTCGAGCGAGGTGGTGGCGTCGATGCCGATGTCGGCCGCCATCTCCAGGTTCTCCTCCAGGGTGACCAGGGTCAGGCGCTTGCGGGTCATCACCTCGTAGATGGGCACCCAGATGCAGCCCGCCCACATCTGGATCGCGCGCGCGTGGATGTCCTTGAGCACGCGCTGGTAGTTCGCGGGCGTGGGCGGCATGTACGGCTTCATCAGGTCCATCAGGGCGAGGCCCGGGAAGTCGCCGATCGCCGTGGAGACGCCGGGCGAGGGCGAGCAGTAGATGATCGTCCCGCCGTCCTTGACCACGAAGTCGGCGGACATGCAGCCCCAGCCGGTGTGGAAGAAGAGGTGGTCGGTGGGGGCGAAGACGCCGCAGATCGCGACGTCCGCCTGCGTGCCCGGGTGCGCGTAGGCGTAGATCTCGTTGAAGCGCTCGATCGCCGCCCGGTGCGCCTCCGGGTGGGAGCCGAAGAGGCACTCGACGACCCGCCCGCGCGTGTCGAGGACGACGTTCATCGTGCAGGTGAGCTCGCACATCGTCGCCACCTCGTCGATATCGGAGCGCATGGGCCCCGCGTAGGCGCCGTAGTGGGTCTGCGGCGAGGGGACGAAGGCGCAGTGGTTCGACTCGATCGTCTCGTCGGAGCAGACGCCGGGGAGGATCAGCTTGCCGCCGCCGCCCGCCCCCCAGTGGTTGGACTGGGCCTGGCCGATCGCGATCTTCAGGTCGCAGGCCGCCACCTCCTTGTGCAGCCAGACGGGCGTCCCCCGCGACGAGACCCCCACGAACTCGTACAGGTCCGCGTTGCGCGGGTCGTTCTGGTGGAAGGGGATCCCGAGGCGCTCCATGCGCGCCAGGTTCTCCTTCCCGAGCTTCTGCTCGATGTCCGAGTCGGACATCGGGAACACCTTCCCGTTCGCGCAGACGACGACCGCCTCCCTGCCCGCCGCCTCGATCGCGTCGAGCACGGGCGGGAGCAGCCGCGACTGCGGGGTCGGCCGGAACTGGTTGTCGACGATCACGCAGACGCGGGTCGCCGAGGCGACGAGCTCGGAGAAGGGGGGCCCGGACACGGGCGACTCGAGCGCGGCGCGCGCGGCCTCGGTCGCGTCCGGCACCGGCTCCGGCTCCTCCGGGTAGATCGCCGCCAACAAGTTCGCCTTCGGGATCTCGAGCTCGAGCGTCTCCCGGGAGACCTTGCCCTCGTCCCCCGCCGACCCGATCGTCAGCGGGTCGAGCGACTCGTAGGGAATGACCGCCCTGTACGTGTCCGCCATCGTTCCTCCTCGGGGCGATGCGTGCTCTCAGCCGTCGAGAGGGAGTCTAGAGGCGGCGCCCTGCCCGGCGAAGAAATCGATTATCGAGCATTCCCGTTGAAACTCCCCACCCGGGTTGGTAGCTTCGCGGTCGCCCGTGGTGGAGAGGCTCCGTGAGGGAGGCATCGGCCGGCTCGCGCCCAGGCTCGTCGCCGCTGGGCTCGTGGTGTTCGCGGTCCTGTACGTGCTCCTCATCGCCGAGCCGCCCCCGGAGACCGGGCTCGGCGACTGGCGCACGACCTCCTTCGGCTCCGCGCTCCACGATCCCGGCTCCTTCCTGACCGTGCTCCTCGACGCGGTCACCTTCGCCGGCCTGCTCTTCATCGTCGCGAGCGGCTTCTCCCTCATCTTCGGGCTCATGCGGGTCGTGAACATGGCCCACGGCTCCTTCTACCTGCTCGGCGGCTACATCGCCTACGAGCTGCAGCAGGAGATGACGGGGCAGGGGTTCTCGATCCCTGGCGCGGAGGTGAACACCTGGGAGTGGGTGCTGCCCCTGCTCGTCGCCTTCGTCTCCGTGGCCGCGATCGGGCTCGTCGTGCAGCAGCTGCTCCTGCGCTGGAACCAGGGGCAGGACCTGCGGCAGGCCCTGATCACGATCGCCGTCTCCGTGATCGTCGCCGACCAGGTGATCGCCCACTTCCCCCGCCACGTCCCGGAGGGCGCCGTCCGCTTCGGGGGGAACGCGGTGAGCATGACCTGGCCCGGGTGGACGGACAGGCTGCTCGACCTGCACGTCTGGAACGTCCAGTACTCGCTCGCGCGGCTGGTGATGCTCGCGCTCGGGGTCGCGGTGGGGGCCGCGCTCTGGCTCTGGCTCTACCGGACGAAGACGGGGATGGTGATCCGGGCGGGTGTCGACGACCGGCAGATGACCTCCGCGCTCGGCATCGACATCCAGAAGACGTTCGCGATCGCGTTCGTCGTCGGCGCGGGTCTGGCCGCGCTCGGCGCCGTCGTCGGCTCCTCGCAGGGCAACATCTCCTCCGGCCAGGACACGCAGTGGCTCCTGAACTCGCTCGTCGTGGTGATCGTGGGCGGGATGGGCTCGCTGCTCGGCGCCGCCGCCGGCTCGCTGCTGTACGCGCTTGTGCTCACCTTCTCCGCCGCCTACCTGCCGCTGATCGGCGACGACTGCTGCACCCAGTACTCGATCGTGCTCACCTTCGCCCTGCTCGCGCTCGTGCTCGCCTTCCGCCCGCAGGGCCTCTTCGGGAGGGCCGGATGAGCCGCGCCGCTCCCCTCGGCCTGTCGCTCGCCCCGAAGACGCTCACGGAGCGGGGGATCGCCGCCGCCGTCCTCGTCCTCGCCCTGGCCGGCCCGGCCGTGTTCAACGACTTCTGGGTGAGCACGATCCTCACCCAGACGTTCGTCTTCGGCGTCGTCGCGCTCAGCCTGATCTTCCTCTACGCGTACGGGGGCATGATCTCGCTCGCCCAGACCGCGCTCATGGGCATCTGCGGCTACCTGCTCGGGAACATGGTCACGCAGCGCATCCCGGGCGGGGAGACGAAGGGGTTGACCCTGGGCTGGGACCCCACGCTCGCGCTCGTGCTCGCCGTGCTCGGGACGACGCTGATCGGGCTCGTGTTCGGGGCCGTCGCCTCCCGCAGCCTCGGCATCTACTTCCTGATGCTGACGCTCACCTACGCGGTGATCGCCAACTACTTCTTCGGGCAGGTCACGCAGTTCGGCGGCTTCTCCCCGATCGCCGGCATCAACCAGTACACGCCCGGCTTCGTCGGGGAGATCGTCGGGCACCCGGACAAGCTCTACTACATCGCCCTCGGCACCGCGCTCGCGGCCTACGCCCTCCTCCGCTACCTCGTGCGCACGCCCTTCGGGCTCGCCCTGCAGGGGATCCGGGACGACCCGGTGCGCATGGCCTCGCTCGGCTACAACGTCCCGCTGCACCGGGCGCTCGCCTTCGGCTTCGCCGCCTTCGTGGCCGCGCTTGGGGGCGTCCTACTCGTCTGGTGGGACGGGCAGATCGCGCCCGGGAACATCGGCATCGGGGCGACGATCGAGCTCCTCGTCATGTGCGTGATCGGCGGGCTCGCCCGCATCGAGGGCGCGTTCGTGGGCGCCTTCGCCTTCATCCTCATCAACAACTACGTCCGGGACGTGGAGCTGCCGCTCGTGGGGGGCAGCTTCAACACGATCATCGGGCTCATCTTCCTCGTCATCGTGGTCGTCTCTCCGGACGGCCTCATGGGCCTCTGGGACCGCCTCTGGCGCTCCCTCGGCCGGCGCGGCGGCGGCACCACCGACGTCGCGACGGTCGCACGGCCCGTGACCCCGGAGAAGGCCGGCGCGTCGTGAAAGGGGGTTGGACGGGACGAACGGTCAGCAACGGATCCGAGTCTCCAGCAGGTCTTGTGTCCATGGAACGAACGGAGGAGGGATGACATGAAGCGACTGCGTAGCCGGAAGCTCGTGCTTCCGCTCGCCGCACTCGCGGCCTTAGCGCTCGTGTCGGTCTCCGGCTCGCTCGCCGCCTCCTCGCAGGCGAACGTCGTGCGGGTCGCGATCATGACCGACTGCAAGGGCGCCTTCGCGTTCGGCTACGAGCTCGACATCGGCGGGGCGCAGGCCGCCTTCGCCCAGTACGCCGGCGGCAAGCCGAAGAACCGCAACAAGCCCTCGGCCGGGATGACCGGCGTCCGGGCGGGCGGGAAGGACGTCCGCATCGTCGGCTACGGCTGCGGCGACGACACCGCCCCGACCGCCCTCCGCGAGACGCGGCGGCTGATGGAGCAGCTGCGCGCCGACGTCATGGTCGGGCCGCTCTCCGGCGACGAGGCGGTCGCCGTCGCGAACTACGCGAAGGCCCACCCGACGAAGACGTTCATCATCGGCACCGCGGGCTCGCAGGACCCGACGCTGCAGATCGCGCCCAAGAACATGTTCCGCTACCACGGCGACGGCGCCCAGTGGAACGCGGGGCTGGGCGAGATCGTCTACAAGCGGCTCGGGTGGCGGACGGCCGCGATCATCATGGACGACTACAGCTTCGGCTGGACGTCCTCGGCCGGCATCATCGCCGACTTCTGCGCGATCGGCGGCCGGATCACGAAGCGGGTCTTCCCGCCGCTGAACACGACCGACTACGCCTCCTACATCCGGCAGCTGCCGCGCCCGGGCACGGTCGACGGCTACTTCTGGGTCGTCGGCGGCACCGGCACCGGGGCGAGCCTGAAGGCGTTCGAGCAGGCCTACGGCCGCCTCGACCCGAAGCAGCACGCGGGGAACCTCTTCTTCGCGTTCCTCGGCGCGGACAAGGAGGTCGCGCCGAAGGTCGTGGGCGCCTACCTCGGCGGCTTCGGCACGGCGCCGGGCCTGAAGACGAAGCAGGCGCGCGCCTACGAGGCCGTGATCAAGAAGTGGTACCCGAAGCTGCCGGCCGCGGACGGCTTCGTCTACAACTACTACAACGCCGCGTGGGCGCTCGTGCAGGGCCTGAACGCGTCCAAGGGCCAGGTCGGCGCCGCCCTGCAGCGGGCCATGCCGCGCCGGCTCAAGTCCGGCTACGAGGTGTCCGACGGCGGCTACGTGCACCTCGACGCCCGGCGGCAGGCGATCCAGGACCAGTACCCGCTGCAGATCGTCCGCAACCCGGACGGCTCCATCGGGCCTGCGGTCGTCGGCTACGTGCCGAACGTCGATCAGTCCTTCGGCGGCCTCTTCAAGCCGACGAGCCCGCCGCCCGGACGGACGCAGCCGCCCTGCGTGAAGAAGAGCCTGCCCTGGCAGGGCAAGATCCGGGTCGTCCGCAACGGGGTCCTGACGAACCAGGTCATCCGCTAGGCCGGTGGAAGCAGCAGCCGTCGAGCGCGCCGAGCCGACCCTCCGCCTGCGGGGGGTCGGCCGGCGCTTCGGCGGGCTCGTCGCCGTGCGCGACGTCGACCTCGACGTCGCGCACGGCGAGCGGCGCGCCATCCTCGGCCCGAACGGGGCCGGGAAGACGACGCTCTTCAACGTCATCTCCGGCGACCTCGCCGCCTCCACGGGCACGGTGGAGCTGTTCGGGCAGGACGTGACGCGCATGCCGGCGCGCAAGCGGGCGCGGCTCGGGCTGGCGCGCACGTACCAGCAGTCGCGGATGCTGCTCGGCCTGACGGTCGAGGACTCGATCTACCTCGCCATCCTCGGCGTCCGCGGCGGCCACCTGCGGCCGGTCGTGCTGCCGGCGAAGGACGGCGAGCTGCGGGAGCGGGCGCGGGAGGCGGCGCGGCGGGTGGCGATCGACCATAAGCTGGGCGAGCTCGTCGGCTCCCTCTCCCACGGCGAGCACCGGCAGGTCGCCCTCGCGATGGCGCTCGCCGCCGAGCCGCGCGTGCTGATGCTCGACGAGCCCGCGTCCGGGCTCTCGCGCGGGGAGCGCCAGCTGCTGACCGAGCTTCTGCTCGGGCTCGATCCCGAGATCACGCTGATCCTCATCGAGCACGACATGGACGTCGCCCTCGCCGTCGTCGAGCGGGTGACGATGATGCACGACGGCCGGGTGGTGGTCGAGGGGACGCCGGAGGAGATCCGCGCCAACCAGCTCGTCCACGACCTGTACCTGGGCCGGCACCATTACGCGCATGGCTGAGGGCGCCGCCCCCGCTTCCCCGCCGCTGCTCGCCGTCGAGCGGCTGAACGCGTTCTACGGGAGCGCGCACGTCCTGCACGACGTGTCCTTCTCGATGGGGCGGGAGCCGGTGGCGATCGTCGGCCGCAACGGCATGGGCAAGACGACGCTGTGCGCGGCGATCATGGGCTTCACCCCGCCCCGGGCGGCGGGCTCGGTCCGCTTCGAGGGGGAGGAGCTGCTCGGCGCGCCCTCGCATCGGATCGCCCGCCGCGGCCTCGGCTACGTGCCGCAGGGGCGCCGACTCTTCCCCTCGCTGACGGTGGACGAGCACCTGCGCATCGCCGCCCGGGACGGGCGGGCCGGGGGGTGGACGAGGGAACGGGTGTACGAGCTCTTCCCGCGCCTCGGCGAGCGCCGCCGGAACGGGGGCGCGGAGCTCTCGGGCGGGGAGCAGCAGATGCTCGCCATCGGCCGGGCCCTCGTCGGCAACCCCACGCTGCTGATCATGGACGAGCCCTCCGAGGGGCTCGCGCCGGCGGTGATCGACACGCTCGTGGACACGCTGCGCCGGCTGGTCGAGGAGGGCCTCGCGATCCTGCTCATCGAGCAGAAGCTGGACGTGGCCGCCTCGGTCGCCGAGCGCCAGCTCGTCATGGTGGGCGGGGAGATCGCGCTCGAGACGACCGCGGCCGAGCTGGAGCGGGACACGGAGAAGCAGCGGCGCTTCCTGGGCGTCGAGCCCGTCGCGCGCTGAGCCCAGCCGCCGCGTGACCCGCCTCGCCCTCGGCGCGCTGCTCGCCCTCGCCCTCGCGGGCTGCGGGGGCTCGGCCGAGCCGCGCCCGGACCTCGTCTTCGTCTCCACGCGGGACGGTGACTACGCGCTCTTTGCCATGAACGCGGACGGGAGCGCCCAGACGCGGCTGAGCGAGGAGCGCGGCGACCCGGCGACCCTCGCCGGGCTCTGGTTCCAGCTCGACCCCGCCTGGTCGCCGGACGGGCGCCGGATCGCGTTCGCCAGCCGGCGCGCCGGCACCTTCGACCTCTACGTGATGCGGGCGGACGGGACGGGGACGCGCCGCCTGACCTCGGGGCGGGCGCGCGACCAGCACCCGGCCTGGTCGCCGGACGGCCGCCTGATCGCGTTCGAGCGCGACGAGAGCGACATCTGGGTCGTCCGCCCGGACGGGCGCGGGGCGCGCAGGCTGACGGGGGCGGAGGCGAGCGAGTCGGAGCCCGCCTGGTCCCCGGACGGGCGCTGGATCGCGTACGTCCGCCGGGAGCCGGGGGAGGAGCGGCAGGAGCTGTGGCTGATGCGCCCGGACGGCTCCGGGGCCCGTCCCCTGACCGCCCTCCGCGCGCGCTGCCTCCACCCGGCCTGGTCGCCGGACGGCCGTCGGATCGCCTTCTCCTCCGACGCCGCCGGGCCCTTCTTCGACGTGTACGTGCTCGCGCTCGGGCAGGGCCGTCCCGGCCGGCCGTTCACCCGGGCGGACGTGCGCCGCCTGACGCGCACGGGGGAGGACGCCTTCGAGCCCGCCTGGTCGCCCGACGGGCGGGCGCTCGCCTTCTCCCGCGGGGGCGCGATCGCGCTCCTCACGCTCGCCGGCGAGGAGGAGGAGGAGGAGGAGGAGGAGGAGCTCACCGACCCGAAGCACAACGACTCCTCGCCCGCGTGGAACCCGCGCCTCCCCGCGGGCGCGCCGTAGCTGGTGCCGGCGGGCGCGGAGCCGTACCATCTGCGTGCCCCATGGGCGCGCGTCTGCTTCTCGCCGCGGGCGTCGCGGCGGCCGTGACGCAGCTCGGCTCGAGCTCGCTCGCCTTTCCTGCGCGCGCCCCCGACCTCGTCTTCGTCAGCTCGCGGGACGGCCGCTACGCGATCTACGGCATGCGCGCGGACGGGAGCGGCGAGGTCCGGCTGACGCCGCGCGCGCCCGCCCGCCCGCCGGGCCTCTCCCCGGAGCGCGTGTTCTTCCAGGTCGACCCCGCCTGGTCGCCGGACGGGCGCCGGATCGCGTTCGCGAGCAAGCGGCGGGGGACGTTCGACGTGTTCGTCATGGACGCGGACGGCACGGGCACGCGCCCGCTGGCCGCGACCGGCGAGGACGAGAGCCAGCCGAGCTGGTCGCCGGACGGGCGCTGGATCGCCTTCGAGCGCGGCGACCGGGGGGACATCTACGTGGCGCGCGCGGACGGGAGCGGCGTGCGCCGGGTCACCTCCGACCCCGCGCAGGAGATCCACCCCGCCTGGTCGCCGGACGGGCGCTGGATCGCCTTCGTGCGCCGCCAGCCCGAGCTGCGGATCGCGGAGCTCTGGCTCGTGCGTCCGGACGGCTCCGGGCGGCGGCAGCTCACCCGCCTCCGGGCGGGGAGCCTCTCCCCCGCCTGGTCGCCGGACGGGCGCTGGCTCGCCTTCTCCTCCAACCCGGGCAGCCACCGCTCCGAGATCTACCGCATCCGCGCGGACGGGAGCGGGCTGCGCCGCGTGACCCGCTCCGGCGAGGACGCGTTCGAGCCCGCCTGGTCGCCGGACGGCTCCACGATCGCCTTCGTGCGCGGGGGCGCGATCGTCACCATCGACGCGCAGGGGCGGGAGCGCGTCCTCACGGACGGCCGCAACAACGACGCCGAGCCCGCCTGGAACCCCACCGCCCGCCCGCGCCGGTAGCCGAAGCGGGAGGAGACGGGGAAGCCGGTTCTGACGATGAAGCGGACGTCGCGGCAGCCGCCGTCGAGCACGCAGCCCGGGACGCCGCGCGCCTGCAGCGAGGCGGCGGAGAGCTCGCCCAGGTGCGCGGAGACGTCGTGCTCGCCCGCGTAGACGGCGCGGCCCCTCGGCGAGCGCGGCCGTGTAGAGGGCGGCGACGCGGTCACTCACGGCTCCGGGATCCCGAGGTCGGCCGGACGCTCGGCGCCTCGCCCCTCCACCAGGTCGGGCGCCTGCTCGCTGAGCAGGCGCAGGACGAGCTCCGCGCGGCGGACGCGCTCCCGGCCGAGCTTGACCGCCAGCTCCTCGAGGTGGAGGCCCGAGGGGTAGATGGCGGGCGCGTTGCGGAGGCCGAGCTTGACGTACAGGGGCGCGGCGGCCCGGATCATCGCCGGCACCTCGTAGAAGCGGACGAACCCGCCTTGGTCGTCGGGGACCTCGACGTACACGTCGAGCGGGGCCGAGCAGGCGGCGCGCAGCTCGCCGAGCTCGGCGGGGGAGAGGTCGGTGGCGACGTTGATCGTGGTCGCGCCGAGCTGCTCGAGCGCCCGCGCCGTGGGCGGGTTCGCGCACGGCAGCAGCACCGACGTCTTGAGGACGAGCGACGCGGGCAGCTCCCCTCCGCTGCGCATGCGGCCGAGGACGGCGAGGACGCCGACGTCCGCGACGAGGAAGGAGCGGATGCCGAGCGCGAGCCCGCGCCGCACCTCGGCGAGGCAGGCCGCGACCCCGGCCGCGCCCCGGGCGACCCCGGCCGCGGCCGCGGTCGCGAACGACTGCCCGCCCGGGTCCCAGGCGCCCCGCGGGCCGAGGAAGAGCGAGACCTCGACCCCCGCCGCGGCGCCGAGCTCGGCCATCTCGCGGATCTCCGCGTCCGTGAGCATCCAGACGCCGCTCCCCTGGGAGACGCGGCGCACGGGCACGCCCCGCCGCTCCGCCTCCTCGAGGACGGCGCGCAAGACCTCGGGGCCCTCGACCGAGGGGATCTCGATCCGGTAGCGGACCCCGTCCGCGAAGCGCGCCCCGCCGTTCACGAGGGCGAGCTTCGCGCAGCCGGCGCCTGTCTGCAAGGACGGACGGGGCGCGCTCAGCGGCGCCCGCGGGCCTCCTCCCAGCGCGCAAGAAGCCCCTCCAGGTGGCGGCGCTGGGCGTCGGTGAAGGGCGCCCGGGCGAGCAGGCGGCGCGCCTCCTGCGGGTCGTCGTTCTCGACCGCCGCCTCCAGGTGCTCGCGGAGCGGCGTGGGCTGCCGGAGCTGCCGACGCAGCCAGCGGAGCAGGCTCACGGTCGCCTGGTCGGGCACCGCGTCGAGGCTCCCGCCGCGCGCCGCCGCCCGCGCGCCCCTCCTCTCAGGGCGCCGGCTCGCCGCGGCCGTCCGGCTCCTCCGCCGGGCGCTCGTCCTCGGTCAGGCTGTACGCGCTGAGCCGGCTGGAGAGGCCGCGCATCCAGCCCGTGTCCTCGGGCAGCTCGTCGCCGGGCTCGGCCGCCGTGCCGCGGCCCTTCGGCGCGGGC
>DATLYP010000121.1:0-16194 GCA_035574655.1 Gaiellaceae bacterium
CGCGCCGGGCGCTCCCTGCCGCGCGAGCGGGCGTGGCGCGCCCGCGGCCCGGGGCGTGCGCCCGGGCCGCGCCGCGTCAGGCGACGTCCACCTTGATCACGTTCGTCGAGCCGGGGATGTTGACCGCGGTGCCCGCGGTCAAGACGACCCGGTCGCCCGCCTCCACGATGCCCGCCCGGCGGGCGGCCTCGAGCGAGTTCCGCCACAGGTCCTCGACGTCGCGCGACTCGGGGATCTCCACCGGCGTCACCCCCCACTCGAGCGCCATGTGCTGCAGGGAGACGCGGACGTGGGTGAGGGCGACGATCGGCCGCTGCGGGCGCAGCCTGGCGACGGCGGAGGCGGTGCGGCCAGTGAAGGTGGGAACGAGGATCGCCTTCGCGGAGAGGGCCTCCGCCAGGTCGCAGGCGGCGTTCGACATGGCCCGACCCACGGTCGGGCTCTCGGCCGCGGCGGGGAGCTGGTGGCGGTAGCCGAGGCTCGGCTCCACGGCGCAGGCGATCGTGTCCATCGTGCGCACCGCCTCCAGCGGGTAGGCGCCCACCGCCGTCTCGGCGGAGAGCATGACGGCGGAGGTGCCGTCGAGGATCGCGTTCGCGACGTCGGAGGCCTCGGCCCGCGTCGGCTCCGGGCGGCTGACCATCGTCTCCAGCATCTGGGTGGCGGTGATCGCCGGCTTCCCTCGCTCGAGGGCGGCGAGGATGATCCGCTTCTGCGTCAGCGGCACCTCGGCCACGCCCAGCTCCACCCCCAGGTCGCCGCGGGCGATCATCACCGCGTCCGCCTCGTCCAGGATCTCGTCCAAAGCGGCGACCGCCTCCTTGAGCTCGATCTTCGCGATCACCCACGCCTCCGAGCCCGCCTCCTCCAGCTTCGCCCGCAGCTCGGCCACGTCCGCGCGGGAGCGGACGAAGGACTGGGCGACGTAGTCGACGCCGGCCTCGACGGCCACCTCCAGGTCGGAGAGGTCCTTGGCGGTCAGGGAGGGCACGGGCAAAGCGACCCCGGGGACGTTCACGCCCTTGTGCTCCTCCACGGCGCCGCCCGTGACCGCGCGGCAGAGCGCCCGCCCGCTTTCCACGCGCTCGACGCGCAGGTGGACGAGCCCGTCCGCGATCAGGACGTCGTGGCCCGGGCGGAGCACGGAGCCGACGACGGAGGGGGAGACGGGCACGTCGTCCGGGCGCGCCGAGTCCTCCCCGGCGATCACGACCGCGTCGCCGGGCAGGAGCACGACCGGCCGCGGCATCTCCCCGACCCGCAGCTTCGGCCCCTGCAGGTCGGCGATGAGCGCGAGCGGCCGCCCGGCCGCCTCCTGGGCGGCCCGGACCGCGCGCGCGTTCGCCGCGTGCTCCTCCTGCGTGCCGTGCGAGAAGTTGAGCCGCGCCCCGTCGATGCCGGCCTCGATCAGACGGGCGAGCATCTCCTCGCTCGACGAGGCGGGGCCGATCGTGGCCACGATCTTCGTCCTGCGCGCTCGGGCGGCCACTCTCAGGGTGAGGCTAGCGGGCGCGGGGAAAGGCGCCCCAGCCCGGGTAGCGCGCCTCGCCGCCCAGCTCCTCCTCGATCCGGAGCAGGCGGTTGTACTTCGCCACCCGGTCGGAGCGGGAGGGCGCCCCGGTCTTGATCTGGCCCGCGTTCACGGCGACCGCGAGGTCGGCGATGGTGGTGTCCTCGGTCTCGCCCGAGCGGTGGGAGATCACCGTCGCATAGCCCGCGGAGCGGGCCAGCTCGATCACGTCCAGCGCCTCCGTCAGCGTCCCGATCTGGTTCACCTTGACGAGGATCGCGTTCCCCACCCCCTCCGCGATCCCGCGCCGCAGGAACTCTGCGTTCGTGACGAAGAGGTCGTCTCCGACGAGCTGCACCCTCTCCCCCAGCCGCTCGGTGAGCCGGCGCCAGTCCGCCCAGGCGTTCTCGTCCAAGCCGTCCTCGAGCGAGACGAGCGGGAAGCGGCGGGCGAGGCCCTCGTAGAGGGCGATCAGCCCCTCCGCCTCCAGGGAGCGGCCCTCGCCCGGCAGCTCGTAGCGGCCGTCGCGGTGGAGCTCGCTGGCGGCCGCGTCCAGCGCGACCGCCACCCGGTCGCGATGCCCGGCGCGGCGCGCCGCCTCCAGGATGGCCTCGAGCGCCTGCTCGGTGGACTCCAGGTCGGGGGCGAACCCGCCTTCGTCGCCGACGGCGGTGGCGAGGCCCCGCTCGTGCAGGAGGGCCTTCAGATGGTGGAAGACCTCGGCCCCGATGCGGAGCGCCTCCGCGAACGTGTCCGCGCCCGCGGGGACGACCATGAACTCCTGCAGGTCGAGCCGGTTCTGCGCGTGCGCGCCGCCGTTGATCACGTTCATGAGCGGGACGGGGAGCGTGCGCGCCTCCGCCCCGCCCAGGTAGCGGTAGAGGGGGAGGCCGGCCTCGGCGGCCGCCGCCTTGGCCGCGGCCAGGGAGCAGCCGAGGATCGCGTTCGCGCCCAGCCGCGACTTGTTTCGCGTGCCGTCGAGCTCCACGAGGCGGGCGTCGAGGGCGCGCTGGTCGGCCGCCTCCAGCCCCCGCACCGCCTGCGCGATCTCCCCGTTCACGTTGGCGACGGCCCGCTGGACGCCCCGGCCCAGGTAGAGGGCGGGGTCGCCGTCGCGCAGCTCGACCGCCTCGTGCTCCCCGGTGGAGGCGCCGGAGGGGACGGCCGCCCGCCCGAACGCCCCGGAGGCGAGCCGCACGTCCACCTCCACCGTCGGGTTGCCCCGCGAGTCGAGGATCTGGCGGGCGCGGACGTCGACGATCGCGCTCACGCTCGGCGCTTGGCGCGCTCGTAGTAGCGGTCCTGCGCCTCCAGGTCGAGCGCGCGCCAGTCGGCCCCCTCTCCGGCCGCGAGCTCCGCCGCCCGCTCCACCCGCCGCACGAAGCGGCGCGTCGCCTCCCGCAGCGCGAGCTCGGGATCCACGTTCAGCCGCCGAGCCGCGTTGACGGCGCTGAAGAGGAGGTCGCCCACCTCGTGCGCGACGCGCTCGTCCGGCTCGGTCTCCGGGCGCGGCTCGCCCGCCTCCGCGACGGCGGCGCGGAGCTCGGCCAGCTCCTCCGCCAGCTTCTCGAGCGGCCCCTGGGCGTCGGGCCAGTCGTAGCCGGCCGCCGCCGCCCGCCGCTGCGCCTTGCGGGCGTAGAGGAGGGCGGGGAGCGCCTCCGGCAGGTGGTGGAAGAGCCCCTCCCGCCCGTCCTCGGCGCTCTTGATCTCCTCCCAGCGCCGGCGGACGGCGCCCGGGCTCGCCGCCTCCGCGCCGCCGAACACGTGCGGGTGGCGGCGGACGAGCTTCGCCTGCGTCTCGCGCGCGATCTCCTCCAGGCTCCCCCGCCCCCGCTCCTCGAGGAGGAGGGCGAGGAAGAGGACCTGGAAGAGCAGGTCGCCGAGCTCGCCGCGCAGCGCCTCGTCGTCGCCGGCGAGCGCGGCGTCCGCGACCTCGTACGCCTCCTCCACGGTGTAGGGGACGATCGTGCGCGGCGTCTGCTCCCGGTCCCAGGGGCACTCGCGACGCAGACGGCGCGTCAGGTCGTGGAGCTCGAGGAGCGCGTCCGCGAGCGGCATGGGCGGGAACCTACTGGGTCTCGGTCGCCGTCTCCGTCTCCTCGGGGAGCGGGGGCGGCTCGAGGCCCTTGGCGTAGCTGACCTTGTCCTCGTACTTCTTGCGCAGCCTCTCCACCCACTCGTTCATCGCCTCGTTGCGCTTCTGCTGGAGGAGGGTGGCGCGGATCGACTCGCGCACCTTGTCGAGCGGCGTGGTCTTCGCCTTCCGCACCGGGGAGAGCGCCTGGATGATGTGGTAGCCGTACTCGGTCTTCACCGGCCTCGAGATCGCGCCCGTCTTCAGCTCGAAGGAGACCTTGTCGAACGCGGGCACGGTCTGCCCGCGCGAGATCGTCAGCTTGCCGCCCTGCTCGCGCGAGCCCGGGTCGTCCGAGCGCTTCCTGGCCAGCTCCGCGAAGTCGGCGCCCGCGCGCAGCTGCGCGTACACCTGCTCGGCGAGCCGCCTGCTCCCGGCGAAGTCGACCTTCCCGTCCTTCCCCTTCTCCGCGATCAGGATGTGGCGGACGTCGCGCGACTCCGGCGTCCGGTAGGTGGAGATGTTCTCCGTGTAATACGTGAGGATCTCCTGCTCGGTGACCTGCACGTCCTTCGTGACGGCCTCGAAGATCTTCTGGGAGAGCACGGAGGTGCGGAGCGTGTCCCGGAACTGCTCCTCGGTGAAGCCCTGCGCCGCGAGCGCCTTCCGGTACTCGCCCCGGTCCCCGTCGAAGCGGCTCTTCACGAACTCGGCGACCGCCTTGTCCACGTCCTTCTCCGTGACCTCGACCCCGAGCTCCTCGGCCTCCTGCTCGAACTGCTCGCGCTGGACGAGGAAGGCGACGTACTGGGCCTGCAGGTTGCGGTACTCGGGGGAGCCGGCCTTCGGAAACTCCTGCTTCTGCGCCTTGTAGGCCCGTTTCGCGCGCTCGATGAGCTCGTCGAGCTCGCTGCGCGGGATCGCCTCCCCGTCCACGACGGCGACCGCGCCCGCGGGCACGTCGGCGGCGCCGCCGCAGGCGGCGAGGAGGAGGGCGGCCGCAGCCGCCGCGAGCGCGGCGAGCGCGGTGAGGGCGGCCTTCGTCACGGCGTGTCCCTTATAGCCGAGGGGGTGGTGGGCGCGGGTTGTCTCGTCGAACGGCGGGCGGCCCCGCCGCCCGCGACACCGGCCGCGGTCAGGCGGCCAGCCGGGCCTGGACGATAGCATCGGGCAGGGCGAGCGCCTCCTCGAGGGTCTGGACGCGCAGGGAGACCTCCCGCCTCTGGGTCGCGTAGATCGCGGTCGGGAAGGCCTGCCGCAGCGCGCGCACCTCGAGCGAGCCGAGCGCGAGCGGCCCCACCGTGGCGCGGCCGCCGCGGTAGACGAGGTAGTCGGCGCCGAGGCGCGCCAGCTTCAGCTTCGCCTCCTGGATCGCGAACAGGTTGGCGACCGGCTCCGGCAGCGGCCCGTAGCGGTCCTCGGTCGCCGCCCGCAGCTCGCGCAGCTCGTCCTCGTCCTCGGCGAGCGCGATCCGCCGGTGCAGGTCGATCTTGAGCGCCTCCGCCGCGACGTAGGAGGCGGGCACGTACGCGTCCACGCGCGCCTCCACCCGCACCGGGCGGACCGCGACGCGGCGCTGGCCGGAGAGCTCGGCGACCGCCTCGTTCAGCATCTCCACGTACAGCTCGAAGCCGAGCGCGGCCACGTGCCCCGACTGCTCCGGTCCGAGCAGGTCGCCGGCGCCGCGGATCTCCAGGTCGCGCATGGCGATCTGGAAGCCGGCGCCGAGCTCCGTGTGGTCGGCGAGCGTGGCGAGCCGGGCGCGCGCCTCGGGGGTGAGCTCGGAGGCGGAGGGGTAGAGCAGGTACGCGTACGCGGTCACGTCCGAGCGCCCGACCCGGCCGCGGAGCTGGTAGAGCTGGGCGAGCCCGAGCGTGTCCGCGCGCTCGACGACGAGCGTGTTCGCCTGGGGGATGTCGATCCCGGACTCGATGATCGTGGTGGAGACGAGCACGTCCGCGTCGCCGGCGAGGAAGGCGTGCATCCGCTCCTCGAGCTCGCGCTCCGGCATCTGCCCGTGGGCGACGAGGACGCGCAGGCCGGGGCAGAGCTCGCGCAGCCTGGCCGCCGCCTCCTCGATCGTCTCCACCCGGTTGTGCAGGTAGAAGGACTGGCCGCCGCGCGCGTGCTCGCGCTCGAGGGCGGCCCGGATCAGCTCCTCGTCGTACTCGCCGACGGTGGTGCGGATCGGCCGCCGCCCCTGGGGCGGGGTCTCGATGATGGAGATGTCGCGCAGACCGGAGAGCGACATGTGCAGGCTGCGCGGGATGGGGGTGGCGGAGAGGGCGAGCACGTCCACCTCGAGGCGGAGCGCGCGGAGCAGCTCCTTCTGGCGCACCCCGAAGCGCTGCTCCTCGTCGAGGACGACGAGGCCGAGGTTCCGCGGGATGACGTCCCGGGAGAGGATGCGGTGGGTGCCGATGAGCACGTCCACCTTGCCCTCCGCGAAGTCGGCGAGCACGGCGCGGGTCTCGGCGGGCGTGCGGAAGCGTGAGACCATCTCCACCCGGATCGGGAAGTCGCGGTAGCGCTCGCGAAAGGTGTTCCAGTGCTGCTCGGCGAGGATCGTCGTCGGGCAGAGGAGGAGCGTCTGCTTGCCGTTGACGGCGGCGGCGAAGGCGGCGCGCACGGCGACCTCCGTCTTGCCGAAGCCGACGTCGCCGCAGACGAGCCGGTCCATGGGGCGGGGCGCCTCCAGGTCGGCCTTGACGGCCTCGATCGCCTGCAGCTGGTCCTCCGTCTCCCGGTAGGGGAAGCCGGCCTCGAGCCGCTCCAGCCAGTCGCTCGAGAGGTCGAAGGCGAAGCCTGGCGCCTGCTGGCGCCGCGCGTAGAGGGAGAGGAGTTCGCCGGCGAGCTCGCGGACGGACGCGCGCGCCCGGCTCTTCAGGTTCTGCCAGGCCTTGCCGCCCAGCTTGGAGAGCGCGGGCGGCCGCCCGTCCGCGCCCAGGTAGCGGCTCACCTTGGCCAGCTGCTCGTGCGGGACGTACAGGCGGTCGTCGCCGCGGAAGGCGAGGTGCAGGTAGTCGCGGGTGACGCCGGCCACCTCCTTCGTCTCGAAGCCGAGGAGGCGGCCGATCCCGTGGTCCTCGTGGACGACGTAGTCGCCGCTGCGCAGGTCGGCGAAGGACTGGAGGGCGCGGCCGAGGCGCGCGTCCGCGCGCGGCGGGCGCTTGCGGAAGACCTGCGTGTCGGGGAGGAGGGCGACGCCGAGCTCGCGCCAGACGAAGCCGCGGCGGGCGGGGCTGACGACGAAGCGGAGCCCCGGCTCGCGGGGCAGGCGCAGCTCCTCCACGTCCACCTCCGCCTCGAGCCGGCGCAGGAGCCGCCGCGTGCGCAGCGCCTCGCCCCGGTGCGGGAAGGTGACGACGACGCGCCGGCCCCGGCGGAGGAGGGCGGCGAGCTCGCTCTCCGCCTCGGCGAGCCCGCGGGCGGCGAGCGCGGGCGGCTGCGCCTCGAAGGCGTGCGCCTGCCCGCGGGGGAGGGGGTCGAGGTCGGCGGCGCCGGCGAGGTCGAGCCCGGGGACGCCCTCCTCCTGCCAGACCCGGCGGACGTCGTCCGCCTGCCAGACGAGGTCGGGTGGGCGCTCGAGCACGGGCACGAGGCGCGGGGGGGCCGCGGGCCGCGCCTCCTCCTCGTCCCAGCCACGCTCGGGCGGGAGACCCGGCTCGCCCGGGAGGCGCTCCGCCGCCGGGTAGACGACGGCCTCCGCGAGCGGGCGCAACGCGCGCTGGGTGAAGGGCGAGAACGCGCGGATCTGCTCGACCTCGTCGCCGAAGAGCTCGATCCGCAGCGGCTCGCGCCCCGTGCTCGGGAACACGTCGACGAGACCGCCGCGGACGGCGAGCTGGCCGCGCTCCTCGACGCGCTCCACCCGCTCGTAGCCCGCGAGCGCGAGCGACTCCACGAGCGCGTCCAGGCCGACCTCAGCCCCGGTCGCGAGGTGCACGGGCGCGGGCCGCTCCTCGGGGGGCGGCATCCCCTCGGCGAGGGCGAGCGCGGACGCGCAGACGAGGCCGCCGCGCGCGAGAACGTCGAGCGCCCGCGCCCGCTCGCCGACGAGGTGGGGCGGCGGCGCGAGCCCGGAGTCGGGGCGGACGCCGCGCCCCGGGAGGAAGGCGACGGCCTCCGCGCCCGCGTACCAGCCGGCGGCCTCGGCGGCGTCCCTGGCCTGCTCGTCCTCCGGGAAGAGGCAGACGAGCGGCCGCGCGAGCGCCCGATGGAGGGCGGCGAGGAGGAGCGGGAGCGCGGGCTCGGAAACGCGGGCGGGCGCCGGGAAGCGCGCCAGGTAGGCGCGGAAGCGCTCGCTCCGCGCGAACTCCTCCACGAGCGAATGAAGCGGCGATCGGCGCGGGTCCATGGCTTCGGCGGGAACCGTGTCCCGGGCGCGCATCGTAGACGCGGGCTCGCGGGCGGGGCCGAGCCCCGCCCGCGGCCGCGAGCCCCTATGGAACCGCGACGAAGCCGTCCAGGAACGACCTCGCCTGCGGCGTGTCGAGCCGGTACGTCTTGTCCGTCGCCCGGCACCAGCGGTCGCCCGTCACGGTGACGGAGACGGTGACGCGGGTCTCGGTCGCCCCAGCGCCGACGAAGTGCGGTCCTCCCGAGTCTCCGAAGAAGGTGCCGCCGTTGCCCGTCGACACGTTCTGGGAGAAGGCCACCCGCGCATCGGTCAGCGAGTTGATGCTCTGCGTCGTGAGCTTCCGGCGAGTGCCGCGCGAGAGGGCGGCGAAGCTGTGGGTCTTGCAACGGATCAGTTGAAGCGCTGCTGCGTGGCTTCGAGCCCGTCCGCGAGGAGGGACTCGACCGCGTCCGCGGCCCGCGCCACGATCGCGTCGACGTCGTCCTCGGGCGCGAACGGCGAGAGCACGTAGTCGGCGACGTCCCGCGGGTCGCCCCGACCCGGGCGCCCCACGCCCACCCGCAGGCGCAGGAAGTCGCGCGTGCCGAGCGCCTGCGCGATCGAGCGCAGCCCGTTGTGGCCGGCGAGCCCGCCGCCGAGCCTCGCCTGCAGCCGCCCCACCTCCAGGTCGACGTCGTCGTGGATGACGAGCACGTGCGCGGGCTCCACCTTGAAGAAGCGCGCGGCGGCCGCGATCGAGCGGCCGGACTCGTTCATGTAGGTCTCGGGCTTGAGGAGCGCCACGCGCGACTCTCCGATGCGCGTCTCGGCGAGGCGCCCGCTGAACTTCGAGCGGAAGCCGGAACCGTGGCGACGCGCCAGCTCGTCCACGACCATCCAGCCGACGTTGTGCCGGTCGGCGGCGTGCTCCCGGCCGGGGTTGCCGAGACCCGCGACGAGCAGGTCGGGCGTCGAGGCGCGCTCGCCCCGACGGCGAAGCGGCACGGGCTACTCCTCGGCGGGCGCTTCCCCGGCCGCGCCGGCCTCCGCCTCCTCGGCCGCGGCGGGAGCCTCCGCCTCGGCCGCCTCGGCCGCCTCGGCCTCCTCCGCCTCCTCGAGCTCCACGTACCCGCGCGGCGTCGTCACCGTCGCGATCACGGTCTCGTGCGGATCGTCGAGGAAGCGGACGTTCGGCACGGGCGGCAGATCCTCGAGGCGGAGCGTGTCGCCGACGTGCAGGCCGCTCACGTCCACGTCGACGTGCTCGGGGACGTCGGACGGGAGCGCCTCCACGGTGAGCTCGCGGGTGACGAGCGAGAGCACGCCCCCGGCCTTGACCCCGGGCGCCTCGCCCACGAGCTGGACGACCACCGTCGCGTGGATCGGCTGGTCGAGCCGCACCTCGCGCAGGTCGATGTGGGTGAGCGTGCCGCGGATCGGGTCGCGCTGGTAGTCCGCGAGGACGGACGGGTGCACCTTCTTCTGCCCGTCGACGACGACGTCGAGAACGGCGTGCATCCCGGAGGGCCCCGTGAGCGCCTCCCGGAGCTCGCGCTCGGGGACGACGATCGGACGGGAGGCGCCGCGCCCGTAGAGGACGCCGGGGATCAGCCCCTGCTTGCGCAGGCGGCGTGCGCGGCGCGAGCCGAGCTCGGCGCGCTCGCGGACCTCGAGCCTGATGCGGTCGCCCGACACGGCGGGCGATTGTAGCGGCGGCCCGCCTCCGCCCGGGCAGGGCGCGCCCGGGACCGCAGCCTGAGCCTCAGAAGAGCTGGTTCTCGCCGCCGAAGATGGCGGAGACCGACTCGTCCGCGAAGACGTTCATGATCGTCTCCGCGAGCAGGCCGGAGACGGTGAGCACGGTCAGGTTGGGAGGCGCCTTCAGGCGATCGATGGGGACCGTGTCGGTGACGACGATGCCGGCGAGATCCGCCTGCGCGAACCGCTCCAGCGCCCCTTCCGAGAAGAGCCCGTGGGTGACGAAGACCCACACCTCCTTGGCGCCCGCCTCCTTGAGCGCGGCGGCCCCGGCGAGGAGCGTGTTGCCCGTGGAGAGGTTGTCGTCGCCGACGATGGCGATCTTGCCCCGCACCGAGCCCGTGATCTCCGTCATCTCGACGCGCTCGTGCGTGGGTCGGGTCTTGTGCATGATCGCGAACCCGGCGTCGATCTTCTCCGCGAACCGGAGCGCGTGCTTCGCGCGGCCGGCGTCGGGAGCGACGGAGACGACGCCCTCCCCGGTCAGGCCGAGGTCGCGGAAGTGCTTGGCGAAGAGGGGGAGCGCCGTCATGTGGTCGACCGGGATGGTGAAGAAGCCCTGGATCTGCCCCGCGTGCAGATCCATCGTGAGGACCCGGTCGACGCCGGCCATCTGCAGCATGTCGGCGAGGAACCGGCTCGAGATCGGCTCCCGCGGCTTCGCCTTCCGGTCTTGGCGGGAGTAGGGGAACCAGGGGACGACGGCCGTGATCCGCTTCGCGGACGCGAGCTTCGCCGCCTGGATCATGAAGGCGAGCTCCATCACGTTCTGGTCGACGGGCCGGCAGCCGGTCTGCACGATGAACACGTCCGCGCCCCGCACCGACTCGCAGTAGCGGACGTACGTCTCGCCGTTGGCGAACGTCTTCAGCTCGACCTCGCCGAGCTCCACGCCGAGCCGCTCGGCGATCCTCGCCGCGAGCTCGGGGTGCGAGCGGCCGGAGAAGACCATCAGCCGCTTCTGGGGCGTCAGGGGGATGGCGTGCCCGGGGCTCACGCCGGTCCGGGGGACCTCGCGCTCGAGGCCGGGCAGCGTCTGCTCAATCGTGCCGCTTTCCACCACGTCCTTCCTTCGTCACCTGCCGGGCGCGCGCGATCGCGAGGGCGCCCGGCGGCACATCCTCGGTGATCACGGAGCCCGCTGCAATCCATGCGTCGTCGCCGATCGCCACTGGGGCGACAAGCGTATTGTCGACGCCGGTCCTGACGTTGCTGCCGATCAGCGTCCGGTGCTTGCGCCGGTGGTGGTCCTGGTTCGCGGTGATCGTGCCCGCGCCGATGTTCGTCCCCTCGCCGACGTCCGCGTCGCCGAGGTAGGAGAGGTGCGGGACCTTCGTCCGCTCCCCGATCCGCGAGTTCTTGATCTCCACGAACGCGCCCGCCTTGGCGCGCGCGCCGAGCACGGTGCCGGGGCGGAGGTAGCAGAAGGGGCCGACCACCGCTCCCTCGCCGACGACGGCGTCCACGAGCACCGCGTGCGGGCCGATCTCCGCCCCCGCGTGGACGCACGTCGAGCCGCGGAGGACGGTGAAGGGGTGGATCACCGCGTCCGGCTCGATCTCCACCTCCGCCTCGATCCAGGTCGTGCCCGGGTCGACGATCGTCACCCCCGCCAGCATGTGCCGCTCGTTGATCCGGTCGCGCAGCGCCGCCGTCCGCGCGGCCAGCTCCGCCTTCGTGTTCACGCCCTCCAGCTCCACGGGGTCTCCTCCCTTGTGCACGGCGACCCGCCCGCCCTCCTGCACGAGGAGCGCGACCGAGTCGGTGAGGTACAGCTCGCCCTGCGCGTTGTGCGGGCGGAGCCGCTCGAGGACGGGCCAGAGGCGCTCGCCGCGGAAGGCGTAGATCGAGGCGTTCACCTCGCGCAGGGCGAGCTCGGCCTCGCTCGCGTCGCGGGCCTCCACGATCGCGGCGAGCCCGCCGTCCCCGTCGCGGACGATGCGCCCGTAGTCGCCCGGCTCCGGCGGCTCGAAGGAGAGCACGGTCGCCCACGCCCCCTCGCGGCGGTGCCGCTCCACGAGCTCGCGCAGGAGCTCCGGGGTGACGAGCGGCGTGTCCCCGGAGAGGACGAGCACGTCGTCGGCGCGCCCCTCGAGCGCGGCGCGCGCGCTCCGCACCGCGTCCCCCGTCCCCAGCGGCCGCTCCTGCACGGCCACCTCGACGCCGGCGAACGCCTTCTCGCCCGCAGGGCTCGTGACGACGACGACCGGGTCGGCGGGGACCGCCCGCGCCGCCGCGATCACCCAGTCGGCCATCCGCCGGCCGAGCAGCGGGTGCAGGTGCTTCGGCGTCCGCGAACGCATGCGCGTGCCGAGCCCGGCCGCCAGGACGACGGCGCCCAGCCTCCTCTCACCGCGTGTGCGCGCCATCGAGCTGGGGCGCCAGGATTCGAACCTGGGATCGCGGGACCAAAACCCGCTGCCTTACCGCTTGGCCACGCCCCAGAGCAGGACCATCTTGCCACTCCCGGCCGGCGTCACCGGCCGTCCACGGGGCGGGCGAGCCACGTCCGGCCCGCGCCCGGAAGGCCCGCGAGCGCGCGCTCGGCGTCCGCCGCGCGCTCGAAGAGGCCGTACACGACCGGGCCCGCTCCGGTCACGTCGGCGCGGAAGGCGCCCCGCCTCCGCAGCTCGCCCGCGAGCGGGGAGGAGGCGAGGTCGTTCGGCGGGAGGCGGGCGAGGTCGGCGGCGCGGACGACGCCGGCGAGGGCGGCGCGCAGGCGCTCGGCCCGCAGGGCGAAGCCGGCCGCGCCCCCGCGCAGGTCGAACTCGCGGTAGACGAGCGCCGTCGAGGGCTTCCGCGCCCCGGCCGGCAGCACGAGCGCGACCGCGTACTCGGTGGGAAGCTCGAGCGGCGCCAGCTCCGTCCCGCTCCCCGTGGCGAGCTGCGGGCCGCTGCGGAGGAAGAAGGGGACGTCGGCGCCGAGCTCGGCCGCGAGCGCGTGCAGCTCCTCGCCGGGGAGGGGCTCGGGCAGGAGGCGGTTGGCGAGCCGGAGCGCCGCGGCCGCGTCCGAGCTTCCCCCGCCCAGCCCGCCGGCGACCGGGATCCGCTTCTCGATCCGCACCCGCCAGGCCGCCCGGACACCCGCCCGCCGGGCGAGCGCGGCGAGCGCGCCGCGCACGAGCGTGTCCTGCGGGAACCCCTCGACCGTGAGCGTGCCCGCCGGCTCGAGCTCCACGTCGTCGTGCAGGTCGATCGCCTGCAGGACGCTGACGACCTCGTGCCTGCCGTCGGGGCGCAGGGGCCCGACGACGAGCGCCAGGTTCAGCTTCGCGTGCGCGCGCTCCGTCACCGGCCGAGGGCGCGGGCGAGGGCGGCGAGCTCCTCCGGCTCGAGCTCCTCGGCGCGCACGTCGCGGGCACGGCCGAGCGCGGCGAGCGCCTCCTCCGCCTCGGCGCGCGTCGCGAGGCCCGCGAGGGCGAGCGCGTTGGCGAGCGTCTTCCGCCGGTGGGCGAACGCCGCCTCCACGACCGGGCGGACGAGCGGGAGCGGCGGCCCCGCGACCCGCTCGAACGCGACGAGCGCCGACTCCACCCGCGGCCGAGGCCGGAAGACCGAGGGGGAGACGACGTGGAAGCCCGTCCGGCGGGCGTGCAGGCGGACGAGCACGGAGACGGCCCCGTACTGCTTCGTGCGCGCCGGGGCGAAGAGGCGATCGGCGACCTCGCGCTGCACCATCACGCACCAGAAGGAGATCGTGGGGGCGCGCTCCAGGCTCTCCACGAGGAGCGGGGTCGCGATGTTGTAGGGGAGGTTCGCCACGAGCTTTCCCGGGGGCGGCTCGAGGGTCCCCGGGTCGAGGGCGAGGGCGTCCGCGAACAGGAGGCGGACGTTGTCGAGCCCGGCGAGGGCCGCCCTGAGCGGCGCTTCGAGCGAGCGGTCGACCTCCACCGCGTGAACGAGGCGGACCCGGGGCGCGAGGTAGCGGGTGAGGACTCCGAGCCCGGCGCCGACCTCGAGGACGACGTCCTCCGCTCGCAGCCGGGCCAGCCGCCCGATCACCCCGAGGATGTTCTCGTCGACGAGGAAGTGCTGGCCGAGGCGCTTCTTGGGAACGACGGTCACGGGAGGCGGAAGGCCGCGGCCGCGTTCGCGTGCGTGCGTGCGGCCAGCTCCTCGACGGACTCGCCGCGCGCCTGCGCAAGCGCAGTGACCGTGTGCACGAGGTAGGCGGGCTCGTTCGGGCGGCCCCGAACGGGCTGGGGCGCGAGATAGGGGCTGTCCGTCTCCACGAGGAGCCGGTCGGCGGGGACGGCGGCCGCCGCCTCGCGCAGGCCGGCGGCGCGGGGGTAGGTGACGTTTCCCGCGAAGGAGACGTAATAGCCGCGCTCGAGCGCGGGCTCGAGGAGGTCGGGCTCGGAGAAGCAGTGCAGGACGACCGTCCCCGTGAACGCCTCGAGCGCGGCGGCGGTCTCCGCGGAGGCGGCGCGGCTGTGCACCACGACGGGAAGCCGGAGCTCGGCCGCGAGCGCGAGCTGGGCCTCGAAGAGCCGCCGCTGCTCGGCGGGGGTCGCGAGCCGGCGGACGCCGTCGAGGCCCGTCTCCCCGACGGCGACGGCGCGCGGGTGGGCGAGGAGGGCGCGTAGCTCGTCCAGGCGGGCGGCGTCGGGAGACGCGGCCCGGTGCGGGTCGATCCCGAGCGCCGCGTACACGCCCTCGTGCCGCTCGGCGAGCGCGAGCGCGGCGCGGGAGGAGTCGACGCCCGCGCCGATCGTGACGACGCGGTCGACCCCCGCCTCGCGCGCCCGCGCGAGCAGGGCCGCAGCCGGCTCCCCGCACGCGTCGAGGTGCGCGTGCGTGTCCGTCACGCGGCCGCGGCCGGCGCGTCCACCCGCGGGTAGAGCGGCGGCGCGGCCTCGATCCCGCTGCGGGCGGGGGTCAGCCCGTAGGCGACCCTGCTCCACTCGAGCGCGGCCGGGTCGCCTCCGAGCGCCTCCAGGATGCGCGGCGCCGTCTCCGGCAGGTAGGAGGCGAGGGCGACGGCGACCGCGGACAGCCCGTCGGCGAGGTCGTACAGGGTCTCCTCGAGCTCGACGCGCCGCGCCGGGTCGTCCGCGAGCTTCCAGGGCGCCCGCTCGACGACGTACCGGTTGAGACCGCGCACCACCTCCCAGATCGACTCGAGGGCGCCGGTCAGGTCGTACCCGTCGAGGCGGGCCGCCACCTCCCGCCCGAGCGGCTCGAGGAGCGCGCGCACCTGCGAGTCGTCCCGGGGCCTGCGCGGCAGGTCGCCGTCGAGGTAGCGGGCGATCATGGCCGTCGTCCGCGAGAGGAGGTTGCCGAGATCGTCCCCGAGCTCGTGCTCGTAGCGGTCGTGCAGCCCCTCCAGGGAGACGCTGCCGTCCTGGCCGAACGACACGGCCCGCGCGCACCAGAACCGCACCGCGTCCGCCCCGTACACGTCGATCAGGTCGAGCGGGTCGACGACGTTGCCGAGCGACTTGGAGATCTTCCGCTCGTCGAGCAGCAGGTAGCCGTGCACGAAGAGCTGCCTCGGCACCTCGTACCCGGCGGCGAGGAGCAGCGCGGGCCAGTACACGCAGTGGAAGCGGAGGATGTCCTTGCCGAGCAGGTGGCGGACCGCGGGCCAGAAGCGGGGCCGCAGATCCTCCCCCGGCCGCGCGTAGGCGAGGGCGCTCAGGTAGTTGACGAGCGCGTCCGCCCAGACGTACGCCACCTGCCCCGGGTCCCAGGGGATGGGGACGCCCCAGGGCTGTCCCGCGCGGCTGATGGAGAAGTCCTGGAGGCCGCCCGCGATGAAGCTGCGGGCCTCGTTGTACCGGAAGGCCGGGAGCACGAAGTCGGGGCGCTCGTCGTAGAGGGCGAGCAGCCGCTCCTGGTAGGCGGAGAGTCGAAAGAACCAGTTCCGCTCCTCGATCCACTCGGGCTCGACGTCGTGCAGAGGACACTTGCCGTCGACGAGCTCCGCCTCCGTCTTGAAGGCCTCGCAGCCGACGCAGTAGAGGCCGGCGTAGACGTCCTGGTAGATGTCGCCCGCGTCGTAGATCCGCTGCAGGAAGTCTTGGACGAAGGCCTTGTGGCCCTCGTCGCTCGTGCGGATGAAGAAGTCGTTGGTGGCGTTGAGCCGACGGGGAAGCTCGCGCCAGACACCCACGATCCGGTCCGCGTACTCCTGCGGGTCGAGGCCCTGCTCCGCGGCGACACGCGCCACCTTGGAGGCGTGCTCGTCGACCCCGGTGAGGAAGAAGACGTCCTCTCCCCGCTGCCGGTAGTGGCGCGCCAGGATGTCGGCCGCGATCGTCGTGTACGCGTGCCCGATGTGCGGCGTCGCGTTCACGTAGTAGATCGGGGTCGTGACGTAGTAGGCCATCGCCGCCAATCATAGGGAGCGGCTTCCCGGCCCCCCGTCGGACGCGTCTCCGGGCGAGCGCGGCGAGCACGGCGAGCAGGCAGACCGCACCGCCTGCGGCAGAGGCGCCGGAGAGGCCTCCGGGGAGCGCCCCGGCGAGGCCGCCGCCCCCGGGGCTCCCGGCGCGGGCCGCCGCGCGGGGC
>DATLYP010000122.1:0-3369 GCA_035574655.1 Gaiellaceae bacterium
CGACTTCGGCGCGTTCGTCGAGCTCAAGAAGGGCACCGACGGGCTGCTGCACGTCTCGAACGTCGGCCCTGGCCGCGTCGCGCACATCGAGGACGTGATCTCGCGGGGCGACGTGCTCGACGTGGTCGTCCAGGAGGTCGACAAGGAGCGCGGCCGGATCGGCCTCAAGCTCGTCGCGAAGCACGAGAACGGCGAGCTCGTCTCGCCGGAGACGCTCGTCGAGCGGGCGAAGGACGCGCCTCCGCGCGAGCCCCGGCCGCCGCGCGAAGACCGCGGCCGCGGCGGCGGTCGCGGTCGCCGCGCGGGCGCTCCTCGCGCTCCTCGCGCGGCGGCGCGTTCTTCGCCCGCTCGATCAGCTCCTCGGGCTGGACGAGCCTGCCGTTCTCGTGCTTGGCGATCAGCTTGAGCCCGATCCGGCCCCGCTCCTTGTCCACCTCCTGCACGAGCACGTCCAGCACGTCCCCGCGCGTGATCACGTCCTCGATGTGCGCGACCCGGCCGGGGCCCACGTTGGAGACGTGCAGCAGGCCGTCCGTTCCCTTCTTCAGCTCGACGAAGGCGCCGAACTGGGTCGTCTTCACCACCCGCCCCGTGTACGTGTCCCCCACCTCGGGCTCCTTGGTGAGCGCCCGGATGGCGGAGACCGCCGCCTCCGCCTTCGCCCCCTCGGTCGCGTAGACGAGGATCGTCCCGTCCTCCTCGATGTCGATCTGCACCCCGTAGTCGGTCTCGAGGGCGCGGATCGTCTCCCCGCCCTTGCCGATGACGAGCCCGATCTGCTCGGGGTCGATCTTGAAGGTGGTGATCCGCGGCGCGTGCCCGGCGAGCGACGCGCGCGGCTCCGGGAGCACGGCGAGCATCGTGTCCAGGATCTGCTCCCGCGCCCGCTTCGCCTGCTCGAGCGCGGCCCGCATGATCTCCTGCGTGACCCCGCTGATCTTGATGTCCATCTGCAGGGCGGTGATCCCCTCCCGGGTGCCCGCGACCTTGAAGTCCATGTCGCCCAGGTGGTCCTCCGCGCCCTGGATGTCGGTGAGGATCACGTAGTCGTCGCCCTCCTTGACGAGCCCCATCGCGATCCCGGAGACGGGCGCCTTGATCGGCACGCCCGCGTCCATGAGCGCGAGCGTGGAGCCGCACACGGAGCCCATCGACGAGGACCCGTTCGACTCCAGGGTCTCCGAGACGAGCCGGATCGTGTACGGGAACTCCTCCACGTCCGGGATCATCGCCTCGAGCGCCCGCTGCGCGAGCGCGCCGTGGCCGATGTCGCGCCGCTTCGGCCCGCGCATGAAGCCGGTCTCCCCCACCGAGTAGGGCGGGAAGTTGTAGTGGTGCATGAAGCGCCGCTGCTGCTCCCGGGAGAGGTCGTCGATCTTCTGCCCCTCCTTCACCGTGCCCAGCGTGAGCAGGGTCATGATCTGCGTCTGCCCGCGGGTGAAGAGCGCCGAGCCGTGCGTGCGCGGGCTCACCCCCACCTCGCACCAGACGGGGCGGATCTCCTCCGCCGAGCGGCCGTCGGGCCGGCGCTTCTCGACGGCGATCTTGCGCCGGACGAGCTCCTTGTACACGACCTCGCAGGCGCGCTTCACGTACTGGCGGGTGAGCGCGTCCTTGACCGGCGGCTCGCCCTCGGCCGGCTCCGGGCCGACGGGGAAGGGAAGCTCGATCTCCTCCAGGATCCGCTCGTAGAGGAGGTCGCGCTTCGCCGACTTCAGCTCCTTCGAGTCCTGCTCGGCGTCCGTCAGCTCGCGCAGCTCCGCCGCGAACTGCTCGCGCACCGGCCCCTCCACCGCCTCCATCCGCGCCTTCTCCAGGATGGAGGCGAACGCGGAGCGGACCTGCTGGCGGCGGACGATGTCCTCCTCGGTCGAGCGCATGGAGATCGGCGGGGAGGCCTCGGCGATCAGCTGCTCGACCACGGAGGCGGCCTCGCGCAGGCCGTGCTCGGCGATCGCCGCCCGGATGGCGGCCCCGTGCTCCACCTCGAGCCGGGCCGTCAGGTCGAGGTCGACCCACTTCGGCTTGCCCGCCTGCGCCTGCAGGTCCTCGAGGACGTGGCAGATCTTGCGGATCTCGCCGTGGGCGAGCTCGAACGCCTCCAGGATCGTCTCCTCGGGCACCTGGTCGGCGCCCGCCTCCACCATGGTCAGCGCCTCCCGCGTCCCGACGACGACCAGGTCGAGCGTCGACTCCTCGAGCTCCTCCAGCGTCGGGTTGACGACCAGCTCGCCCTCCAGCTGCCCGATGCGGACGGCGCCGATCGGGCCGAGGAAGGGAAGGGGCGAGATCATCAGCGCCGCCGAGGCTCCGTTGATGCAGAGGATGTCGTGGGGCGTGATCAGGTCGGCGGAGAGGACGGTGCAGATGACCTGCACCTCGTTGCGGAACCCCTTCGGCCACAGCGGCCGGATGGGCCGGTCGATCATGCGCGCGGTGAGCGTCGCCCGCTCGGAGGGGCGGGCCTCCCGCTTGAAGAAGCCGCCGGGGATCTTCCCGGCGGCGTACATGCGCTCCTCGACGTCCACGGTGAGGGGGAAGAAGTCCGCCCCCTCGCGGCCTTCGAGGCGCCCCTGGGCGGTGGCGAGCACCATCGTGTCGCCCGACCGCACCACGACCGCGCCGTCGGCCTGCTTGGCCAGGTGGCCGGTCTCGAACTGCACCTGCCGGCCTCCCACGGTGCAGGAGACCGTGTGGCGCCCGGTAGCAACGATCGACATGTCCCCTCCTGTTTCGTCAGGCAGGAGGCGGGGCGGAGGTTTGAGGCAATCGCGGGCGGACGCCACGGGGCCCGCGACTCCCTCAAACTTCCGCCGGCTCCTCCTGCCGCCGGCGGGCTACCGGCGCAGGCCCAGCTCCTTGATGAGCCTGCGATAGCCCTCGAGATCCTTCTTCTGGAGGTAGTCGAGGAGGCGCCGGCGCCGGCCGACGATCTTGAGCAGCCCGCGCCGCGAGTGGTGGTCCTTGGCGTGCTGCTGCAGGTGGGCCGTCAGCTCGTTGATGCGACGGGTCAGGAGGGCGATCTGCACCTCCGGCGAGCCCGTGTCGGACGCGCTCTTCCCGTGGCGCTCGACGATCTCCCGCTTTACCTCGGTGGTCAACGTCATGCGACACAGGCTACCAGAGGCCTCCGCGGGGGCCGGCCGGGAGGAGCAGCGGGCCCCGTCACGGCGATCATCCGGGCCGCCTCGCCCGGCGCGCCTCCTGCACGTCCCGGCCGATCTGCTCCACGAGGGCGGCCTCGCTGTCGAAGGCGCGTTCCTCACGCAGGCGCTGCCACAGCTCGAGCCGCAGGCGGTGCCCGTAGAGATCGCCCTCCCAGTCGAGGAGGAACGCCTCGATGCGCCGCTCGCTGCCCCCGTAGTGCGG
>DATLYP010000123.1:0-13752 GCA_035574655.1 Gaiellaceae bacterium
GGGGCGCAGGCGCCGCCGCGGCCGCCCGGCCGGCTCCCGCTCCGCGAACGCGCCCCGCACCACCGCCCAGGCGCGCTCCCGCGCCTCCGCCTCGCCCGGGATCGGGATCCGCTCCAGCGCGTCCCTCATCGCAACGCCTCCTGGAGCGCGTCCAGGCCGCGGCGCAGCCGCGAGTTCACGGTCCCCCGCGGCAGGCCGAGCGCCTCCGCGATCTCCCCGGGCGTGAGCTCGAGCAGGTAGCGCATCACGATCACCGCCCGGTGCTCCGGCGAAAGGCGGGCGAGTGCGGCGAGGACGTCCCCGCCCGGGGTGGCCGGCGGCGGGTCACGCGCGGGGAGAGCCTCGGGAAGCTCGACCTCGCCCCGCAGCCGCCGGGCGCGCGCCCAGTCGATCGCGCGGTTGACGACGATCCGGTGCAGCCACGGCCCGAAGGGGCGGCGGCGGTCGAAGCGGTCGAGCGCCCGCAGGGCGGCGAGGAACGACTCCTGGGCGATGTCCTCCGCGGCGGCCGCGTCGTGGGTGACGAGGTACGCGGCGCGGAAGGCGCGCGGCCAGTGCTCGCGGAAGAGCGCCTCGAGATCCGAGACCGACCCGCGCTGCGCGCCGCGCACGCGGGCGCGCTCGTCCCGACCCGCGCGCATCCCCAGCGCAGGGTACGACGGAACCCGGTCCCGAGGTCCACGTCCCGGATACGCGCGCCGCCCGACGCCAGGTCCCGGGACCTCCCGCGCGCGCCGGCCCGTATGCGCTGGCGTGGACAGGCGCGCCTTCCTGCTCGCGGCGATCGCCGCCCCCGCCGCCCTCCGCCGAGGGCTCGCTCCGGCGCCCGCCCGCGCCGGCGGCGCGCAGCCGGTCGCCCTCGTCACCGCCGACCGGGAGAGCCACGTGGTCGTGCTCGACCTCGCCTCGGCGCGGGTGCTCTCGCGCCTGCCGACCGCCCCCGGGCCGCGCGCGGTGGAGGCCGTGCACGGGCTGACGGCCGTCGTCGCCCACACCGCGCACGGGCTCGTGTCCCTCCTCGCCGCCAGCCCGCTCGGCCTGCGCGCCGAGCTCGACGGCTTCGCCGCCCCCCGCTACGCCGCGGCTCACCCCCGGGAGCCGATCGCCTACGTCACCGACTCGGGGCGCGCCGAGGTGGTCGCGCTCGACGTCGCGCGCGCCCGCGTCCTCTCGCGCGTCGCCGTGCCCGGGCCCGCCCGGCACGTGACGATCAGCCCGGACGGGCGGACGATCTGGACGGCGCTCGGGACGAAGGCGGAGCGCGTGGCCGTGCTCGACGCGAGCGACCCCCGTCGGCCGCGGCTCGTGCGCACGCTCGCGCCGCCCTTCCTCGCCCACGACGTCGTCTTCGCGCCGGACGGGCGGGGCGTGTGGGTCACCTCCGGCGCCGAGCGGCGGATCGCCCTCTACGAGCCCGCCGCCCGCCGGCCCTCCCGGCTGCTCCCGGCCGACGCTCCGCCCCAGCACGTCGGCTTCTCGCGGGGGCGGGCGTTCGTGGCGAGCGGCGACGACGGCACCGTCCGCCTGCACCGCTTGGACGGGCGCTTGCTGCGCCGCGCGGCTGTCCCGGTCGGCTCGTACAACGTCTGCGTGGGCGGCGGAGGCCGCCCGAGCGCCGTCACCCCCTCGCTCTCCCGCGGCACGGTCGCGCTCCTGGACGCGCGCGGCCGCGTGCGCGCCGTCCGCACGGTGGCGCGCGCCGCCCACGACGCCTGCGTCCTCCTCTCGCCTTGAAGGGAGTCCCCATGAAGACGCTCCTCGCGCTCGCAGCCGCTACCGCGCTCGCCGCCCTCGCCGCCGCCGCCGCCCGCGCCGACGGCGCCCCCTCCTCGCCCGGGCTCCTCCAAGGCGGGGAGGGCGTGCAGTCCCCCTCGGGCGTCCGCTACGTGACGACCACCGTGGGCGCGGACGCGTCCGCCGTCCTCGCCGTCCGCGGCCGCTCCCTCCTCCGCGCGCGGATGCTGCCCGGCCTCTACGGCATCCCCCTCGTCGCCTACGACGGGACGGCGGGCGGCCTCTCCGGGGACGGGCGCCGGCTCACCGTCGCCTCCGACGGCCCGCCGCCCGGGGCCGCCGGGAGCACGCGCTTCCTCGTCCTCGACGCCGAGACGCTCATCCCCAGGAGCCGCGTCGAGCTCTCAGGCTCCTGGTCGTACGACGCGAGCTCGCCGGACGGGAAGACGCTCTTCCTCGTCGAGCACCTCTCGGTGGGCGCGAACCCGCGCTACCGCGTCCGCGTCTTCGACCTCCGGAGCGGCCGCCTGCGCCCGGGCGCGGTCGTCGACCGGATCGAGCGCGAGGCCGTGATGGGCGGGCAGCCGGTCACCCGGGCTGCGAGCGGCGACGGGCGCTGGGCGTACACGCTCTACGCCCGCGAGGGCGACAGCCCCTTCGTGCACGCCCTCGACACCGCCCGCGCGGAGGCCTACTGCATCGACCTCCCGCTCCGGCTTGCGCGGGACGCCCAGTGGCGCCTGCGCCTCGCGCTCGCCGGGGCGACCCTCGCCGTGCGGGACGGCCGGAGAACGCGCGCCCTGATCGACCTGCGCACGTTCGCGGTGCGGAAGGGCTAGCCGCCGTCGGGAAGCACCGCCTCGACCTCGATCTCCACCTTCCAAGCGGGATCGACGAGCGAGGCGACGACCGTCGTGTTCGCCGGGCGCACGTCGCGGAACGCCTCCCCGTGCGCCCGCGCCACCTCCTCGAAGTCGGCCGGGTCGACGACGTAGACGCGGGTGCGGACGACGTGCTCGAGCCCGGAGCCCGCCCGCTCGAGCGCCTCGCGGACGATCTCCAGGCAGAGCTTCGCCTGCTCGTACGCGCCCGCCGGGGGCGGCCCGCCGTCACGGGGGATCGGCGCCGTCCCCGAGACGTGCACCCGGTCGCCGGCGACGACCGCGCGCGAGAAGCCGGCGATCGCCTCGTACGGCGAGTGGCCCGGGATGAGGCGGCGCTCCATGGGGGGCTAGTATCGCCCGCCGTGCGTGCGCTCCGCCTGATCGAGGAGTGGCCGGTGGAGCTGGCGGCGGCGGGCGCCGCCACGCGGGAGGGGCGAACGGAGGTGCACGGCGAGGCGTCGCGGCCCCTGCCGCTCGCCTCCCTCTCCAAGCCGGTCGCCGCGCTCGCGACGCTCGTCGCGGCCGAGGAGGGCGTGCTCGACCTGGACGAGCCCGCGGGGCCTCCGGGCGCGACCGTCCGGCACCTGCTCGCGCACGCCTCGGGGCTCCCCTTCGAGGGCGCGCAGCCGATCGCCCCGCCGGGGCGGCGGCGCATCTACTCGAACGAGGGCTTCCGCGTGCTCGCGGCGCACCTCGAGCGGGCGGCCGCGATGCCCTTCCCCGACTACGTCCGGGCGGCCGTCTGCGCGCCGCTCGGGCTCGCGCTCGACCCGCGCGGCGACCCGGCCGCCGGCATGCACGGCTCGCTCGAGGACGTGCTCGCGCTCGGCCGCGAGCTGCTCGCCCCCCGGCTCGTCGCGCCCGAGACGCTCGCCGAGATGACGAGCGTCCAGTTCCCCGGGCTCGCCGGCGTCCTCCCCGACTGGGGGCGCTTCGACCCGCTCGACTGGGGCCTGGGCGTGCAGCTCAACACGCCCGAGCCGACCTGGATGGGGACGCGCGCCTCCCGGCGCGCCTTCGGCCACTTCGGCGGCTCGGGCGCGTTCCTCTGGGTCGACCCCGAGGCGGGCGTCGCCTGCGCGGCCCTCACGACGCGCCCCTTCGGGGAGTGGGCGAAGGCGGCGTGGCCCGCCTTCTCCGACGCCGTGCTCGGCGAGCTCGCCGCGTCCCGGGCCTGAGCCGCGGCTACGCGCCGTCGCCGTCGTCGGCGAAGAACGGCCGCACGAGCTCCTCGAAGGCCGCCGCGTCGCAGCTCGCGACCACGCACGGCGTCAGCGCGGTCACCGTCGCCGTGCGCGGGACGCCCATCGCGAGCGCGACCTCGCCGAAGGCGTCGCCCGCCTTGAGCACGCGGCGCGCGCCGAGCGCGCTCTGGGAGACGGCGGCGAGGCCGGCGAGGAGCACGAAGAAGCGGTCGCCCGGCTCGCCCTCCCGGAGGAGCGTCGTCCCGGCGGTCACCTCCCGGCGCTCCATCCGCGCGGCGAGCCGGGCGAGCGTCTCGCCCGGGAGCGAGGCGAAGAGGCCCACCCTGGCGAGCTCGGTGACGCTGGCCGGGACGTGCCGCGGGGACACGCGGGGTACGGTACCCGGGTGGGGCTCCTCGACGGCTGGCGCTTCTGCCCCCGCTGCGCGGCGGCGCTCGCGCGCGAGGAGGGGCGCGTGCGCTGCCCGGCGTGCGGGCTCGTCCACTACGCCCACTCCGCCCCCGCCGCCTCCGCGCTGGTCGTCGACGACACCGGCCGCCTGCTCCTCGCCCGCCGGGCGCGCCCCCCGGACGCGGGGCTCTGGGACGCCCCCGGCGGCTTCCTGGGCGAGGGGGAGCATCCCCTGGACGCGCTCCGCCGCGAGCTGCGCGAGGAGACGGGGCTGAGCGTCGAGCCGGGCGCGTTCGTCGGGGCCTGGATCGACACCTACGGGGACGGGCCGGAGGCGCCCGCGGTGCTCAACCTCGTCTGGGAGGCGAGCGTCGTCGGGGGCGAGCCGCGGCCCGCCGACGACGTCTCCGAGCTCCGCTGGTTCGGGCGCGACGAGCTCCCGCCCGAGCGCGAGCTCGCCTTCCGCTGGCTCGCCTCCATGCTGCGCGCCTGGCGCGCACGCCCCTAGAACACCGAAGGGCCGGAGCTCCGGCCCTTCGGCTAGGGGAGGGGGAGGGGGAAGCCTCGAAAACCTCCTGCAAATCTGACTACAGGATACGTGACGGCGCGGACATGCCGCCGCCTCTGCGGGCGCCCGACCCCCTCCTCCTGTTTACGCCCCTGTTAAGCAGGGGTTTTCTCTAGGCGGCGAGGCCCAGCGAGCGCTCGAGCGCCGCCTTCGGCTGGGCGCCGACCGCGGCCGCGGCCGGCTCGCCGTCCTTGAACAGGATCATGGTCGGGATGGACATGACCCCGTAGCGCTGGGAGAGCCCCTGCTCCTCGTCGATGTTCACCTTGACGAGCTTCAGCTCGCCCTTCCGCTCCTCGGCGATCTTCTCCAGCACGGGGGCGACGGCGTGGCAGGGGCCGCACCACTCCGCCCAGAAGTCGACGAGGACGGGCTTGTCGCTCTTCAGCACCTCCTGCTCGAAGGTCGCTTCGGTCACCTCGATCGCCATGCTTCTTGTCTGTCCTTTCTCGCGGGAATACCTGCCGGGGACGCTAACGACGGGGGCGGCCAAACCCTTCCCTACACTTGACCGCCGTGCCGCGCCCGTTCGCGCCCTTCCCGGACAAGCCCGACCATACCGCGCTCGAGCTCGAGATCCTCGAGCGCTGGGAGCGCGAGCAGACGTTTCGGAAGCTGCGCGAGCGCAACGCGGGCGGGCCGCGCTTCAGCTTCATCGACGGCCCGATCACGGCGAACAACCCGATGGGGGTGCACCACGCCTGGGGGCGGACGCTGAAGGACGTCTTCCAGCGCTACAAGGCGCTGCGCGGCTTCGAGCAGCGCTACCAGAACGGCTTCGACTGCCAGGGGCTGTGGGTGGAGGTGGAGGTGGAGAAGGCGCTCGGCCTCAACTCGAAGCGGGAGATCGAGGAGTACGGGCTCGCCGAGTTCGCCGCCCGCTGCCGGGAGCGGGTCGCCCACTACGCCGAGGTGATCACCGAGCAGTCGAAGCGCCTCGGCATGTGGATGGACTGGGACAACGACTACTACACCTTCACCGACACGAACATCGAGTACATCTGGCGCTTCCTGAAGGCCGTCCACGAGCGGGGCTGGCTCTACCAGGGGCACCGCTCCACGGTCTGGTGCCCCCGCTGCGGCACCTCCATCTCCCAGCACGAGCTGTTCGCGGGCGAGTACCGGGAGCTCGAGCACCCCTCCCTGTACGTGCGCTTCCCGCTCCGGGGCCGCGAGGAGGCGCTCGCCGTCTGGACGACGACCCCGTGGACGCTCCCCGCGAACGTGGCCGCCGCGGTGCACCCGGAGGCCGAGTACGGGCTGACCGAGGAGGGCGAGTGGTGGGCGGTCGCGTGCAAGCCGGGCGCGCGCTTCCGGCGCACCGTGCGCGGCGCCGAGCTCGTCGGGCTCGAGTACGAGGGCCCCTTCGACCACGTCCCCGCGCAGCAGGGTGTCCGGCACCGGGTCATCCCCTGGGAGCAGGTGACGCTCGACGAGGGGACGGGGATCGTGCACATCGCGCCGGGCGCGGGCGCGGAGGACTTCGAGCTCGCGCGCGTGCACGACCTGCCCGTGCTCGCCCCCCTCGACGAGGCGGGCCGCATGCTCCCGGGCTACGGGTTCGACGGCCTCGGCAGCGACGAGGTGGCGGAGCCGGTGATCGAGGACCTGCGCGCGCGCGGCCTCCTGCTCGAGGCCGGGACGATCGTCCACCGCTACCCCACCTGCTGGCGCTGCGGGACGCCCCTCGTCTTCCGCGTCGTGGACGACTGGTTCATCGCCGCGGACGAGATCCGGGAGCCGATGCTCGCCGCGAACGAGACGGTCGAGTGGACGCCCTCCTTCTACGGCAAGCGGATGGAGGACTGGCTCCGGAACATGGGCGACTGGAACATCTCCCGCAAGCGCTACTACGGGCTCCCCCTGCCCTTCTACCCCTGCGAGGCGTGCGGAACGCTGACCGTGGTCGGCTCCCGCGCCGAGCTCGAGGAGCGCGCGCTCTCCGGGCTCGAGCAGCTGCAGGAGCTGCACCGGCCGTGGATCGACGAGGTCGTGATCGCCTGCTCGGGCTGCGGCGCCCCCGTGCGGCGCATCCCCGAGGTCGGCGACGCGTGGCTCGACGCGGGCATCGTCCCGCTCTCCACCCTCGGCTGGCAGAACCCGGAGTGGGTGCCCGGCGGGTATGCGACCGGGGCGGGCAGGGGGCTGAGCGGCGCCGACCTGCCCGACCACGCCTACTGGGAGCGCTGGTTTCCCGCCGACTGGGTCTCGGAGATGCGGGAGCAGATCCGCCTCTGGTTCTACTCCATCTCCTTCATGTCGGTCACGCTGACCGGCCGGTCCCCGTACCGGCGCGTTCTCACCTACGAGAAGCTCCTCGACGAGACGGGACGGGAGATGCACCGCTCGTGGGGGAACGCGATCGAGGTGGACGACGCCTACGAGCGGATGGGGGCGGACGTCATGCGCTGGCAGTTCTGCGCCCAGCCGCCTTGGCAGAACCTCAAGTTCGGGTTCGGCCCCGCGCAGGAGATCAAGCGCCGCCTGCTCACGCTCTGGCACTCCGCGAAGTTCCTCGTCGACTACGCGAACATCGAGGGCTGGAGCCCGCGCTACGCCGACCTCGCCGCGGGCGGGCCGGAGGGGGAGCTCGCGCCCCTCGACCGCTGGCTCGAGGCGCGCACGCACGCGCTCGTCGAGGAGGCGGAGGAGGGGTACGAGAGCTGGCTGACGGTCACGGTCGTCCGCGCCTTCGAGTCGTTCGTGGAGGACGTCTCCAACTGGTACATCCGCCGCTCCCGGCGGCGCTTCTGGGAGGGCGAGGAGACCGCGTTCCGCGCGCTCTGGTACGCGCTCGTGCAGGGGATCCGGGTCGTCTCCCCGCTCATGCCCTTCCTCACCGACCACCTGTGGCGGCGGCTGACCGCGCCCTGCCCGGAAGCGCCCGAGTCGGTGCACCTCGCCGGCTGGCCGGAGGTGCCCGCTCCGGACCGGGCGCTGCTCGAGGAGGTGGAGGAGCTCCGGCGCGTGGTCGAGCTCGCCCGCCAGGCGCGGGCGACCGCGGGCGTCAAGCTCCGACAGCCGCTGCGGCGGCTGGTCGTCGCGGGCGCCGGCGCGGCCGCCCGGCACGCGGAGGAGCTCGCCGACGAGCTGCGCGTGAAGGAGGTCGACTTCGGGGAGGTGGACGCGAGCGAGCTGCGGGTGCGGCCGAACCTGCCGCTGCTCGGGCCGAAGCTCGGCCGCGAGCTCGCCGCCGTGCGGGCGGCGCTGGAGGCGGGCGAGTTCGAGGAGCTCCCCGGCGGCCGCTTCCGCGCCGCGGGGCGCGTGCTCGAGCCGGAGGAGGTGCTCGTCGAGCGGCGAGGCAAGGAGGGGTGGGCGGTCGTCTCCGCGGACGGCCTCACGGTCGCGCTCGACCTGCGCGTGGACGAGGAGCTCGAGCGGGAGGGGCGCGTGTACGAGCTCGTGCACCGGGTCAACACGCTGCGCAAGGAGGCGGGGCTCGAGCTCACCGACCGCATCCGCCTGACGATCCCCGAGCGCGACCGCGACCTGCTCCCGTACGCGGACTGGATCGCGCGCGAGACGCTCGCCGTCGCCGTGGACGCGGGCGGCGAGGAGCTCCGCTTCGAGAAGGCCTGAGCGGGAGGCGCCCCGGCCGGGGCGTCGTGCGCTGCGGCCATGGCGCGCTGCCCGCGCTGCGCGGGCGAGACGGACGACCGCTTCCGGTACTGCCCGTGGTGAGCGGCACCGCTGCGCGGCAAGCCGGTCGAGTTCTTCCCCGGCGCCGACCGGGACGCCCGCAAGGCTCTCCGCGTGTCGCGCTCCCTGCGCGAGCTGCGGGTGCGCTTCGGCGTCCGGGACGAGAGCGGGCGGGCGCGGGCGGCTGTCTCGCCGAGCGAGGAGGAGGGGCGGCGCGTGCCGTGCGTCCTCGCGCCTCCGCCGGAGCGCCCCCGGATGCTCGACGAGCTGCGCGCGCTCGTCCGGCGCTAGCTCCGCCTCGTCCCCAGGACGAGCAGGTACTCGCGCGGATGGACGATGCGGCCCTCCACCCGGTGGGTGCGCTCGAAGAACTCGACCCACGCGCCGCGCAGCTCGCCCGCCCGCTCGCCGAGCGACTCGGCGAGGGTCTTGGTCGGGCCGTAGCTCGTGGCGAAGAGCTCCCAGTAGGCCTCGCCGGACTCGAGCTCGAGCGTGGAGACGTGCGTCTCGAGCTCCAGCTCGAAGGCCTCCCCGAGGAGCTCGCGCACCGTCGCCTCGTCCCCCCACGCGAACGGGCTGCTCGGCGGCGGCGCCGGCTGGAAGGGGGCCATGATCCGGAAGATGTCGGCGATGCCGCTCGTCGGCGTCCAGCTCGCGAGCGCGAGGCGCCCGCCGGGCCGGGTCACCCGGGCGAGCTCGCCTGCGGCCGCGCGGTGGTCGGGCGCGAACATGACCCCGAACGTGGAGGAGACGACGTCGAACGCCGCGTCCGGAAGCTCGAGGCGCTCGGCGTCCCCGACCCGGTACTCGATCTCGAGCCCGAGCTCGCGCGCCCGCTCGCGGGCGGTCTCTATCAGGGCCGGGGCGAGGTCGACGCCGGTGACGTCCGCGCCCAGTCGGGCCGCGCGCTCCGCGACCGCGCCGGTGCCGCAGGCGAGGTCGAGCCAGCGCGTCCCCGGCTCCGGCGGCACGCGCTCCACTACCAGGTCGTGCACGTCGGAGATCGTCTCCGTGATCCGCTGGTAGGGGCCGTTGCCCCAGACGACGCTCTGCCGCGCCTTGAGCTCCTCGAAGGCCATCGCCCGCTCCTTTCTCGCCGGATCTCTCTTCCAGACGCCCGGAGCCCCCGGTTTCTTGCCTCGGGATCCATGCCGGCGACGTAGACCCGGGCCGTCCGGCTCGCTCCCGGCGCGCGGGACGGGGTCGCCGTGCCGGGCGCGAGGAGGGAGGGAGGGAGCGCCGGGGCCTCTTCGCGCTACTCGCGGGCGGCGAGCTCGAGCTCGCGCCGCAGCTCCACGGGAAGCTTGAAGGTGACGTCCTCCTCGACCATGCGGAAGGCCTCGATCCGCTCGACCCCGCGCGCCCGGAACCAGTCGCAGACCCGCTCGACGAGCTTCTCGGGGGCGGACGCGCCCGAGGTGATCCCCACCGTCTCCACGCCCTCGAGCCATGCCTCCTCGATCTCCGTCTCGTCGTCGATCAGGTGGGCGGGGACGCCGCCCGCACGCGCCGTCTCCACGAGCCGGTTCGAGTTGGAGGAGTTCTTGGAGCCGATGACGAGCAGGAGGTCGATCTCCGGGAGCATCTCCTTGACCGCCCACTGCCGGTTGGAGGTCGCGTAGCAGATGTCCTCCTTGCGCGGGGCGCGGATCCCCGGGAAGCGGCGCCGAAGGGTCTTGATGATCTCCGCGGTCTCGTCCACGGAGAGCGTCGTCTGGGTGACGTAGGCGAGCTTCGCGTCCGGCGGCAGCTCGAGCGCCTCCGCCTCCTCGACCGTCTGCACGAGGATGGTCGCGTCCGGCGCCTCGCCCATCGTGCCCACGACCTCCTCGTGCCCGGCGTGGCCGATGAGGACGATCGTGTACCCCTCCTCGGCGTAGCGGCGCGCCTGCACGTGCACCTTGGTGACGAGGGGGCAGACGGCGTCGATCACCTTGTGCCCGAGCCGGGCCGAGTTCTCGTACACCGTCGGCGCCACGCCGTGCGCGGAGTAGACGACGGTCGCGCCCGGCGGCACCTCCGTCTCCTCCTCCACGAACACCGCGCCCCGCCGCTCCAGGTCGCGGACGACGTGGATGTTGTGGACGATCTGCTTGCGCACGTAGACGGGCGCGCCATACAGCTCGAGCGCCCGCTCCACGGTCTCCACGGCGCGCTCCACCCCCGCGCAGTAGCCGCGCGGGGACGCGAGGAGGACGCGCGTCACCATCGCCGACAGGCTACCCGTCCGCTAGCGGGCGGTCTGGGCGAGCAGGATGCCGGCGAGGACGATCAGCCCCCCGACGAGCTGGGGCGTGGCGAGAGACTCGCCCAGCCAGGCCCAGGCGACGAGGGAGGCGGCAGGCGGCTCGAGGGTCAGCGCGATCCCGACGCGGGTCGCCTCCAGGTGGCGGAGCGCGCCGATGGAGAGCGCGAAGGGCGCGACCGTCCCGAGCAGGATCGTCCAGAGCGCGAGCGCCCAGACGGGGACGGCGGCGTCGCCGAGCGAGCCCGTCAGGGACGTGCTCGCGGCGAGCTCGCCCCAGGGGTACGTCCACCAGGGGTGGACGACCGCCCACAGGAGCGAGGCGAAGAGAAGCGCGAAGCAGAGCACGCCGAGCGGCTCCCGCCGCCCCACCGCGTGCTCGCCCGCGAGGAGGTAGACGGCGAGCGCGACGGCCGCCCCGGCGGCCGCCGCCACGCCCAGCGTGTCCAGCGTCCACCCGAGCCAGGCGCGGGAGACGAGGGCGAGCCCGGCGAGGGTGAGCGCGAGCGCCCCCCACACCCGCGGGCGCACCGGCGCGTGCCAGACGAGCCGCGCCCAGAGCGCGACGAGGACGACGGCCGAGAACTGGAGGAGGAGCGCGATCCCGATCGGCAGCCGCTCGATGGCGATGAAGTAGAGCCACTGCACGAGCGCGAAGCTGAAGATCCCGTAGAAGGCGAGGAAGGGGATCTCCCGGCGGGTGAGGCGGAGCTGGCCGGGCGCGAGCAGGGCGAGCGCGAGCGCGAGCGCGAGGAAGGCGCCGGCCGCACGCAGCTGCGTGTAGTCGATGGCGCTCAAGCCGCTCCCGGTGAGCGCGACCTTGGACACGCTCCCGTTCACCGCGAAGAGCAGGGAGGCGCCGAGCGCCATCCCGTACCCGAGCCCCGGTCTCCGATCCCGCTGCACGGCGCCGGGGACGGGCAGGGGGGCGTCGGCCATCGAGGCGGCAGGCTACCCGCCTACACTGTGCGGCTCCGGGGCGTAGCTCAGCCTGGTAGAGCGCCTGCTTTGGGAGCAGGAGGCCGGCAGTTCAAGTCTGCCCGCCCCGACTGGTGAGCGCCCTCCGCCGCAGCGCCGCGTGCCTCCTGGTGGCGCTGGCCGTTCTCGCCCCGGCAAGGCAGGCCGTCTCCCCGGCTGCCTCCGAGCGGCCCTTCCGCGCCTCCGTGGAGCGGATCGGCGCCGAGCGGGCGCGGACGATGACCGGCGTCTCGTGGCGCCCGGGCTGCCCGGTCGCGCTCCGCGACCTGCGCCTGCTCCGCCTCTCCTACCGGGGCTTCGACGGGCGGGCGCGGACGGGGCTCCTGATCGTGCACGCGGACGTCGCGCGGGAGGTCGTCTCCGTCTTCCGCCGCCTGTACCGCGCCCGCTTCCCGATCCGGCGCATGGTCCCGGTGGACGTCTACGGGGGACGCGACTTCCGCTCCATCGAGGCGGACAACACGTCGGGCTTCAACTGCCGGCGGGTGGAGGGGACGGCCCGCTGGTCCGAGCACGCCTACGGGCGGGCGATCGACGTGAACCCGATCGAGAACCCGTACGTCGCGGGCGGCCGCACCGCGCACCCGGCCAGCGTCCCCTACCTCGACCGCTCCCGCCGCCGTCCGGGCATGGCGTACGAGGGCGGCGTCCTCGTCCGCGCGTTCGACGCGATCGGCTGGGGCTGGGGCGGCCGCTGGGTCGCCGTCAAGGACTACCAGCACTTCTCCGCGAGCGGCCGGTAGCGGCCGCGCGGCCGCCCCCGTCCCCGCCCGGCCCTACGCGCCTCCCCGGGCGACCTCGGACTCGGGGCCGGGCTCCGGCGGGCGCGCCACCAGCCAGCTCCAGGCGGCGCCGCCGAGCACGCCGCCGGCGAGCGGGCCGAGCAGGTAGATCCAGACGTCGCCCCACTCCTGGTTCCAGAGCACGGGGTCGAGCGAGCGGGCCGGGTTGAACGAGCCGCCCGACGCGGGCCCGACCACGGCCGCCGCGGTGAAGATGTAGAGGCCGATGGAGAGCGGGGCGAGCACTCCGTTCCAGGCGGCGCGCTCGTCGGTCGCGACGGTGAGGACGACCATGACGAGGAGGCCGGTCGCGACGATCTCGAGCACGAGCGCCGCCCAGTCGCCGATCCCGCTCCCGGGCTGCGTGTGCAGGGAGTCGGTCACGTCGCCGGAGAAGGCGATCGCCGTGACGACGACGGCCGCGAAGCCGCCGACGAGCTGCGCGATCCAGTAGGGGACGACCTCGCGCGGGGCGAAGCGGCCGGCCACGGCGAGGCCCGCCGTCACCGCCGGGTTGAAGTGGCCGCCGGAGAGGTGGCCGAAGGCGGTGATCGCGAGCGCCAGCCCGCCCCCGAAGCCGAGGGCGACGCCGAGCGGCGTGACCGTCTCGGGGCCGAGGTCCACGGCGACCGCGATCCCCGAGAAGCCGAGGAAGAAGAACAGGAACGTTCCGAGCGCCTCGCAGGCGGCGCGCGTCGCGAGCGGCTGCACCATCTCTGACCTCCTCCAGTCGCGTGTCGGGACGCATGTTCGCGCCGCGGGGGACGTTTCCTAGTCTTGCGCGATGGACGCGGGGCTCGTGCTCGCCGTGGGGCTCGTCTACCTCTTCGCCTTCACGAACGGCGTGCACGACGCCGCCAACGCGATCGCGACCCTGGTCGCGACCCGCTCCGGGAGGCCGGGCCCGGCCCTGCTCACGGCGACGGCCGCGATGCTGGCGGGGCCGCTCCTCGTCGGGGCCGCGGTAGCGGACACGATCGCGGGCCTCGTCCGGCTCGGGCAGGCCGAGACGGTCGAGACCGTCACGGCGGCGCTCGTGGGCGCCCTCGTCTGGAACCTCCTCGCCTGGTATCGGGGGCTGCCCTCGAGCGCGACGCACGCGCTCGTGGGCGGCTTGGCGGGCGCCGCGGCCGCCTCGTCCGGGCCCCACGCGATCGAGTGGGGGAGCCTGCAGGGGTGGCGTCCGGCCGGGGTGCTCGGAGTCGCGGTCGCGCTCGTCGCGTCGCCGCTCCTCGGAGCCCTCGCCTGCCTCGCGCTCCTGCGCGCGCTCCGGCGCGGGCTGCGCCGGGCGACGCGCCGGTTCCGGGGGCCGGTCCGCCACGCGCAG
>DATLYP010000124.1:0-9315 GCA_035574655.1 Gaiellaceae bacterium
CATTTCGAGGACGACAGCCTAGAGGGGCGGCCGACGGGCCGCCCCCCTTTGTGCTTCCTGGGCTGTAGCCGGCGCTACTTGACCTCGACGGAGGCGCCGGCCTCTTCGAGGTCGGCCTTGAGCTTGTCGGCCTCCTCGCGCTCGACGCCCTCCTTGACGGGCTTGGGGGCCTCGTCGACGAGCGCCTTGGCCTCCTTGAGGCCGAGGCCGGTGGCGGCACGGACGACCTTGATCACCTGGATCTTCTTGTCGCCGGAAGCGGTCAGGACCACGTCGACGGTGCTCGAGCTCGTCGAGCTGAAGAAGGCGATCGAGGAGGAGTGGGGCGTCACCGCGGCCGCGCCGGTCGCGATCGCGGCCCCGGGGGCGGCGCCTGCGGCCCCCGGCGAGGCCGCCCCCGCGGAGGAGGAGAAGGGCACGTTCGACGTCGTCCTTGCCGCGGCGGGCGACAAGAAGATCCAGGTGATCAAGGTCGTGCGCGCGGTCACCGGCCTCGGGCTGAAGGAGGCGAAGGACCTCGTCGACGGCGCCCCGAACACCGTCAAGGAGGGCGTCTCGAAGGACGAGGCCGAGTCGATCAAGGCCCAGCTCGAGGAGGCGGGCGCCACCGTCGAGCTCAAGTAGCCAGCGCAACACCGGGGGTCAGGTCCCGTTCGTTGCGTCGCGCAACGAACGGGACCTGACCCCCTGTTGCGTGCGCGACGCCCCGTCGCGCGCGGCTGCTACCCTGGCGAGGCATCCTTCCGTGGCCGGCGGCGGTTGCGGCTGGGTGCTCGCGTTCGGTATCCTCTGCGGTTCCGCCGAGGCACCGTCGGTTTCATCCTGCCCGTCCAAGCCTGCACGCAGCAAAGGGAGGTTATTTGAGCAGCGTCGCTGTCGCGCCGCGCGCGCGCAAGAGCTTCTCACGCCTGAAGCACGTCCTCGACCTCCCCGACCTCATCGACATCCAGAAGGCGTCCTTCCGCTGGTTCATGGAGGTCGGCCTTCGCGAGACCATCGACGACATCTCGCCGATCGAGGACTACACGGGGACGCTCGCCGTCGAGTTCGGCGAGTACGAGTTCGGGGAGCCCCAGTTCACGATCCAGGAGTGCCGGGAGAAGGACCTGACCTACCAGGTCCCCCTCTCGATCACCGTCCGCTTCGTCAACAAGGAGACCGGAGAGATCCGCGAGCAGCGGGTCTTCATGGGCGACGTGCCGATGATGACGCCGTGGGGCACGTTCATCATCAACGGCACCGAGCGCGTCATCGTCACGCAGCTCGTCCGCAGCCCCGGCGCCTACCTGATGGAGCCGAAGGACCCGACGAAGCAGGTCTTCACCGCGAACCTCATGCCCTCCCGCGGGTCCTGGCTCGAGGTCGAGATCGACAAGAAGGGCGTCGTCTACGCCCGCATCGACCGCAAGCGCAAGCTGGCGGTGACGTCCCTCCTGCGGGCGCTCCCGACGGGCGAGCGCTTCGAGGAGCTCTTCCGCCCGGTCGTGCGCGACCTGCCCGAGCTCAAGGGGCTCTCCGAGGAGGCCTTCGCCGCGAAGCTGCGCGAGCTGGCGGCCGCATTCGAGGTGGACGCCTCGAGCAACGAGAAGATCCTCCGGCTCTTCGGCGACTCGGTCTACATCCGCAACACCCTGGAGAAGGACCCGACGACGCGCGAGGAGGAGGCGCTGATCGAGGTGTTCAAGAAGCAGCGCCCGGGCGAGCCGCCGACGCTCGAGAACGCGCGGAACCTCCTGCGGGCGCTCTTCTTCGACCCCAAGCGCTACGACCTGACGCGCGTCGGCCGCTACAAGCTCAACCAGCGGCTCGGCCTGGACGTGCCCGAGGGCATCCGCGTGCTCACGCCCGCCGACATCCTGGCGCTCGTGCAGCGCCTGGTCGAGCTGCCGGCGAAGCTGGGCGTGCCCGAGGACTCGCGCGACTACGCGGCCGACGCGGCCTCGCTCTCGCGCGACCCGATCCGCGGCGAGCTGGACGAGTACGAGGACTTCGGCAACCGCCGCCTGCGCACCACCGGGGAGCTGATCCAGGAGGCGTTCCGGGTCGGCCTCTACCGGATGGAGCGCGTCGTGCGGGAGCGGATGACGACCGAGGACGTGGACACGATCACGCCCCAGACGATCATCAACATCCGGCCGGTCGTCGCCGCGCTCAAGGAGTTCTTCGGCTCCTCGCAGCTCTCCCAATTCATGGACCAGACGAACTCGCTCTCGGGCCTGACGCACCGGCGGCGCCTGTCGGCGCTCGGCGCCGGCGGCCTCACCCGGGAGCGCGCGCCGATCGAGGTGCGGGACGTGCACCCGACCCACTACGGCCGCATGTGCCCGATCGAGACGCCGGAGGGCCCGAACATCGGCCTGATGGGCTCGCTCGCCTCGTACGCCACCGTCTCCGAGTTCGGGTTCATCCAGACGCCCTACCGCGTCGTCAAGAACGGCCGGGTGACCGACGAGATCGTCTACCTGGACGCCGCCGAGGAGCGTCAGTACACGATCGCGCAGGCCTCCGAGCCGGTCGACCCGAAGACCGGCAGGTTCCTGCACGAGCAGATCCTGTGCCGTTCGCGCGAGGGCGAGGCGGTCGTCGTCGCGCCCAAGGACGTCGACTTCATGGACGTGTCGCCCGCCCAGATCGTGTCGGTCGCGACCGCGCTCATCCCCTTCCTCGAGCACAACGACGCGAACCGCGCGCTCATGGGCGCGAACATGCAGCGCCAAGCGGTGCCGCTCATGATCCCGCAGGCGCCGCTCATCGGGACCGGCCTCGAGTTCCGGGCGGCGGTGGACACGGGCGACGTCGTCCTCGCGCGCAACGACGGCACCGTGGTCGACGTGGACGCGGAGCGGATCGTCGTCGAGGGCCCGGGGACGCGCGACGAGTACGTGCTGACGAAGTTCATGCGCTCCAACCAGGGCACGCTCATCCACCAGAAGCCGGTCGTGCACCTGGGCGACCGGGTGGTGAAGGGGCAGGTGCTCGCGGACGGGAGCTCCACCGACGGCGGCGAGCTCGCGCTCGGCGCCAACCTGCTCGTCGCCTTCATGCCCTGGGAGGGCTTCAACTTCGAGGACGCGATCGTCATCTCGGAGCGGCTCGTCAAGGACGACGTGCTCAGCTCGATCCACATCCACGAGTACGAGATCGACGCCCGCTCGACGAAGCTCGGCGACGAGGAGATCACGCGCGACATCCCGAACCGCTCCGAGGAGTCGCTCGCCAACCTGGACGAGCGCGGGGTCGTGCGCATCGGCGCCGAGGTCGGCTCCGGCGACCTGCTCGTGGGCAAGGTCACCCCCAAGGGCGAGACCGAGCTGACCGCCGAGGAGAAGCTGATCCGCGCCATCTTCAAGGAGAAGGCGCGCGAGGTCCGGGACACCTCGCTCAAGGTCCCCCACGGGGAGGGCGGCAAGGTGATCGGCGTCAAGACGTTCTCGCGCGACGCCGGCGACGACCTGCCCCCCGGGGTGAACGAGCTCGTCCGCGTGTACGTCGCGAAGAAGCGCAAGATCGCCGAGGGCGACAAGCTCGCCGGTCGCCACGGCAACAAGGGCGTGATCGCGAAGATCGTCCCCGAGGAGGACATGCCCTTCCTGGAGGACGGCCGCTCCGTGGACGTCGTCCTCAACCCGCTGGGCGTGCCGAGCCGGATGAACATCGGCCAGATCCTGGAGACGCACCTCGGGTGGGCGGCGGCGCACGGCGTCTTCGCCGACGGGGGGACGATCAACCCGCGCGCCCCGATCAACGCGCCCGACCCGCGCTGCGTGGCGACGCCCGTCTTCGACGGGGCGACGCCCGAGGACGTGGACGACGCGCTCGTCGAGTGGGCCCGCTCCGCGAACGGGGACGGGGTGCTCATGCCCGTGGACGAGTCGGCCCCGCGCGGCCGCCGCTGCACGGGCAAGGTCACCCTCTACGACGGCAAGACCGGGGAGCCGTTCGCGCAGCCGGTGACGGTGGGCTTCCTCTACATCATGAAGCTGCTGCACCTCGTGGACGACAAGATCCACGCGCGCTCCACGGGGCCGTACTCGCTCGTCACCCAGCAGCCGCTGGGCGGCAAGGCGCAGTTCGGCGGGCAGCGCTTCGGCGAGATGGAGGTGTGGGCGCTCGAGGCCTACGGGTCCGCGTACACCCTCCAGGAGATGCTCACGATCAAGTCCGACGACACGATCGGCCGGGTGAAGGCGTACGAGGCGATCGTCAAGGGCGAGAACATCGCCGAGCCGTCGATCCCCGAGTCCTTCAAGGTCCTGCTCAAGGAGATGCAGTCGCTCGCCCTCGACGTGCACGTCATCTCCGAGGAGGGCCGCGAGGTTGAGGTGCGCGAGGAGGACGACGAGCTCCTGCGCGCCGCCGAGGAGCTCGGCATCGACCTCTCGCCGGGCTCGCTGCGCGCAGCCGCCCGGCCTCCCACCGCCGAGGAGGTGGAGGAGGGCGCGCCCGCCCCCGAGGAGGAGGGCGAGCTCGTGCTCGCCGCCGACGAGCAGCTCGGCGACCTGGAGGGCGAGGAGCCCGACATCGAGGCGCTCGAGGTGGAGGAGCTCGCCGACCTCGAGCTCGAGGAGTAGGGAACCGACCGCGACGACTCAAGGAAAGAGGCGCAGGCACACGTGATCGACATCAACGACTTCGACGCGATCCGCATCGGGCTCGCGTCGAGCAAGCAGATCCGCGACTGGTCCTCCGGCGAGGTGACGAAGCCGGAGACGATCAACTACCGGACGCTGAAGCCCGAGCGGGACGGGCTCTTCTGCGAGCGCATCTTCGGTCCCACCAAGGACTGGGAGTGCTACTGCGGCAAGTACAAGCGCGTCCGCTACAAGGGGATCATCTGCGAGCGCTGCGGCGTCGAGGTGACGCGGCAGAAGGTGCGGCGGGAGCGTATGGGCCACATCGACCTGGCCGCGCCCGTCTCGCACATCTGGTTCTTCAAGGGCGTCCCCAGCCGCATCGGCTACCTGCTCGACATCGCGCCCCGGGAGCTGGAGAAGGTCCTCTACTTCGCCGCCTCCATCGTCACCTCCGTGGACGTGGAGAAGCGGGCGGCCGACCTCGCCGACCTGGAGGACAAGGTCGCGGCCGAGCAGGAGCGCATCTACCTCGACCGCGACGAGGCGCTCGCCGCGCTCGACGACCGGCTCGCGCGCCGGCGGGAGTACTTCGCCACCGGCAAGGAGCGCAACTTCGACGAGGACGACGACTTCTGGGCCCGCGGCCTCTCCAACTGGGCGGAGGAGACCGGGCAGCCGACGCTGGAGGAGGTGCGCGGCCTCGCCGGCGGCGTCTTCGTCCAGCTCGCCCGCACCGTCACCCACGAGGACTCGCGGCGGATCCGCGAGCTCGTCCGCCAGGCGGCGACCCGGGAGGATCGGCGCCTCGCCCCCCGCGAGGTGGAGGCGGTGGCGGCGGCCGCGACCCAGATCCAGGCGGCGCTCGCCCCGCTGCGGGCGGACCTGGAGAAGGCGACCGGCTCGAAGAAGGGGGCCGTCACCAAGCACATCAAGCGCCTGCAGGAGGCGCTCGCCGCCGGGGCCGAGCTCTCCCCCGAGGACGCGGCGCTCGTCGAGGCGGTGGACAAGCGGAACCTGGAGCGCGCCCGCGAGGTCGGCAACGGCCTGCTCGCGGACGTGCTCGCCGCCGCCGACCCCGAGGCCGACCCTGCGGCCGTGCGGGAGCTCGCCTACGACCTCTGCCTGGTCGAGGGGACGCGCAAGGAGGACCTGGACGCGATCGCCCAGTGGGCGGCCAAGGTGCGCGAGATGGTGGCGGACATCGACGTCCGCCGCGAGGACACGCGCGAGGCCGCGGTGGAGGCGGTGCGCCGCCTCGAGCAGACCTGGATCCTCTTCAAGGAGCTCGAGCCGAAGATGATCGTCGGCGACGAGCAGATCTTCCGCGAGCTCAAGGACCGGTTCGGCTCCCCCTACGGCTTCGGCGTCTACTTCCGCGGCGGGATGGGCGCGGAGGCGGTGCGCGACCTGCTCCGCGACCTCGACCTGGAGGCGGAGTCGCGCGCGCTGCGCGAGGTCATCAAGACCTCCAAGGGGCAGAAGCAGCAGCGCGCCATCAAGCGGCTCAAGGTGGTGGAGGCGTTCATCAAGTCGGGCAACAAGCCGGAGTGGATGATCCTGGAGGCGATCCCGGTCATCCCGCCCGAGCTGCGCCCGATGGTGCAGCTCGACGGGGGCCGCTTCGCCACGAGCGACCTGAACGACCTCTACCGGCGCGTCATCAACCGCAACAACCGGCTGAAGCGGCTGCTCGACCTGGGCGCGCCCGAGATCATCGTCAACAACGAGAAGCGGATGCTGCAGGAGGCCGTCGACGCGCTGTTCGACAACGGGCGGCGCGGCCGGGCGGTGACGGGGCCGGGCAACCGCCCGCTCAAGTCCCTCTCCGACATGCTCAAGGGCAAGCAGGGCCGCTTCCGGCAGAACCTGCTCGGCAAGCGCGTCGACTACTCGGGGCGCTCCGTGATCGTGGCCGGGCCCAACCTGAAGCTGCACCAGTGCGGGCTGCCCAAGCTGATGGCCCTCGAGCTCTTCAAGCCGTTCATCATGAGCCGGCTCGTCGAGCGCAAGGCCGTCCAGAACATCAAGGCGGCCAAGAAGATGGTCGAGTCGATGATCCCCGAGGTGTGGGACGTGCTCGAGGAGGTGATCGCCGAGCACCCCGTGCTCTTGAACCGGGCGCCCACCCTGCACCGCCTGGGCATCCAGGCGTTCGAGCCGGTGCTCGTCGAGGGCAAGGCGATCCAGATCCACCCGCTCGTCTGCCACGCCTACAACGCGGACTTCGACGGCGACCAGATGGCCGTGCACCTGCCGCTCTCCGCCGAGGCGCAGGCGGAGGCGCGCGTGCTCATGCTCTCCGCGCACAACATCCTCTCGCCCGCGAGCGGGCGCCCGCTCGCCACGCCGACGCAGGACATGGTGCTCGGCGCGTACTTCCTCACCTACTGCGAGCACGACCTGGAGGGGACGAGCGCGGAGGAGCTCGCGAAGACGCTCGGCCGCCCCGGGCTGCCCCGCTTCCGGGCGGAGGAGGACGTCGAGCTCGCGCTCGAGGCCGGGCAGATCGGCTACCAGGACCCGATCGAGTACGACTGGCACGGGGAGCGGCTGCTCACCACCCCCGGCCGGGTCATCTTCAACGCCGAGGTCGAGCGCGCCCTGGCGGAGGCCGCGGGCGACCAGTTCGAGAGCCCGCCCTTCCAGAACCGGAGCCTGACCAAGCGCGAGCTGGACGCGTTCATCGCCGATCTCGTCGAGCGCTACGGGGCGACGACGATCGCGTCCGCGCTCGACGTGATCAAGTCGCTCACCTTCCGCTTCGCCACGCGGGCCGGGATCACGATCTCCAAGAACGACATCGTCATCCCCCCGAACAAGGAGGAGATCCTCCAGAAGTACGAGGAGGAGGTCGCGAAGGTCGGGCGCGAGTACGACCGCGGGCTGATGACCGAGGAGGAGCGCGACGAGCGCATCGTCGCCATCTGGACGAAGGCGACGGACGAGGTCGCCGACGCGATGATGGCGAACTTCTCGCCGACGAACCCGATCTTCATGATGGCCAACTCGGGGGCGCGCGGCTCTTTCAACCAGATCCGCCAGCTCGCGGGCATGCGCGGCCTGATGGCCGACCCGAAGGGCGAGATCATCACCCGCCCGATCAAGGCCAACTTCATGGAGGGCCTGACCGTCCTCGAGTACTTCATCTCCACGCACGGCGCCCGCAAGGGGCTCGCCGACACCGCGCTCCGGACGGCCGACTCCGGCTACCTGACCCGGCGGCTCGTGGACGTCTCCCAGGACGTGATCGTCCGGGAGGAGGACTGCGGGACGGAGGAGTACATCGAGCTCCCGCTCATCCTCGACGACGCCCCGAACAAGAACGTCGCCGGGCGGGTGGCCGCGCGCGACGTCTACAAGCCGCTCAAGGACGGCAAGCCGGGCAAGACCGTGCTCGTCGAGAAGGGGCAGGAGATCACGCTCGGCGGCCTGCGCCGCTTGGTCGCGGAGTTCGGGGAGCACGCCGAGACGGCGCGCATCCCCGTGCGCTCGGTGCTCAAGTGCCGCAGCGAGTTCGGCCTCTGCCGCCTCTGCTACGGCACCTTCCTCGCCACGGGCTCCCTCGCCGAGATCGGCGACGCGGTGGGCATCATCGCCGCCCAGTCGATCGGCGAGCCGGGCACCCAGCTCACCATGCGCACGTTCCACACGGGCGGGGTCGCGGGCGTCGCCGACATCACGCACGGCCTCCCGCGCGTCGTCGAGATCTTCGAGGCGCGCAACCCGAAGGGCGCGGCGACGCTCGCCGAGATCGCCGGCAAGGTGTCCGTGGAGGAGCAGGAGCGCTCGCTCAAGGTGACGATCACCCCCACCGCCCTCGACGAGTCGGGGGAGCTGGCCGAGCCGCGCGAGTACAGCTTCCCGCGCCGTACGCGGCTGCTCGTCCACGACGGGCAGACCGTGGAGGCCGGGGACCCGCTGAACGAGGGCTCCCTCAACCCCGCCGACCTGCTCCTGCTCAAGGGCTCGACGCCGACCGAGCTCTACCTCGTGGACGAGGTGCAGAAGGTCTACAAGTCGCAGGGCGTCGAGATCCACGACAAGCACATCGAGCTCATCGTCCGCCAGATGCTGAAGAAGGTGCGGGTCGAGAGCGCCGGCGACACCTCCCTCCTGCCCGGGCAGCTCGTCGACCGCGTGCAGGTCGAGCGGGAGAACGCCCGCGTGCAGGAGGAAGGGGGCGAGCTCGCCACGTACGAGCCGGTCATCCTCGGGATCACGAAGGCCTCGCTCGCGACCGAGTCCTTCCTCTCCGCCGCCTCCTTCCAGGAGACGACGAAGGTGCTCACCGACGCCGCGATCGAGGGCAAGATCGACCGGCTGCAGGGGCTGAAGGAGAACGTGATCATCGGCAAGCTGATCCCGGCCGCGACCGGGCTCAAGCGCTACCGGCAGATCGCGATCGAGCCCACGGAGCCGCTCCCGGTCACGTTCACCCGCCCCGAGGCGGAGGCGGAGCTGCTCGCCGCGCTCGAGGAGATCGGGGAGGGCGACGGTCTCGACCTGGAGGGGCTCGACCTCGGTCTCGGGGGAGGCTCCCCCTCCGGGGAGGCCGAGGCGGCCGAGCTCGAGCAGCCCGCCGAGGAGGAGTAGGCGGAACGCCGTCGCGGGGAGCCGCTCGGCGCCCCGCGGCGGCGCTCGCCGAGATCGCCGGCAAGGTGTCCGTGGAGGAGCAGGAGCGCTCGCTCAAGGTGACGATCACCCCCACCGCCCTCGACGAGTCGGGGGAGCTGGCCGAGCC
>DATLYP010000125.1:0-19251 GCA_035574655.1 Gaiellaceae bacterium
CCGAGGACGCGCTCGCGGGAGTGCCCGGCGCGGGGAAGGGCGCCGGCCCCCGCCGCTGGGAGCGCGCTCGCGAGGGCGAGCGCCAGCGCGCTCCAGTAGGGGGCCCGCCACCCGGCGGCGGCCGTGAGCGGGGGCACGGCCATGAGCGCGAGCCCGCCCCCCGCCATGGTCGCGCCCCCGTACATCCCCTGCAGCGCCCGTCCGCCCCCGCTCGCGCGCACGAGGTCGAGCCCGGCGACGAAGCCGGCCCCGGAGCCGATGCCCACCACCGTTCGGGCGAGGAGCGCAAGCCAGTACGCGTCGTCTGCGAGGAGGAGCGCGTTGCCGGCGGCGGCGGCGCCGATCGCGGCGAGAGCGACCGTGCGCGCGCCGAGACGGTCGGCGGCCTTGCCGGCGGGGAGCTGGACGGCGAGATGGGTGAGGAAGAGGGCGGTCGTGAGCAGGCCGACGGCCCCCAGGGAGACGCCGTACGCGTCCGCGAGCGGGTCTGCGGCCGCCCCTGCGTTCGTCACGTTCCAGGTGAGGCAGCCGCCGACGGCGAGGCCGGCGACGACGGCGCGCGCCCGGATCACCCGGCGCGCTAGCGGCGACCGCCGCCCGCGGCGATCCAGTCGATCGTCTTCGAGGCGAGCCGGTCGAGGGCCGCCACCGCGAGCTCCAGGTGCTCCTCCCTCGTGTCCTCGAGCTTCGTGTGGGAGAGGCCGCGCAGGCTCTGCACGAAGAGCATCACCGTGGGCACGCCGGCGCGGGCGACCTCGGCCGCGTCGTGCAGGGGGCCCGAGGGGAGCCGGTGCGAGCGTCCTGCGACCTCGCGAACCGCCTCGTCGGCGAAGCCGATCAGGGTGTCGTCGAAGAGGATCGGCTCGATCGACCAGATCTTCTCCCACGCCACCTCGAGCCGCTCCTCGGCCGCGAAGCGCTCGCTCGCTTCCTTCGCGTCCGCGAGCATGGAGGCGAGCCTGCCCGCGTCCAGGTGGCGCTGGTCGAGGAGCTGCTCGGCGGTCTCGACCACCGAGGTGACGATCCCCGGCCGGCAGACGACCCCGCCGCACGTGCAGACGGCGCCGTCGCCCGTGCGCCGCGCGATCTCGCGGATCTCGAGCGCCAGCTTGGCGGCGCCGGCGAGCGCGTCGCGGCGCTGGTCCATGGGCGTGGAGCCGGCGTGCGCGGCCTGCCCCCGCCAGGTGATCCGGTGGCGTTCGACGCCGAACGTCCCGAGCACGACCCCGAGCGGGAGCCCGAGCGACTCGAGCACCGGGCCCTGCTCGATGTGCAGCTCCAGGTAGGCGGCCGCCGTCGCGAGCTGGCCGCGGGCCTCGAGCGCGCGGTCGAGGTCGACGCCGTGCTCCCGGAGGGCGTCGAGGAGCGCGATCCCGTCGCGGTCGACGAGCTGGCGGAGCTCGTCTTGGTCGCGCATGGAGCCCGACGCCGCGCTCGAGCCGAAGAGGCTGCGCCCGAAGCGGGCGCCCTCCTCGTCCGCCCAGTTGACGAGGCGGACGGTCACGGGCGGCCCCCCCTCCTCCGCCACCCGGCGCAGGACCTCCACGCCGGCGATGAGGTTGAGGGCGCCGTCCAGCCAGCCCCCGTTGGGGACGGAGTCGATGTGTCCGCCGATCAGGACCGCCCGCTCCGAGGCGCCGCGGAGCGTGAACCACTGGTTGCCCGCAGGGTCGATCTCCTCCTCCGCGCCCGTCCCGGCGACCTTCTTGCGGAGCCAGTCGCGCGCGCGCTCCCATGTCTCGGTCCACGCGACCCGCTGCGCGCCGTTCTCGTCGCCGGTGAGCTCGCGCAGCTCCTTCAGCTCCGCGACGGTGCGGCTCGGCTGGAGTGGCACGGCGCGAGCTTACCGGGGCCCGCTGCAACGGTGTGCAACGGTGGGGTCAGGTCCCAACCGTTGCGTCCTGCCCCCGCTGCGTGAGGACGCTCCGGGCGACTGGCGCAACGGTTGGGACCTGACCCCCGATGTTGCGCGGAAGGTGTGGTGGAATAGCGGTGATGGCATCCGTCGCCTCGGCGCCGGTGCGCGGGCGGCTCCTCGCCGGGGAGCGGACGCGCGATGCGGGGGAGCGGGCCGGGCTCTTCCTGGCCGTTCTCGCCGCGCTCTGGGCCGCCTGGGAGGCGTTCAAGGCCCTGGGGGAGGCGACGGGGCTCGCGCTCGGCCAGTTCAGGGTCGACGACCGGACGATGCCGCACCTGCACGACATCGTCGGCCAGCTGTTCGAGCCCTCGCGGCGCAACGGCCCTCTGCTCATCGACGTGCTCTGGGACGCGGCGCTCTTCACGGCCAAGGAGGCGGCGGCCGGCTTCCTCCTCGGCGGCCTCGTCGGCTTCGGACTCGGCGTCCTCCTCGCGCACTCGAGGCTCCTGCAGCGCGGCTTCCTCCCCTACATCGTCGCCTCGCAGACCGTGCCGATCCTGGCCGTCGCGCCGATGGTCGTCGTCTGGGTGAACCCCCGGCTTCCGGACAGCCTGCGCGACTGGGGGGCGGTGGCGGTCATCTCCGCCTACCTGACCTTCTTCCCGGTCACCATCAACACGCTCCGCGGTCTCACCTCGGTCGATCCGCGGGCGCTCGAGCTGATGCGCTCCTACGCCTCCAGCCGCTGGCAGGTGCTCTGGAAGCTGCGCGTGCCCGCCGCGCTCCCCTTCATCTTCGCCGCCCTCAAGATCGCCGCCCCCGCCAGCGTGGTCGGCGCGATCATCGGCGAGCTCCCCGCCTCCATCCAGGACGGGCTCGGCGGCGCGATCCTCAACTTCAACCAGTACTACATCGCCTCGCCGCCGAGCCTGTGGGCGACGAACCTCGTGGCCGCCCTGCTCGGGATCGCGTTCTTCCTCGTCGTCCTCGGCGCGGAGCGGCTCGTCGTCCGCCGCGCCCCGGAGCACGTCGCGTGAGCCGCCCCGCCCCCGTCGTCTCCCTGCGCAACGTGACGAAGTCGTTCCCCCGCGGGGGGATCGTCGCGCTCCAAGGCATCGACCTCGACGTGCAGCCGGGCGAGTTCGTCTCCCTGATCGGCCCCTCCGGGTGCGGGAAGTCCACCCTCCTGCGCATCGTCGGCGACCTCGTCGAGCCGACCTCGGGCGAGGTGGTGGTGAACGGCAAGAGCGCCCGGCAGGCGCGGCTCGACCGCGACTACAGGATCGTGTTCCAGGACCCCGTGCTCTACGACTGGCGCACGGTGGCGAGGAACATCGCGCTCCCGCTCGAGCTGCTCCGCTGGGACCGGGCGCGGCGCGCCGCCCGCGTCCGCGAGATGGTGGAGCTCGTCGAGCTGACCGGCTTCGAGGGCCACTACCCCTGGCAGCTCTCGGGCGGCATGCAGCAGCGGGTATCCATCGCCCGCGCGCTCTCCTTCTCGCCGGCGCTCCTGCTCATGGACGAGCCCTTCGGCGCGCTCGACGAGATGACGCGCGAGCGCCTGAACGCCGAGCTCCTGCGCATCTGGGAGCTGAGCGGGAGCACGGTGATCTTCGTCACCCACTCGATCCCCGAGGCCGTCTTCCTCTCCACGCGGGTCGTGGTCATGTCGCGCCGGCCGGGGCGGATCGCGGCCGTGGTCGAGGTCGACCTGCCCCAGCCGCGCACGGCCGACACGCGCGAGGAGCCGCGCTTCTTCGAGCTCGTGACCGCGGTGCGGGATCGGCTCCGCGACGCCGGGCTGGACGAGGAGAGCACGGCCCCGGCGGAAGGCGAGCTGCTCGTGGGCGAGGAGCCGGCGTGAGTCGGCTGCGCCGGCAGGCGGAGCAGTGGGTGCCGGCGGCCGTCGTCTTCGTCTCCGGGATCGCGCTCTGGGAGGCTGGCGTCCGCGGCCTCGACGTGCAGAACTTCCTCCTCCCGCCCCCGTCGGACATCGCGGAGACCCTGTGGAGCGACCGCCGCGAGCTCTGGAGCGCGTCCTTCTTCACCTTCCGGGAGGCGCTCGGAGGCTACGTCGTCGGCTGCTCGCTCGGCTTCCTCGCCGCCCTGGTCGTCTCCCGCTGGCGCCGGCTGCAGGCGGCGGTCATGCCGTACGCGATCGCGGCCGGCGCGATCCCGATCATCGCCTTCGCCCCCATCACGAACAACTGGTTCGGCGTCACCGGCATGGCGTCGAAGATGGCGATCGTCGCCGTCCTCTGCTTCTTCCCGATGATGGTGAACGCCGCCCGCGGGCTCACCTCCGTGCGCCCGTCCTCGATCGAGCTGATGCGCTCGTACGCGGCCAGCGAGCTCACCGTCTTCCGGCGCGTCCGCCTGCCGCACGCCCTCCCCTACGTCTTCCAAGGCTTGAAGGTCGGCACGGTTCTCGCCATGATCGGCGCCATCGTGGGCGACTACTTCGGAGGCGCGCCCGGGGCGCTCGGCGTCGAGATCCGGCGCTGGGTCGGCATCTTCGCCTTCGAGCAGGCCTGGGCGGGGATCGTGCTCGCGAGCGCGCTCGGGATCGTGTTCTACGCAGCGGTCGCCCTCGTGGAGCGCCGGACGATGGCGTGGCATCCCTCGGTGCGCGGCGCGCGGGCGGAGTAGACGGGCAATCGGATCCGGAAGGAGGAGGGACATGCGGACGAAGCGGTGGCGTTGGACGATCGGGGCGGCGCTGCTCGCCGTCGCGGCGGCCGTCGCGGCCGGGTGCGGCGGAGGGGAGGGGGGCAGCGAGGAGCTGACGCCCGTCACGCTGCAGCTCAAGTGGGTGACCCAGGCGCAGTTCGCCGGCTACTACGCGGCGGACGCGAAGGGCTTCTACGAGGACGAGGGCCTGGACGTGACGATCCGGCCGGGCGGCCCGGACATCGTCCCCGAGCAGGTCGTGCTCGGCGGGCAGGCCGAGTTCGGGATCGACTGGCTGGACAACCTGCTCGCGACGCGCGACCAGGGCCAGAAGATCCAGAACATCGCCCAGGTCTTCACCCGCTCGGGTATGACCGAGATCACCTGGAAGGACAGCGGGATCGACAAGATCACCGACCTGCGCGGCAAGCGGGTGGGCGTCTGGCTGGGCGGCAACGAGCACAAGCTGTTCGCGGCGCTCACGAAGAACGGCATCGACCCGCGGAAGGACGTGAAGATCGTCGCGCAGCCGTTCGACATGAACATGTTCCTCAACCGCGAGATCGACGCGGCCGCCGCGATGACCTACAACGAGCTCGCCCAAGTGCTCGAGACGAAGAACCCGGACACGGGCGAGCTGTACCAGCTCGAGGAGCTGAACGTCTTCAAGATGTCCGACCTGGGCACGGGCGCGCTCGAGGACGGGATCTTCGTGCGCGAGGACTGGATCGCCGACGAGGAGAACCAGGACATCGCGAAGCGGTTCCTGAAGGCCAGCTTCCGGGGCTGGATCTACTGCCGCGACAACCCCGACGAGTGCGTGGACATCGTGCTCGAGAACGGGCCGACGCTCGGCGAGGGGCACCAACGGTGGATGATGAACGAGATCAACGCGCTGATCTGGCCGGCGCCGCTCGGGATCGGCGTGATGAACCCGGACGACTTCCGCAACACCGCCCAGATCGCGCTCGACTACAAGATCATCAAGAAGCCGGCCACCGACGACGCGTACCGGACCGACCTCGCGAAGGCTGCCGTCGCGGAGCTCGAAGAGGACGGCGAGGACGTCAAGGGGCTGGATTGGGAGAAGCCGGAGGTGGAGGTCACGCCGGGAGGCGAGTAGGCGTGGACGACCGACCCGGGCCGCGACGCTGCGGCCGCGGCCCGGGTCGCGGCAGCCCGGGCGAGCCGGGCCGAAAGCGAGGTGAGGAGACGGTGTCGGTACTGATCAAGGGCGGGCGGATCATCACCGCCGCCGACGACTACGTGGGCGACGTGTACGTCGAGGGCGAGCGGGTGGCGCTCCTCGGGGAGTCGCTCGACGTTGAGGCCGAGCGCGTCATCGACGCGAGCGGCAAGTACGTCCTGCCGGGCTGCGTGGACCCGCACACGCACCTGGACATGCCCTTCGGAGGCACGGTCACGATCGACGACTTCACGTCCGGGCAGACGGCGGCCGCCTTCGGCGGCACCACCTGCCACGTGGACTTCGTCATCCAGGCGCCGGGGCAGTCGTTCCAAGAGGCGCTCGAGACCTGGCACGCGAAGCGCGAGGGGAAGGCGGTCATCGACAACGGCTTCCACATGGCGGTGACCGACCTGCGCCAGGGCGGCTCGCTCGAGGAGCTCGCCCGCCTGCCCGAGCAGGGGGTGACCTCGTACAAGCTCTTCATGGCCTACAAGGGCGTCCTGCAAGTGGACGACGAGACGCTCTTCCGCACGATGGAGGTGGCGGCGGAGACGGGCGCGCTCGTCATGGTGCACGCGGAGAACGGGGACGCGATCGACGTCCTCGTCAAGCAGGCGCTCGCCGCCGGGAACACGGCGCCGCACTTCCACGCGCTCACGCGGCCGCCGGAGACGGAGGGCGAGGCCACGAACCGCGCCATCCAGCTCGCGCGCATCGCCGGCTGCCCCCTCTACGTCGTGCACGTCTCCTGCCGGGAGGCGGTGGAGCCGATCGCGCGGGCGCGGGAGAAGGGCTGGGACGTGTGGGGCGAGACCTGCACCCAGTACCTGTTCATCGACTACACGTACCTGGAGCGGCCGAACTTCGCGGGCGCGAAGTACGTGTACACGCCGCCGCCGCGGCCCAAGGAGCACCAGGAGGTGCTCTGGCAGGCGGTGCGCTCGGACATCCTCTCGGTCATCTCGACCGACCACTGCGCGTTCCTCTGGGACGGCCAGAAGACGCTCGGCAAAGACGACTTCTCCAAGATCCCGAACGGCGGGCCGGGGCTCGAGGACCGGCTGCACATGATCCACGAGTTCGGCGTCCGCACGGGGCGGATCTCGCTCAACCGAATGGTCGAGCTGCTCTCGACCAACCCGGCGAAGCTGTTCGGGCTCTACCCGCGCAAGGGCACGATCGCGCCCGGCTCGGACGCGGACATCGTCGTCTTCGACCCCGAGAAGCCGCACCTGATCACCGCCGCCACCCAGCACTCGAAGACGGACTACAACCTCTTCGAGGGGACGGAGGTGACGGGCTCCCCGGAGGTCGTGCTCGTGCGCGGCACGGTGGTCGTCGAGAACGGCGAGCTGCAGGTCGAGCCCGGCTTCGGCCGCTTCGTGGAGCGCGCCGCCTTCGGGCAGGAGCTGCTGCCGGCGGCGGCCAGGTGACGATGCTGACGAGGAGCAACGCAATCGCGGGACGGACGACCGCAGCGACCAGCAACTGCGAAGCAGGTGCGCTCCAGGGGTCTTCTGCGCAGCGGGAATCCGCTCGGCGGACTCCCGCTTTGCGCGGGTAAGGCTGCGCGGGGGGCGCCGGGCTCCTTTCCCCCGGCCTGGCGCCCCCCGCGCACGCTTTCGTCTGCTGGCTACGTGTCGAAGTGGTGGCAGGCTCGGTAGTCGACCGGCAGGTCGAGCAGCGTCCACTCGGCGAGACTGTCCTGCGGGCAGGGCTGACCGGCGTACAGGTCGGCTCGCAGGAGGGACTCGATGCCGGCGAAGCTGCCGTCGGGGCGGAAGACGCGAAGCTCGACGGTGGCCGGACTTCTCGCTCCGGTCACGATGTCGAGCACGGACGCCTTGCCTGGCGGCGCGCAGTGGTAGTAGCCGAAGATCAGGACCTGCGGGTCGCAATCCCAGCCCGCGGACTGGGCCTGCGCCATCGTCGCTCCGCTGCCGCCGAGTGCGGCACCCGCGAGGGCGATCGCCGCCGCGGCGGGCACGAGGACGAGCGAGAGCTTGAGCGCCTTCATTGCTTGCATCTCCCTTCCCTTGCGTGACGATTTGCGTACTCGACGAGCTCAGCCGGTCGCTGGAACGGGATCGGGGCGAACGAGCACGGTGCCGGCGACCTTGACGATCTCGTCGACGGGCAGCCTCGCCGCCTCCGCGTGCGCGCGGATCGCTTCCGGGCTCGACGCCTGGTACACGCAGATCGTCCCGACGCTGCCGTCGCGCTCCTCGAGCACGTAGCTGCGGATCCACGCGACGTCGTCCGGCATGCGCTCGCCTTCCACGGTCGAGCGGCGCGCGGCCTCCTCGAGATCCGCCCCCGTTCGCCAACCGTTCCGGCGAACGATCACGTACGTGTCCATCCCACCTCCTCGTTCGGCTGCTTACGTGCTCGACGGTAGGGCGATGGGCCGAGCGCGACATCGGCGCGATTGCCTACGTTGCGGGGCGGCGCTACCGGTTTTCGAGCAACCCGAGCCGGGCGGCCTCGGCCGCCGCCTCGCCCCGTGTGTGCGCGCCGAGCTTGCGCAGGATCGCCGACACGTGGTGGTCGACCGTGCGCCGGGAGACGACGAGCCAGTCGGCGATCTCGGCGTTGCGGAGGCCCTCGGCGACGAGTGCGAGCACCTCGAGCTCGCGCCTGGTGAGCCCTGCCGCGTTGTCGCGGGTCGAGGGACGGGGGCCGCGGGGAACCCGCACCCGCAGGGCTCGCAGGTGCCCGCGCAGCTGCCTCGCGAGGGGGGCCGCGCCGAGCTCGTCGAGAGCGCCCACGGCTTCGAGGCGCGCCTCTGTGTTCTCGCTCTCGGCAAGCGCGCGGGCACGCTCGTACGGGCAGCCGCGCGTCGCCCAGGCCCGGGCCGCCCCGAGCGCGTCGCCCGCGAGCTGGAGCCGGTACGGCTCGGCGATCCAGCCCGGCGCGCTCTCGAGGCGGCCGCAGCGCCACTGCCAGTACGCGAGCTCGCCCGCGAACCAAAGGTGGCGCTTCTCGAGCGCGAGCGGGTAGGCGGCGCGAGCCTCCGCGAGGGCCCGCTCCCGGTCGCCCGCGAGCCAGGCCGCCTCAGCGCGGGCCGCGAGCACGTGGCCCAGCCGCTGCAGGTGGCCGCCGGGCCGTGAGAGCTCGAGCGCCTCGTCGAGGGCCTCCTCCGCGCCCGGGTCGCCGCGCCGCGCGCGCACGCGGCCGAGCGCGACGAGGGCGGTGATGCGGGCGAGCGGCCCCGCGTCGCCGGCGAGGAGCTGCTGCGCGAGCTCGGCGCCCTCGTCCCAGCGGCCGCGGTAGACGTGAACCGCGGCGAGCCAGGAGGTGATGTAGGAGACGTCGAGGTCGCGCTCGCCGCCGAAGCGCAGGTACTCGCGGATCCAACGCTCGGCGCGGTCGAACTCGTACATCTCCCCGAGCCCGGAAGCGAGCATCCCGTACGCGCTGGCGACGCGGGGGGTGAGGCCGTGCTCGAGCGCGAGGGCGAGGCTCCGCTCGAGGTACTCGCAGCCCGGCTCGATCTCCCCCGCCATCACGTGCGACGTGCCGATCATGTTCAGGGCCATCGCCAGCGTGTCGACGTCGCCGACCTCCTCGGCGAGGGACCGTGCCCGCTCGCCCCAGGCGACCCCGTCCGCGTTGTCGCGGCTCAGCATCCGCAGGTATGCCTGGAACGCGTAGGCGACGGCGAGCTCGCGGCCCGGCGGCAGCTCCTCCAGGACGGCGATCGCCTGGCGCCCGGCCTCCTCCGCCTCCGCGTTCCGACCCGCCCCGATGAACGGCATCGTCAGCCGGGCGAGGTTCTCGCCCTCGCGCAGGGGATCGCCGAGCCTCCGGGACAGCTCGATCGCCTCGCGGCGTGCCGCGATCGCCTCGTCGAGCCTCCCCGTGAGGTGGGCCACGTGCGCGTACGCCTCGACGAGCGCGACGCGGACGTCGTCGCCCGCCTCGTCCGCGTAGCGGAGCGCGAGCTCGTAGAGCGCGGCCGCCTCCCGGTGCGACCCGACGGCGGCTGCGCGGGCGGCCGCCAGGGGCGCGTACCGAACGACCGCCCCGGCGTCGCCCGCGGCCTCCGCATGGTGCGCCAGCCGCGGGAGCAGGCTGTCGCGGTCCGGACGCGCCTCGAGCGTGTGCAGCACCGCACGGTGATTCGCGGCGCGGCGCTCCGGCCCGAGCGCCTCCAGGATCGCCTGCCGCGCGAGCTCGTGCCGGAAGGCGAGGCCGCCCGGGCCGGGGACGAGCATGCCGCGCTCGACGCAGACGTTCGCCCCCGCCGAGGCCGAGCCGAGGACCTCGTCGAGCAGCCAGCGCTCGACCTGACCCGGCACCACGGAGGCGAGGTCGAGCACGGCTCGCGCCTCGTTGCCGAGGCCGAGCGCTCGCGCGAGGACCGCGTCGCGGACCGTCGCCGGTAGCCCGCTCCCGCTCGCGGCGAGCACCTCGGTCACATAGAAGGGGTTCCCGCGCGTGCGCTCGTAGAGACCTGTCGCGTCCCTGCCCGCCGCGCTCGCGAGCTCCCGCACCGCACGGTCGCTGAGCGGCCCGAGCTCGATCCTCCGCGCGACCCCGCTCGGGATCGCACCGAGCAGGAGCCGTAGCGGGTGCTCCGCCCCCACCTCGTCGTCGCGGTACGTGACGACGAGAAGGCACGGAACGCGCTCGATCCTGCGTGCCAGGTACCGAAGCGCGTCGAGCGAAGCCTCGTCGGCCCAATGGGCGTCCTCGACGACTCCGACCGTCGGTGTCTCGCCGAGCAGATCGAGCAAGGACGCGAGCTGCGCCGTGCGGTCGTCCTCGCGCTCGACCTCCAGGAGCACCGTGCTTCCGGCTTCCCGGGCGAGGTCGTACAGAGGCCCAAACGGTCGGGGCGTGAAGAGCGGATCGCAGGCGCCCCAGAGAACTCGCGCCGTCCCCCGGGACGCTCGCGCGAACGCGCGCACGACCGTCGTCTTGCCGATCCCGGCCTCTCCGTAGACGAGCGCGACGCGGCCTTCTCCGCCGAGCGCGGAGGCGAGCGCCTCGGTCAGAGCGGCGAGGGCTTCCTCGCGCTCGAGCAGCGGAGGGGCGGTCCCAACCATATGGCTCTGAGCCACGAAGCCTCTTTGGCCATTACGGCCCATGATGACCCTCGTGCGCCCGGAGCTCAAGCGCCGTTACGATCCGGGCGATGGCGGTCGTGGAGACGAACCCGAACCTGGGCTCCGAGATCGTCGCCGACGCGAAAGAGTACGTCCTCTACTCCTGGTCGGTGCAGGACGCGATCGAGCCGATCCCGGTCGCCGGCGCGGAGGGCCGCTACTTCTGGGACTACAACGGGCGCCGCTACCTCGACTTCGCCTCCCAGCTCGTCAACGTCAACATCGGGCACCAGCACCCGCGGATCATCGCCGCGATCAAGGAGCAGGCCGAGAAGCTCTGCACGATCGGCCCGCCCATGGCCTCCGAGTCGCGCTCCCGGCTCGGCCGCCTGCTCGCCGAGATCACCCCCGGCGACCTCGCCATGTCCTTCTTCACGAACTCGGGCGCGGAGGCGAACGAGAACGCGATCAAGCTCGCCCGCCTGTACACGGGCCGGCACAAGATCGTCACCCGCTACCGCTCCTACCACGGGGCGACGCACGGGGCGATCCTACTCACCGGCGACCCCCGGCGGTGGCCGAACGAGCCGGGGATGGGCGGCGTCGTGCGCATGCTCGACCCGTACACGTACCGCTGCCCCGCCGGGCACCCCGACCCCTGCCCGGTCTGCACGGGCGCGCCGCACCTCGAGGAGATCCTCGAGTACGAAGGGCCGCACACGGTGGCCGCCGTCTTCCTGGAGACGGTCACCGGCACGAACGGGGTCATCCCGCCCCCGGACGGCTACCTGCGGTCGATCCGGGAGGTGTGCGACCGGCACGGGATCCTGCTCGTGCTCGACGAGGTGATGGCGGGCTTCGGGCGCACGGGGCGCTGGTTCGCCTGCGAGCACTGGGACGTCGTTCCCGACATCATCACCGTCGCCAAGGGGATCAACTCGGGCTACGTGCCGCTTGGGGCGATGATCTTCCGCCGCCACCTCGCCGACTGGGTGCGAAGCAGGTTCTTCCCCGGCGGGCTCACCTACGCGGGGCACCCGCTCGCCTGCGCCTCCGCCGTCGCCTCGATCGAGGCCTTCCGCGAGGAGGGCGTGGTCGAGAACGCGGCCGAGGTGGGCTCCTACCTGGGAGAGGGGCTCCGCCGCCTGCAGGAGCGGCACCCCTCGATCGGCGAGGTGCGCGGGCTCGGCTGCTTCTGGGGCGTCGAGCTCGTGCGGAGCCGGGAGACGCGGGAGATGCTCGTCCCCTTCAACGCCTCGGGGGAGGCCGCGGCGCCGATGGCGCGGCTCGCGAGGGCGGCGCTCGAGCGCGGCCTCTACCTGATGACGCACTGGAACGTGATCATGGTCGTGCCCCCGCTGACGATCACGCGCGAGGAGGTGGACGAGGGCCTCGTCATCCTCGACGAGGCGCTCGCGGTCGCGGACGAGTACTACGAGGGCTGACGCCCGACCAGGTCGGCGCCGAGGAAGGCCGCGACGGCCGCCGCCGTCTCCTCGAGCGCGTCCCAGAGCACGGAGTGCCCGCCGGGGACGACGACGACCTGGAGCAGGTCGCCGAGCGCCGCCCGGTGCGCGTCGAGCAGGTGGTCGTAGGGGAGGTAGGAGCGCTCGCCGAGCACGAGCAGGGTGGGGACGCGCACGCGCTCGAAGGGCGGCGGCGCGGAGGCCATCTCCCCGTAGGCGGCCACGACCGCCGACTGGCAGTACCGGTAGCGCAGGCGGCCGTCGTCGCCGGTCTCGACGTGCGGCGCGAGCTCCTCCGCGACGAGCTCGCGGGGCGCCCGGTGCAGCTGGCTCTCCTCGTAGCGTCGGTCGAGCAGGTCGTCGAAGGAGGCGTAGACCTGCTCGCGGCGCGCGTTCTCGGCCGCGGCCAGGGCGACGTGGGGCGGGAGCAGGATGGCCGGGTCGAGGAGCACGAGCCCGGGCACGAGCTTCGGGGCGCGGGCGGCGAGCTCGAAGGCGAGGCGGCCGCCGAACGAGTGCCCGACGAGGACCGCGGGCTCGGTCCCGACGGTCTCCACGATCGCGTCGCAGTGCGTCTCGATGTCCCACGGCGGCTCCCAGGGGGAGAAGCCGTGGCCGAGCAGGTCGGGCGCGAGCACGTGGAAGCCGGGCAGGACCTGGGCGAGGCGCGCGAAGTGGCGGCCGTGGTTGCGCACGCCGTGCAGGCAGACGACGCGAGGGGCGCCCGGCTCCCCCCATGCGTGGAGGGCGAGCCTCACCCCGTCGGCGCGAGGGCGCCGAGCGACTCCGGCACCAGCTCCTCCCGCCGCTCGTCGGCGGTCTTGACGAGCGACCAGATGACCGTCCCCTCCCTGTCGATCAGGAACGTCCCCCGGAAGGGGGCGCCGGTGCGCTCGTCGAAGACGCCGTACGCCTTCGCCGCCGCCCCGTGCGGCCAGAAGTCGGAGGCGAACGTGTACTCGGCGCCGAGCTCCCGCTTCCATGCCTGGCGGGCGGGCGCGGGGTCGCAGGAGACGAAGACGATCTCCGTGTTCGCGTGCCGGAACGAGTCCAGGTTCTCCTGCAGGTCGCGCGCCTCGTCCTCGCAGACGGGCGTGAAGGCGAAGGGGTGGAAGACGAGGAGGACGTTCGAGCGGCCGCGGAAGTCGGAGAGGCGGACGCGCTCGCGGTGGGTCACCTCCAAGTCGAACTCGGGCGCCCTGTCACCCGTCCGTACCGCCATCGTTGCCGTCCTCGACCTCCTCGCCCTCCTCGCCGGCTCCCGAGGGGCGATAGTACCGCCGGCCCCGCAGGGCCTCGGGCAGGTAGGAGAGCTCGAAGCCGGCGGGGTCGTGGTGCGGGTAGAGGTAGCCCTCCCCGTGCCCGCGCGCCGCGGCCGCGAGCGGGTGCCCGGTCGAGCGGAGCATGGCCGGCGGGCGCGCGTTGCCATGCTCGCGGACGTCGCGCCGGGCCTCCCAGATGGCGACCGCGGACGCGTTCGACTTCGGCGCTCGCGCCAGGTAGATGGCCGCTTGGGCGAGGTTGAGCTGCGCTTCCGGGAGCCCCACGTGCTCCAGCGCCTGGGCGGCGGCGACGGCGACGAGGAGCGCGCGCGGGTCGGCGTTGCCGACGTCCTCGGAGGCGAGGATGACCATGCGCCGGGCGATGAAGCGCGGGTCCTCGCCAGCCTCCAGCATCGCCGCCAGGTAGTAGACGGCGGCGTCCGCGTCCCCGCCGCGCATGGACTTGATGAAGGCGGAGGCGAAGTCGTAGTGCTGGTCGCCCCTGCGGTCGTAGAGGAGCGGGCGCTTGCGGGCGGCGTCGAGGACGTGCGCCTCGGAGACGGGAATGCCCTCGCTGCGCGCCGTCTCGTGCGCGAGCTCGAGGATCTGGAGCGCGGCCCGCGCGTCCCCGCCCGCGCGCCGGGCGACGAGCGCGACGACGGCGTCCGCGAGCTCGGCCTCGAGCGCCCGCGCGCCCCGGCGCACGACCTCCGCCAGCTCCTCCTCGGAGAGGGCGGTCAGCTCGACGACGGTGCAGCGGGAGAGGAGGGCCGCGTTCACCTCGAAGTACGGGTTCTCCGTCGTCGCCCCGATCAGCGTGAGGAGCCCGTCCTCCACCGCGTGCAGGACGGCGTCCTGCTGCGCCTTCGAGAAGCGGTGGATCTCGTCGATGAAGAGGATCGTCCGCCGCCCGTGCGCCCCCAGCCGCTCCCGCGCCCGCGCGATCACCGCCCGCACCTCCTCGACCCGGGCGGAGACCGCGGAGAGCTCCTCGAACGCGGCCCCCGTCCGCTCCGCGACGATGCGCGCGATCGTCGTCTTGCCCGTCCCGGGCGGGCCGAAGAGGATCATCGAGGGCGGGCGGTCGTGCTCGATCGCGAGCCGCAGCGCCGAGCCCTCCCCGAGCACGTGCCGCTGCCCGACGAGCTCGTCCAGGGTGCGGGGCCGCAGCCGGGTCGGGAGCGGGGCGTGCTCGAGCTGACGCGCCGCCGCGGCCTGGGAGAAGAGGTCCTCCACGGGCGCAGTATGCTCAGCCGGTGGCGGCGCACGAGACGACGGAGAGCGAGGACTACTCGCAGCCCGTCCTGCCCGGCGAGGCGGCCTCCGACTACGAGCGCTACCTGCGCACGGACGAGCTGCTCGCCCTCCAGAAGGGGCCAGACGAGTGGGTGCACCGGGACGAGCTCCTCTTCCAGGTCACGCACCAGTCCTCGGAGCTCTGGCTGAAGCTCGCCGCGAGCGACACGGGCGAGGCGGCGCGGCTGATCGAGGAGGGCGACCTGAAGGGCGCCCTCCGCCTCCTTCGCCGCGCCTCGCTCTGCGTCCGCTTCCTGATCGCCCAGCTCGAGATGCTGGAGCACATGTCGCCCTGGGAGTACCAGGAGATCCGCAAGGTGCTCGGGCACGGCTCCGGCTTCGACTCGCCCGGCTGGAACGCCCTGCGCGGGGTCTTCCCGCGGCTCGGGCAGGCCTTCCACGCGCGGCGGCGTGCGGCCGGCCTCACCGTCGCCGACCTCTACGTGCACGGCCGCGAGCACGAGGACCTCTACCAGCTCGCGGAGGCGGTGGTCGACCTGGACGAGCAGGCGCAGCTCTGGCGCATGCGCCACTACCAAGTCGTGTCGCGGGTGATCGGGGACAAGGTGGTGGGGACGCAGGGCACGCCCGTCGAGCTCCTCGGACGCCTGATCGAGAAGCGGGCCTTCCCCGAGCTGTGGGAGGTCCGCAACGAGCTGACCGCGCGCTCCAAGGCGACGACGTAGTGGGCCTGCGCGAGGAGGCCGTGCAGCTCCTGCAGGAGCTGCTCCGGGCGGACACGGTCAACCCGCCCGGGAACGAGTCGCGAGCGGCCGCGATCCTCCGCGACTACCTCGCGGAGAGCGGGCTCGCCTGCGAGTGGCTCGCCCGCGACCCCGAGCGGGCCAACCTGGTCGCCCGCCTGCGCGGCCGCGGCGGCCCCTCGCTCGCCTTCCTCTGCCACACGGACACGGTGCTCGCCGACCCCGGCGAGTGGGAGCGCGGCCCCTGGTCGGGCGACCTCGTGGACGGCGAGGTGTGGGGGCGGGGCGCGCTCGACATGAAGGGCCAGGTGGCGGCCTCCGCGGTCGCGTTCGCCTCGCTCGCCCGGGAGGGCTTCCAGCCCGCGGGCGACCTGCTCCTCGTCGCCGCCGCCGACGAGGAGGAGGGGGCGGGGTTCGGGCTCTCCTGGCTCGTCGAGGAGCACCCGGACACGGTCCGCTGCGACTACGCGCTCAACGAGGGGGCGGGCGAGCGCTTCCTGCTCCCGGGCGCGCCCCTCTACACCTGCGCAGTGGCGGAGAAGCGGTCGGCGCCGTTTCTCCTCCGCGTGCACGGGCGCAGCGGCCACGCGGCCCTGCCGCGGCTCGCCGACAACGCGCTCGTCAAGGCGGCGCGGTACGTGGAGGCGCTCGGAGCGTACGAGCCGCCGCGCGCTCCCACCCCCGAGGCCCTCGCGTTCCTCGAGGCGGCGCTCGGCGGCGGCGCGGAGCCCGAGGCGGCGCTCGCCCGCCTGCGCGAGCTCGAGCCGGCCGCGGCGGCGCTCGTCGAGCCGCTCTTCTCCTTCACCCTCTCCCCCACCATGATCGAGGCCTCGCACAAGCGGAACGTCGTCCCCGCCGTGTGCGAGGTGACGGTCGACTGCCGGCTCCTCCCCGGGCAGACGCCCGCGGACGTGGAGCCGCTCCTGCGCGAGCTCCTCGGGGAGGGAGGCTACGACCTCGTCTGGCTCGAGGCGACGGGCGGGACGCGCTCCCCGCTCGACACTCCCCTCTGGCGGGCGCTCGAGGAGCTCGTCGCCTCCGTCGAGCCGGGCGCCCGGCTCGCCCCGATCGGGTGCGCCGGCTTCACGGACAGCCACTACCTGCGCCAGGCCTTCGGCACGGTGGCGTACGGCTTCTTCCCGATCCGGGCGATGGAGCCCGAGCTCGCAACCACGCTCGTCCACTCGGCGAACGAGCGGATCGCGGTCGACGACCTCGAGCTCGGGGTGGAGACGCTCCGCTTCGCCGCGCGGCGGCTGCTCGCCTGAGCGGCCGCCGGGGAAGTCCCCGCGGGCCGTCTCGCGCGGCGCCCCCTCAGGGCGAAGGCGCCGCCTCCCGGTCGGCGACGACGAGCCGGCGCGGGTGGCGGATGCGGGCGGCCGCGATCGAGGGGTCGCCTGCGAGCAGGCGGGCGAGCGCGGGCCGCTTCTCCTCCCCGGTGACGAGCCAGACGAGCTCCCCCGCCGCCTCGAGCGCGGGGTAGGTCAGGGTCATGCGGCGACGCCCGCCGTGCTCGCCGGTGACGGCGACGAGGCGGTCGCGCACCTCGAGCACGGGGTCGCCGGGGAGGAGGGAGGCGGTATGGCCGTCCGCGCCCAGGCCGAGGTGGACGAGGTCGAGGGGTGGAAGCCCGGCCGCGTAGCGCGCGGCCGCCGCCTCCAGGTCGCTCTCCTCCACCGGCATGGGGGCGAGGCGGAAGCGGGCTGCGGGCGGAAGGCCGGCGAGGAGCGCGGTCAGGTTGCGGTCCGCGTGGCCGGCCGGCGCGACCCGCTCGTCCACCTGCAGGATCCGCACCCGCTCCCAGGGGATGCTCTCGGCGGCAAGCGCCGCGAGGAGCGCCGGCGGCGTGCGGCTGAGCGCCAGCGCGAACAGGCGCCGGGCGGCCCGCGCGCGCTCGGCGATCAGGGCCGCGACGCGGCGCGCCGCCTCCTCCGCGTCCGGGGCGACCTCGAGGTGGAGGGTCACGCCGGCTTCTCGGCGTGCCCTCCGAACTCGGCGCGCAGCGCCGAAAGGAGCCGGTTCGCGAAGTCGTCCTCGCCCCGCGAGGCGAAGCGCGCGAAGAGCGCGGTCGTGAGCACGGGCGCGGGCGCGCCCGTCTCGATGGCGGCGATGGAGGTCCAGCGGCCTTCGCCCGAGTCCGACACGCGCCCCGCGAAGCCGTCGAGCTCCGGCGAGTCGCGCAGGGCGGCCGCGGCGAGGTCGAGCAGCCAGGAGGCGACGACGCTCCCCCGCCGCCAGAGCTCGGCGATTGCGGCCGTGTCCAGCTCGTACCGGTAGCGCTCCGGGTGCGCGAGCGGCGCCGTCTCCGCGTCGGCCGGGCGCTCGGCGAGCCCCGCCCCGGCGTGGCGGAGAAGGTTGAACCCCTCCGCGTAGGCGGCCATCAGCCCGTACTCGACCCCGTTGTGGACCATCTTCACGAAGTGCCCGGCGCCGCTCGGCCCGACGTGCGCGTACCCGTCGGGCGGCGCCAACGTCCGCAGCGCCGGCTCGATGTGCGCGTACGCCTCCCTCGAGCCTCCGGCCATCAGACAGAACCCCTCCTGCAACCCCCAGATACCGCCCGACACGCCGCAGTCGACGAACTCGATTCCGCGCGCCGCGAGCTGCTCGCCCCGTCGCATCGAGTCGTGATAGTTCGAGTTCCCGCCGTCGATGACGATATCGCCGCGTTCGAGCAGCCCGCCCAGCTCGCCGATCGCCTGCTCCGTCGGCGCGCCCGCCGGCACCATCAACCACACCACGCGCGGCCGCGCCGCGAGCTTCGTCACCAGCTCTTGCAGCGACGCCGCGCCGACGGCGCCGGCGGACGCCGCTGCCGCCACCGCCTCCGCGCTCAGGTCTGTCGCCACGACGCGATGCCCGCCGCCCAGCAGCCGGCGCGTCATCCCCGCGCCCATCCGCCCCAGGCCGACCATCCCGATCTCCATGCTGTCATCCTCCCCGCGCGCCGGCTGCGGTCGCCTCGAGGAAGGCCTCTCGCAGCGCCCGTAACCCGGCGTCGGCGTCGCGCCCGAGATGCACGCGCACCGCGGGCAGCCCGTGGGCCGCGAGCGCCTCGAAGTCGCCGATCGCCTGCGCGCGCTTCAGCTGCCCGAACGTGAACGGCCGGCCGGGGATGGCGATGTCGTCAGCGTCCGTCTGCGTCACCTGCACGAAGACGCCGGTCTGAGGCCCGCCTTTGTGAAGTTGTCCCGTCGAGTGGAGGAACCGCGGCCCGTAGCCGAGCGTCGTCGCGACGTGCTGGCCCTCGACGAGCGCCTGTCGCATCGCAGCGAACGCCACGTCCGCGTCATTGGTCTGGCGCAGGTACGCGGTCAACGCCACGTACCGCGGCGGCGCGACGCCCGTGAGCAGCTCGCGCAGCACGTACGCCAGCTCACCCGACGCCGCCCGTCCGTCCCGCGTCAGCGCTACCGGTGCACCGTGGCGGTCGATATCGCCCAGATCGAGCTCGCCCGTCCGTTCGAATGCCGCCAGCACACGGTTGGTGTTGTCCTTCGATTCCTGGACGTTCGGCTCGTCGAACGGGTTGATCCCGAGCACCTGGCCCGCCACCGCGACGGCGAACTCCCAGCGGAAGAATTCGCCGCCGAGGTCGTACTCGTCCTCCGTCAGCTCGATGACGACCGCCGGGAAGCCTTCGGCGACGACCGCACCGATCGCCGCGTCCTCCTCGCCGTTGTCGTCCGCCTCCAGCCGCACCTGTACGAACAGCCGGTCGTCTCCGTACTGGCGCGGCGTGGCGAGCGGCTCGC
>DATLYP010000126.1:0-24618 GCA_035574655.1 Gaiellaceae bacterium
GCGCGCGCCTGCATGAAGGGGGCGGCTGCGATCAGCGCCGTCCCCAGGCCGCGCGCGGCGAGCAGCGCCCACGCCGCGAAGACCGGCAGCGGCCCGCCCGCGAGCGCGGGCGCGAGCCCGAAGGCGGCGGTGCCGAGCGCGATCGTGGAGAAGCCGGCGGCGAGCAGCAGGTCGCGCAGGCCGCCCTCGACGAGGAAGCGGACGCCCGCCAGCACGGCGACGATGCCCGCGATGACGGCGACCGCGGCGTCGAACGCGATCCGGGCCTCCGGGAGCGTGTACGCGGACTGGAGCGACTCGTTGGCCGCGAAGAGCCCGGTCGCGGAGGCGAGCAGGCAGACGAGCAGGAACTCGCCGAGCAGCCAGGAGCGGTAGGCCTCGGTGCGGAAGTGCTCCACCGCTCTCTTGTCGGCAGCCCGCGAGCTGCCGATAAGAGGCTCGTGGCCGAGCGGATCCTGATCGTCGACGACCATCCCCTCACGCGCGACGCCCTCGCCGCGCTCCTCGCCCAGCAGGGCTTCGACGTGGTCGGCGAGGCGGCGACCGGCGAGGAGGCGATCGCCGCCGCGGAAGAGCTTCGGCCCGACCTCGTCCTGCTCGACCTGGCCATGCCCGGGATGGACGGCCTGGAGGCGCTCCCCCGCCTGCGCGAGGAGGCGCCGGAGTCGGAGGTGGTCGTGCTCACCGCCTCCGACGCAGAGGAGAAGCTCCTGGCCGCGATCCGGGCGGGCGCCTCCGGCTACCTGCTGAAGACGGAGCCGCCGCAGCAGATCGCCGCCTTCCTGCGCGGCGTGGCGCGCGGGGAGGCCGCCCTCTCGGGCGGGGTCGCGCGGCGCCTGCTCGAGCGCGTGCGGGAGGGCGGGCGCCTGGACGGGATCCCGGAGGAGATCACGCGTGTCCTCTCCGCGCGGGAGGTGGAGGTGCTGCTCCTCCTGGACGAGCACCTGGGGACGGAGGAGATCGCGCAGCGGCTCTTCATCTCCGAGCACACCGTGCGCTCGCACGTGAAGAGCCTGCTCCGCAAGCTGGGCGTCTCCTCGCGGCGGGAGGCGCTCGAGCGCCTGCACCGGGCCCGCCGCTAGTCCCGCCCGAACCCCTCGAGCGCCGCCTCGACGAGCGCGGGCAGGGTCTCGAGGTTGTAGCCGCCCTCGAGCACGGCGGCGAGCCGGGGCGCGAGCGCCGCGCAGCGCGCGGCGAGCTCGCGGAACCCCCTCGCGCTCACCCGCATGCCCGCGAGCGGGTCGTCGGCGTGCGCGTCGAAGCCCGCGGAGACGAGCACGAGCCCCGGGTCGAAGGCGCGCACGGCGGGCTCCACCTGCTCGGCGAACGCCCGCCGGTACTCCTCATCGCCCGCGCCGGCGGGCAGGGGGATGTTGAGCGTGCTCTCGTCGCTCGTCCCCGGGCCACCGCTTCCCGGGTAGAAGGGCCACTGGTGCAGGGAGACGTAGAGGACGGAGCCGTCGCCGCGGAGGATCGCCTCCGTGCCGTTCCCGTGGTGGACGTCGAGGTCGACGATCGCGACCCGCTCGATCCCGAGCGCCTCCTGCGCGTGGCGGGCGGCGAGGGCGGCGTTGTTGAAGACGCAGAAGCCCATCGCCCGCGCGCGGAGCGCGTGGTGCCCGGGCGGGCGGACGAGGGCGAAGGCGCCCCGCTCCACCGCGGCGAGCGCGCAGCCCGCGGCGAGCCGCGCCGCCTCCCAGGTGGTCGGCCCCGCGTAGGTGTCCGCGTCGAGCCAGACATCCTCGGCGATCGCCTCGACCATCCGCACGTACGCCTCCTCGTGCACGCGCGCGAGCTGCTCGGGGCTCGCCGGCCCCGCCTCCCGGTAGCCGGGGAACCGCTCGTGCAGCACGCGGAGCCGCTCCGGGCGCTCGGGGTGCAGCCGCTCGGGCGGGACGTGCAGCCGCGCGAGCGCGGGGTGGCTGATCAGCTCCACCCAGCCGCCTCCTCGAGTCGCGCCGCCACCCCGGGAAGGCCGAGGGAGCGCGCGTGCTCGGCGGCCGCCCGCCAGTCGGGCTCGACGTCGGGGAGGGGCGGGAGCGGGGCCGAGCGGTCGAGGGTGGCGAGCCGCCGGAAGAGGCGGAGCTCCTCCGCCTGCGCGGGGAAGCGGCCGGCGGCGAGGAGCGCCTCCAGGCTGCCGTAGCGCGCGAGCAGCTCGGCCGCGGTCTTCGCGCCCACGCCGCGCGCCCCCGGCAGGCGGTCGGAGGGGTCGCCGCGGAGGGCGACGAAGTCCGGCACCTGCGCGGGCTCGACGCCGTAGCGCTCGCGCACCTCGGCGGGGCCGATGCGGGCGGGCGGGCCGCCGCGGGCGGGCTGGAGGATGGTCGTCCGCTCGCTCGCGAGCTGGTAGGCGTCACGGTCGGAGGTCGCGACGAGCACCGTGCCGCCGGCGGCCTCCTCGGCCGCCGCTGCCGCCGCCAGGAAGTCGTCCGCCTCGTACCCCGGGGCTTTCGCGACGGGAAAGCCGGCCGCGGCGACGAGCCCGGGGAGAAGCTCGAGCTGCTCGAGCAGCTCGGGGTCGAACTCGCGCCCCGCCTGGTAGCCGGGGTAGGCCTCGTGCCGGTAGGTGGGCGCGTCCAACGTGTCCCAGGCGACGAGCACGGTCCGCGGCCGCTCGTCCTGCCAGAGGCGGAGGAGCATGTTCGTGAAGCCGACGAGCGCGTTCCCCGGCCGCCCCCCCGCTCGCCGGATCGAGGCGGGAAGGGCGTGGTAGGCGCGGTGCGCGAACGAGTCGCCGTCGACGACGAGCAGCGGCCGGCTCACGCGAGCGACCGCTCCAGCTCGGTGATCGCCTCCCGCAGGCGGTCGGTGGCGAGCCGCGCCGCCTCCACCGAGGGCAGGCCGGCGAGGTCGGAGAGCTCGAGCGGGCGCCCGTAGGCGGCCCGGAGCGGGCCCAGGCGCAGCAGCCGGTCGGTCCCCGCGACCGCCGCCGGCACGAGGGGCACGCCGGCGGCGAGCGCGATCCGCGCCGTGCCCGTGTGCCAACGCGGCCGGTGCTTCTTGAAGAGGCCCTTCCGCCGGCGGGTGCCCTCGGGGAACATCAGCAGCACGTGCCCGCGCCGGCAGACGTCGATCGCGGTCGCGATCGCCTGCTCGTCGTGCTCCCCGCGGCGGACGGGAAACGCGCCGGCCGCGCGGATGATGGGGCCGAGCGGGAACCAGAAGAGCTCCGCCTTGCCCATGAAGCGCAGGTAGCGGCGGGGAAACAGGTCGATCCCGAGCGCCCAGGGGTCGAGGTTGGAGAGGTGGTTCGCGGCGAGCACGAAGCCCTCTTCCCGGGGCAGGTGCTCGCGCCCGAAGGAACGGTGGCGGAACAGGCCCTTGACGAGCGGCCAGCTGAGAAGGCCGATCACGAGCTGCAGCAGGCTGGGCCGGGGTGGGCGGGCCACGAGCGGCAGTATCGCCGGGAGGCGGCCGCTCGCCCCGGCGCTAAGGTGCGCGGCCGTGGGCACACGCCTCGTCATCGTGGAGAGCCCCGCGAAGGCGCGCACGATCGCCGGCTACCTCGGCCCCGGCTACCGGGTGGAGTCGAGCGTCGGCCACGTCCGCGATCTCCCCGACCGCGCCTCCGAGGTGCCCGAGTCGAAGCGCAAGCGCTTCGGCGCGCTCGGCGTCGACGTCGAACGCGGCTTCGAGCCGTACTACGTGATCGACCCGGAGAAGCGGAAGGTGGTGAGCGAGCTGCGCAAGCGGCTTGCGGGCGCGGAGGAGCTGCTGCTCGCGACCGACGAGGACCGCGAGGGCGAGGCGATCGCCTGGCACCTCGTGGAGGTGCTGAAGCCGAAGGTGCCGGTGCGGCGGATGGTCTTCCACGAGATCACCCGGGAGGCGATCCGGCGCGCCCTGGAGCGCCCGCGCGGCATCGACCAGCGGCTCGTGGACGCCCAGGAGACGCGCCGCATCCTCGACCGCCTGTACGGGTACGAGGTCTCGCCCGTGCTCTGGAAGAAGGTGACCCGCGGCCTCTCCGCGGGCCGCGTGCAGTCGGTGGCCACGCGGTTGCTCGTGGAGCGGGAGCGGGAGCGGATCGCCTTCGTGCCGGCCGAGTGGTGGGACCTGCTCGCGACCTTCGACCCGGGCGCCTTCCAGGCGCGGCTCGTCGCGCTCGACGGGCGGCGGATCGCCCAAGGCCGGGACTTCACGGCCCAGGGGAGGCTCGCCGACGAGCGTCTCGTCCGCCTCACCGAGGCGGAGGCACGGGAGCTCGCGGCGGCCCTCGCGGGCGCTGCCTTCCGCGTCCGCTCCGTGGAGGAGCGGCCGTATCGCCGCCGCCCCGCCGCCCCCTTCCGCACCGCCACCCTCCAGCAGGAGGCGGGGCGCAAGCTCCGCTTCTCCGCCCAGACGACGATGCGGGTCGCCCAGCGGCTGTACGAGGGCGGCTACATCACCTACATGCGCACGGACTCGACGACGCTCTCCGAGTCCGCGCTCGAGGCCGCCCGGGCGCAGGTGCGGGAGCTCTTCGGGGAGGAGTACCTGCCCGCGAAGCCGCGCCGGTACGGACGGGCGGTCGCGAACGCGCAGGAGGCGCACGAGGCGATCCGCCCGGCCGGGGAGGCGTTCCGCACGCCCGAGCAGGTGCGGGGCGAGCTCGGCCGCGACGAGCTCGCCCTCTACGAGCTGATCTGGCGGCGGACGCTCGCCTCGCAGATGGAGGACGCGGTCGGGCAGACGGTCTCGGTGCGCATCGCCGGCGCCGCAGCCGACGGGCGCGAGGCGGAGCTCGCCGCCTCCGGCACCGTGATCACGTTCCGCGGCTTCCTCGCCGCCTACGAGCCGGGGCGCGACGAGCCTTCCGAGGAGGACGAGGAGCGCCGCCTGCCGCCCCTCTCCGTGGGGCAGGAGCTCGCGCTGCTCGCGCTCGAGCCGGAGGGGCACACGACGACGCCGCCGCCCCGGTACACGGAGCCGACGCTCGTGCGCGCCCTCGAGGAGCGGGGGATCGGGCGTCCCTCCACGTACGCCGCCATCCTCTCCACGATCCAGGAGCGGGGCTACGTCTTCAAGCGCGGCACCGCCCTCGTCCCCACCTTCCTCGCCTTCGCCGTCGTCAACCTGCTCGAGCGCCACTTCCGGCAGCTCGTCGACTTCGACTTCACCGCCCGCATGGAGAGCGACCTCGACCGCATCGCGCGGGGCGACGAGGAGCGGGTGCGCTGGCTTACGCGCTTCTACTTCGGCGACGGGGGCGGGCCCGGCCTGCACAAGCTCGTGACCGAGCACTTGGACGAGATCGACGCCCGCGAGGTCAACTCGATCCCCGTTCCCGGAAGCGACGCCGTCGTCCGGGTGGGCCGGTACGGCCCCTACCTCGAGCGGGGCGGGGTGCGCGCGAGCCTTCCCCCCGACCTGGCCCCGGACGAGCTGACCGCGGAAAAGGCGGAGGAGCTGCTCGCCCAGCCGGACGGGCGCAGGCTCGGCGTCGACCCGGAGACGGGACGCGAGATCGTCGTGCGCGCCGGCCGCTACGGGCCGTACGTGACGGAGCTCCTGCCCGAGGGCGCCCGGGAGAAGCCGCGGACCGCCTCCCTCCTGCCCTCGATGTCCCCGGAGACGGTCACGCTCGAGGACGCGCTGCGCCTGCTCTCGCTGCCGCGGGTGCTCGGAGTCGTGGACGGGGAGGAGGTGACGGTTCAGGCCGGCCGTTACGGGCCGTACGTGAAGAAGGGCGCCGAGTCGCGCTCCCTCGAGTCCGAGGAGCAGCTCTTCACGCTCACGCTCGAGGAGGCGCTCGAGCTGCTCCGGCGGCCTCCCCGCCGCCGCGGGCGGCGCGCGGCCCGGCCGCCGCTGCGGGAGCTGGGCGAGGACCCGATCTCGGGCCGGGCGATCGTCGTCAAGGAGGGACGCTTCGGGCCCTACGTGACGGACGGGGAGACGAACGCGAGCCTCAGGCGGGGAGAGACGGTGGAGGGCCTGACCCTCGAGCGCGCGGCGGAGCTCCTCGCCGAGAAGCGCGCGAAGGCGGGGTGAGGCGGCGTCCGCTAAGAGCGTGTAAAGCGTCTCGAAAGGGGGTTTCCGCCGTCCGGCGGGCCGTCCATGATCTAACCAGCCCGGCAGCCGCACGTCTCAGGCGACGAGGGCCCCCGCCACGGCCCGCCGCCCCCACCCGACGCGACGACGCCCGACGGCGGGATGCCCGCGTGGAGGACCGACGTTTGGAGATTGTGACACCCAGCTGAGACCGGATGACCTAGAAATACGAGGAAAACGGACGTACTATCCGTAAGTTTGTTCCTCCCGAAGTCGACGCACCACGGAAAGGACTGGCACCGCCCTTGACCCAGAACCAGCTGATCGAACTCCTCGAATCCGAGCACGTGAAGGCGCTCATCGAGCGCGCCGAGGAGCACGGCGGGCAGCTCGACCCCGCCGAGCTCGAGCTCTTCGTGCTCGAGCACGATCTGTCCGAGGAGGAGACCGAGGTCCTCCTCCGCGAGCTCGAGGCGCACGGCATCGAGGTTCCCCACCTCGAGCGCGACGCGGAGAAGGAGGATGCGCAGCTCCAGTACGAGCCCGAGGCGGTCTCGGGCGCTGCCGACAGCCTCCAGCTCTTCCTGGCCGACGTCGGCCGGCACAAGCTGCTGACCGCCGCCGAGGAGGTCGCGCTCGCGAAGCGCATCGAGCGCGGCGACCCGGTTGCCAAGCGGACGATGATCGAGTCCAACCTCCGCCTCGTCGTCTCCATCGCCAAGGGCTACCGTGGCCTCGGGGTGCCCTTCCTCGACCTGATCCAGGAGGGGACGCTGGGCCTGAACCGCGCGGTGGAGAAGTTCGACTGGCGGCGCGGCTTCAAGTTCTCCACGTACGCCACGTGGTGGATCCGCCAGTCCGTGCAGCGGGCGGTGGCGAACCACGCGCGCACCATCCGCGTGCCCGTGCACGTCGTCGAGCGGCAGCAGAAGCTGTCGCGGGCGGCCCGCCGGCTGGAGGTGGAGCTGGGCCGGGAGGCGACGAAGGAGGAGCTCGCCGAGGCGACCGGCCTTCCCATCCAGCACGTGGACGAGGCGCTCGGCGCCGCTCACGCGTCCGTCTCCCTGAACCAGACGGTGGGCGCGGACGACGAGGGCGAGCTCGGCGACCTCTTCGCCGACCGGGAGGCGGCCGACCCCTTCGACGAGGCCGAGGAGTCGCTGCGTCGGCAGAGCATCCGGCGCGCCCTCAACGCCTTGCCCGAGCGGGAGCGGCGGATCCTGGAGCTCCGCTTCGGCTTCGAAGGCGAGCCGTGGACGCTCGAGGCGATCGGGCACGAGCTCGACCTGACCCGGGAGCGCGTCCGTCAGCTCGAGGGCCAGGCGCTCAAGCGCCTCGAGGCGCTGCGCGACCTCGCGGGCCTCGCGGCCTGACGCCCGCAACACCCGGGGTCAGGTCCAGAACGTTGCGCTTGCGGGCGCGCGCCGTGCAACACGGAGGTCAGGTCCAGAACGTTGCGCCGCCGAGGTTGAGCGTGCGCCGGTGACCTGCGCGCGCCGCGCCGCCGAGTGTGCGCGCCGGTAGCAGGGCTCCAGCCGATCACGCAACGATCGGGACCTGACCCCGCTGTTGCGCGCAACGATCGGGACCTGACCCCCGGTGTTGCGGCGGCCGAACTGCGGCTGCGCCGCGTCGTCTTAGCAGGTGGCGCCCAGGAGAGTAAGCTCCCGGCGCTGGACAGGCTTCCCACTCCGACGGAGAAAGGAAGGGGACGCGATGGGCAAGCTCGTACGCGCCGGTGCCGCACTCGCCGGCCTCTCCCTCCTACTCGCCGCGGCCGCGTCCGGTGCCGGGGCTCGGGCGTCGCAAGCGAGCGACACGCTCGTCTTCGGCACCGCCTCCGATCCGGCGCTGCTCGACCCGGCGCTCGTCTCGGACGGCGAGTCGCTGCGCGTGACCGACCAGATGTTCGAGAGCCTGGTCGGCTACCGCCCGGGCACGACCAGGCTCGCGCCCGAGCTCGCCACGAGCTGGCGGGCGAGCCGGAACGGCCTCGTCTGGACGTTCAACCTGCGGCGGAACGTGCGCTTCCACGACGGCACCCCGTTCAACGCGGCCGCCGTCTGCTTCAACTTCAACCGCTGGTACAACTTCCCGCCGCACCTGCAGCCCGACTCCGTCAGCTACTACTGGCGGGCGGTGTTCGGCGGCTTCCGGCGGCCAGCCCGCGGGAGCCCCGGGCCGGGGCAGAGCCTGTACCGCGGCTGCCGGGTCGTGAACGAGTACACGGTCCAGATCCAGCTGCGGCGGCGCTCGGCCTCGTTCCTGAACGCGATCGGGCTACCCAACTTCGCGATCGCGAGCCCGACCGCCCTCCGCCGCTACCGCGCGGACGCCGGGCGGACCGACAAGCAGGGCGTCTTCCGCCCGTCCGGGACGTTCGCGACGCGCAACCCGGTCGGCACCGGCCCCTTCCGCTTCGTCTCCTGGAGCCCGGGCAACCGCCTGGAGCTGGAGCGCTGGGACGGCTACTGGGGCCGCAAGGCGATCCTGCGGCGGATCATCTTCCGTCCGATCCCGAACAACGCGGCCCGGCTGCAGGCGCTGCAGACGGGTGAGATCCAGGGCTACGACCTCGTCGAGCCGGCGGACTTCACCACCGTCCAGCGCAACCGCCAGCTGCGGCTGCTGAAGCGGCCGCCGTTCAGCGTCGGCTACGTCGGGATCAACCAGCAGATCGAGCCGATGGACAACCCGCTCGTGCGGCGGGCGCTCGCGCACGCACTCGACAAGCGGGGCGTGATCGGCTTCTACGCGGGCCAGGGCCAGATCGCGAACCAGTTCCTGCCGCCGGCGCTGCCCGGGCACGCGCGGAGCGGCGTTCCCAGCTACCCGTACAACCCGGCGCGGGCAAGGCAGCTGCTCCGGCAGGCCGGCCTCGAGCTGCCGGTGCGGGTGACCTTCTGGTACCCGACGGGCGTCTCCCGGCCGTACATGCCCGACCCGCGGCGGAACGCGGAGGCGTTCGGCGCGAGCCTGGAGCGCTCGGGGTTCGATGTCGAGTTCCGGACGGCGCCCTGGAGCCCGGACTACCTGGGGGCGACGCAGGCCGGCCGGGCGCAGCTCTACCTGCTCGGCTGGATCGCCGACTACCCGGACCCGGCCAACTTCCTGAACGTCCACTTCGGGCAGTTCAGCGGCCAGTTCGGGTTCCGGAACGCAGCGCTCTTCAACCTGCTCCGGCGGGCGGACGCGGAGTCGAACGTGAGCCGGCGGATCCGCCTCTACGAGCAGGCCTCGCGGCAGGTGATGCGGCTGCTGCCGATGGTTCCCTACGTGTGGGCGGGGTCGGCCCTCGCCTTCCGGGCGAACGTGCGCGGCTACGTGGCGAGCCCGATCGGGCCGGTGAACGAGCCGTTCGGGCGCGTCTCGATCAGGGGCTAGCGGCGGAACGGGCATGAGCAGGTAGCCGGCGGGCGACACGATGCTGCGCTTCGTCGTCCGCCGGCTCCTGCTGCTCGTGCCGATCCTGCTCGGTCTCTCGATCCTCGTCTTCGTCTGGATCCGGGCGCTGCCCGGCTCGCCCGCGGAGGCGCTGCTCGGCGAGCGCGCGACCGAGGAGTCGGTCGCCCAGATCCGCGAGCAGTACGGGCTCGACGACCCGCTCCCCGTCCAGTACTGGCGCTACCTGGTGCAGACGGTCTGGCACCACGACCTGGGGACGAGCATCCGCTCGTACCGGCCCGTGACCGAGGAGCTCGCCGACCGCTTTCCCGCGACCGTCGAGCTGGCGCTCGCCGCGATGCTGTTCGCGGTCGTCTTCGGGATTCCGCTCGGCTTCCTCGCCGCCAAGCGCTACGGCTCCCTCTTCGACCACACAAGCCTCGTCGCCTCGCTCATCGGCATCTCCATCCCGATCTTCTTCCTCGGCCTCATCCTCAAGTACGTGTTCGCCGTCCGGCTCGGCTGGCTCCCGAGCGTCGGTCGCGAAGACATCCTCGCCACGCGGGAGCACCCGACGAACTTCTACGTCTTGGACGCGATCATCACCGGAAACGGGGCGGCGCTCTGGGACGCGGTCAAGCACCTGATCCTGCCGGCGGTGGCGCTCGGCTCCATCCCCCTCGCGATCGTCGCCCGCATCACCCGGGCGGCCGTGCTCGACGTGCAGAACGAGGACTACGTGCGGACGGCGCGCGCGAAGGGCCTCCACCCGTTCGTGGTGGACACGCGGCACGTGCTTCGCAACGCGCTCCTCCCGGTCTCCACGATCGTCGGTCTGCAGACCGGGCTGCTGCTTTCCGGCGCGATCCTCACGGAGACCGTCTTCGCCTGGCCGGGGATCGGCACCTGGCTGAAGGACGCGATCTTCAACCGCGACTACCCCGTGCTGCAGGGCGGGATCCTGTTCGTCGCGGTCGTCTTCGTCCTGGTCAACCTGATCGTGGACATCTCGTACGCGATCATCAACCCCCGGATCCGGCTCGGCTGATGTCGGTCGCCGAGCTCGAGTCCCGGGAGATCGCGCTCGAGACGCCGACCGGCGGGCTGTGGGCGGACGCCTGGTCGCGGCTGCGCCGCAACCCGGGCGCGCTCGTCGGCTTCTTCCTCGTCGGCGTGTTCGTGGTCGTCGCGGTTTTCGCGCCCTGGATCGCTCCTTACGACCCGCGCGAGCAGAACTTGGCGCTGCTCGCGCAGGGGTGCTGCCCGGGCCCGTCGGCCGAGCACTGGTTCGGGGTCGATCAGCTCGGGCGGGACGAGTTCTCGCGCATCGTCTACGGAGCGCGCTTCTCGCTCGTGATCGGCGTAGTCGCGGTGGCCGTCGGCTTCTCCGTCGGCCTGGTCTTGGGCGCGATCGCCGGCTACGCGGGCGGGGTCGTCGACTCGCTGATCATGCGCCTGATGGACATCATGCTCTCCATCCCCGGGCTGCTCTTCGCGATCGGCTTGGTGGCGGCGCTCGGCCCGGGCCTGTGGCAGATCATGGTCGCGGTCGGGGTGGTCAACATTCCCGTCTTCGCGCGGCTGCTCCGCGGCTCCGTGCTCGCACAGAAGGAGAACGACTTCGTGCTCGCGGCGCGCGCCGTGGGGGCTCCGCGGCGGACGATCCTCTTCGCGCACATCCTTCCGAACGCGATCTCGCCCGTGATCGTGCAGGGGACGCTGGCGATGGCGACGGCGATCATCGACGTCGCGGGCCTCGGCTTCCTCGGCCTCGGCCCGCAGGACCCCGGGACGCCCGAGTGGGGGACAATGCTGACCGAGGTCGACCGCTACCTGCAGAGCGCGCCCCACCTGGCGATCATCCCCGGTGCGGCCATCGTCGTCTCCGTGCTCGGCTTCAACCTGATCGGGGACGGGCTGCGGGAGGCGCTCGACCCCAAGCTGCGGGGGCGGACGTGAACGAGCCGCTGCTGCGGGTGGAGGACCTCCGGGTCGAGTTCCGGACGGCCCGGGGCACCGTCTACGCCGTGAACGGCGTCTCCTTCGCGGTCGGCGAGCGCGAGACGCTCGGGCTCGTGGGGGAGTCGGGCTGCGGGAAGAGCGTCACCGCGCTCGCGCTCATGGGGATCCTGCCGCGCGCCGGGCGCGTCACCTCGGGACGAGCGTTCTTCCGGGGGCGCGACCTGCTCGCGCTCCCCGACCGGGAGCTGCGTTCGATCCGCGGGAAGGAGATCGCGATGGTCTTCCAGGATCCGATGACGAGCCTCAACCCCGTGCTCACGATCGGCCGGCAGCTGCGGGAGGCGATCGAGGCCCATCTCGAGCTCGACGGCAAGGCGGCGCAGCGGCGTGTGGTCGAGCTCCTCGAGCGGGTCGGGATCCCGAACGCGCGCCGGCGCGCGAACGACTACCCGCACCAGTTCTCGGGTGGGATGCGCCAGCGGGCGATGATCGCGATGGCGCTCGCCTGCGAGCCGAAGCTTCTGATCGCGGACGAGCCGACGACCGCGCTTGACGTGACGATCCAGGCGCAGATCCTCGACCTCCTGCGCGAGCTCGTGCGCGAGCGGGGGGCGGCGCTGATCCTGATCACGCACGATTTGGGCGTCGTCGCGGGGATGTGCGAGCGCGTGCACGTCATGTACGCCGGGACGCTCGTGGAGACGGGGACGGCTGAGCAGGTGTTCGCGTGCCCACGCCACCCGTACACGTTTGGTCTACTGCAGAGCGTCCCGCGGCTCGACGCCGACCGGCGGCAGCGGCTCCGGCCGATCGAGGGGCAGCCGCCGAACATGCTGGCCCCGCTTCGGGCCTGCCCGTACGTCCCGCGCTGCCCGAACCGGATCGAGGTCTGCGGGGAGCAGGTGCCGCCGCTCGAGGATAAGGGGGGCGGGCAGCGGGCGGCCTGCTTCAACCCGATGCCGGAGGACGCATGGCAACGGACGCGGCTCGGCGGCCAGGCGGCGTAGGCGCGCGCGGCGGCGGGCCCGTGCTCGTCGAGCTCGAGGACCTGCGCCTCTGGTTTCCGATCAAGAGCGGTCTCGTCCTCGACCGGCACGTCGGGGACGTGAAGGCGGTAGACGGGGTGACGCTGGAGATCGCGCGCGGGGAGACGCTCGGCCTCGTCGGCGAGTCGGGCTGCGGGAAGTCGACCGTCGGCCGCGCGATGCTCCGGCTCTACGAGCCGACCGGAGGCCGTGTCGTCTTCGACGGCATCGACATCACCCACATGTCGGAGTCGGAGCTCCGTCCCCTGCGTCGGCGCATGCAGATGGTGTTCCAGGATCCGTACGCGTCCCTCAACCCCCGCCATTCGGTGGGCCGCATCGTCGCCGAGCCGCTCCGGGTGCACGGGGTCGCCGGGCGCAGCGAGGCGTCCCAGCGCGTCCGCGAGCTGCTCCAGCTCGTGGGGCTGCCCCCGGACGCGGCCGCCCGCTACCCGCACGAGTTCTCGGGAGGCCAGCGCCAGCGGATCGGGCTCGCCCGGGCGCTCGCCCTGAACCCCGAGCTCGTCGTGTGCGACGAGCCAGTGTCCGCCTTGGACGTGTCCATCCAGGCGCAGATCGTCAACCTCATGGAGGAGCTCCAGCAGGGGCTCGGGCTCACCTACCTCTTTATCGCCCACGATCTCGCGGTCGTCCGGCACATCTCGACGCGCATCGCGGTCATGTACCTCGGAAAGATCGTCGAGGTCGCGCCGGCGGACGACCTGTACCGCAACCCGCTGCACCCGTACACGATCACGCTGCTCTCGGCGATCCCGATCCCCGATCCGGAGGTGGAGCGCCGCCGGGTCGCAATCCGGGTGCAGGGCGACCTGCCGAGTCCCGCGAACCCGCCGGCCGCATGCCGCTTCCACACTCGCTGCCCGTTCGTGCAGCCGATGCGCTGCGCCGACGAGGAGCCACGGCTGCGCGAGCTCGAGGGGCACCTTGTCGCCTGCCACTACGCGGAGGAGATCAAGGCGGGGCGCATCCAGCCGAGGGAGAGGCCGCCCGGCGACCAGCGGTTCGCGCCCGCGCCGGCGGGGCGTCCTCCGACGTTTCCGCGCGAACCCGCGTAGAAGCCGGGTCGAACGGCCCGGCGCTCGCGGCCTCGCGGCCCTCGCGCGGCCAGCGCTCGCCCCGTCGGCGCTTGCGGCCGCCCGGCGTGCCCCCGGGCCAACCCTCGCACCGGCCAGCGCCGCCGGCCAGCGCCGGCCGGCGAACCGCATGCGCCTCGGCGGGATCCCCCGTTCGAGCGAAAGCGGGCGACTGGCCTAAAGGCGGGCTGGTGCCGCGCCGATACGGGGGTCGTGGACGCCGCTGAGCGCAAGGAGATTCTGAACCGCTACCGCGACCACAGCCGCCGCTTCGAGGCGGCGGCCGCGCGCCGCAGCCTTCGCCGGCACGCCTCAGTCATCCCCTTCACGCCGCCCGCGACGCGCGAGCTCGGCCAAGAGCCGACGGCTCGGGAGATCGAGGTCCTCCAGCTCGTCGCCGACGGACTCGTGAACCGGGAGATCGGCGAACGGCTCTTTCTTTCGGAGGAGACGGTCAAGTCTCACGTCCGGCACCTGCTCGCGAAGCTGCAAGCACGTAGCCGAGCCCACGCCGTCGCCGTCGGCTTCCGGCGTGGGCTCATCACGTAGCTGCGAAGCGGCCGTCAGCATCCGTCTTCGCCGCCTCCCCTCTCCCCGGCATCCCGTCTTCCGGGGCGATCACCCCCGAAAGAGGGATGCCTGCGTGCGGCGGCGAAACGAGGATGAGACGACCTCTACCAGACCTTCGAACCTCTAGCCATGGCAACTCCTCGATCGGGAACTGACGGCAACCGCATCGTATACCCCTTTCGAGGGATAGCGCAAGGCGCCGCCGCACTACGACAGCACGCGCAGCGCTCGACGCTCATCTACGCGAGCTGTCTCGCCCTCGGTGCCATCTCTACGCTCGCGGCACTCCTTGTTGCCGACTACGACCTCGGCTCCCCGCTTGCTGTGCTCGCTCTTGCCCTCACTGCCGTTGTCGCTGAGAGGAGCAGCGTTCGTTTCACAGTTCCCCAGCGTCGGCTTGGCCGCACTATCGAGCAATCAATCTCGACGCTCCCCACGGTGTTCGCCGCCGTCCTCTTCGGGCCCCTAGCCGCGGCTGTTGTCGGCTCGGCTTCGATGCTTGGGGATACAGAACTACCCGACCGAAGGAATCCCGAGAGGCTGCCGCGGCTCAAGTGGGTCACTTACACGAGTTCGCGGTTCATGACCGGTACCGCCGTCGGTCTATGCGCCGAGTTTGTTGTGACGCGTCTCGGATCCGACTTCGGTGGGCTTGTGGCTGCGACGCTTGTAAGCGTGATCGTCGGCGAACTCTTGGACATCGTATTCTCCGCTTCCACCGCTGCAGTTCGAGGCCTGCCGGTCTGGGACACCGTCAATACCCTCGCGCCGGCGATTCTGATCTCGGCTCCGATCTACACGCCGATCGTGGCGTTGTTGGCGTTCATGTATGTGAACGTTTCGGCATGGAGCCTCATCCTGTTCCTCGTACCAGCGCTTGCCGCCCAGCGTCTCTACGGCCTGTATCAGGAGCAGCGTCGTCTCGCTGCGGACCTCGCGAAGGCTAACGAGAGTCTCGCTGACGCAAACCTTCAGTTCGCGAGGGCACTGATTGCAACGCTGGATGCACGTGATCGATATACCGCCGGTCATTCCGCGGCTGTCGCTATCTATTCTCGCGATATCGCCCGCAGGATGGGCCTGCCGGAGACAATACAAGATCAGGCCTTTCTTTGCGGGCTTGTTCATGACATCGGGAAGATTGGACTTTCTGCCGGTCTATTGGAGAAACCTGGTGCCCTTACACTCGAAGAACGGCGTCAGATGCAAGAACATTCAGCAATAGGAGAGCGCATTCTCAACAAAGTGGGGGAATACGCAGAGATTGCGAAGATTGTTCGGCACCATCACGAGCGTATCGATGGACAGGGTTATCCTGATGGTCTTCACGGCGAAGATATCCCTATAGTGTCGCGGATCATTGCAGTCGCTGACGCCTATAATGCGATGACCTCTGATCGACCCTATCGCGATGCCATGCCGAGTCGCGTCGCACGGCTTCGGCTGGCTCAAGCGGTTGATAGTCAGTTTGACACAGCCGTCGTCGCCGCGTTCGAAGCGATATTGGCGTCGGAGGACGAAGACTATCGACTGGCCCGACGAGCAGATTTCTTGGCTTTCGCGGAAACAAGTCAGGACTTGTCGTCAAGCGGTGGCTCGGTCGCTGATCGAGTTGTCAACGCACGCTCTAACGCGGCCTGAAGTGCTAGTGCTCTCCGTGAGCGAATGCCGAGCTTGTCGTAGATGTTGTGCGCGTGCCGCTTGGCGGTGGCGTGGGTGATGTAGAGAAGCTGAGCGATCTGTCTGTCTGTGAGACCTTGACAGATGAGTTCGTAAACCTCACGTTCACGAGGTGTCAGGCGGGCGCGCGGATCTTCGGGGGTGGGAACGGGGTGTCCGATCGCCGCGGCGAGGTCCTCGTCGCCAACTCGCCGAACCAGGCTGGCGAACCGGTCCGGATCTTGTGCAGAGCGGAGCAGGACAGCGAAGACGTCAGGAGCGGCTCTGTACGTCGCAACGAGAAGGTCTACAGCGCCACTAACGAACGCGACATCCTCGAGCAAGTGAACCTTGGCGAGGGAGTCCTGCTCGTGTGAACGGAGAGCGATCACTGCGTCAACCCCAGCCGTAAGAACTCGAGGCTCGACGCCGCGACTCACGTTACGGCCCTGATCGAGTAGCTTCCGGGCGTCCGGAAGTCGTCCGACGAGTGAGAGGAGAAGCGCTCGTGAGCAGAGCACTTCCGCCTTCGCGGCGGGCAAAGCACGCTTGAGTGAAGGGATCTCGAGTGCCAGGGCAAGTTGATAACGTCCTTGCTGTGCATAGGCTCGAGCCAACAGTGCATAACAGATTTGTTCCGCGTGCAGGTTTCGATGCGAACGCGCGATCCGGATGGCGGTAGTGAGGCGGGATTCAGCAGCTTTCCAACGACGAAGTCCGCAGTGAGCCATCGCAGACGCACACAAACCATAAACAAGCGCGAAATCAAAGCGGTAGTCATGAATCATCCGCAAGAGCTTCTTGGCGATGGCATGTGCTTCCGCGTATCGCGCGGAGAGCGCTAGAACATTGGCATAGGCCACGTAGTAGGCAGCACGAACGAGCGGATCCTTGACGCTTTCACTGAGTTCCCAAGCGACGTCCGCGTCCGCGAGGTCGATGTTGCCCATTCGAATCTGATAGCTAAGCTGGCAAGTTGCTGCTCGAACGACGTCGCGCGTATTAGACATGCGTACCGTTCGCAGGAGTTCCTCGAGCATTTCGGTCGCCTCTGGGAGCTCGAGCTCCGAGGCGCAGATGACCTGGCCCCAGCGGGCGTCGCGGCGCTCGGCTTCGGTTGCGGCTACCGACTCCGCGCGGCGGTAGAGCTCGAGGCCCGCCTCCTCGCGGGAGGCGAGGTGGGCCGCGCGGCCTGCCACCGAGAATGCGCGAAAGACGTACGGAGAGTCCACGGCCGCTGCGGCCTCGGCGTGCGCCTGCGCCTCCGCATGGCGGCCCTGGCGAAGGGTGACCTCAGCTCGCGCGACCCCGAAGATGGGGGAGTCGAGCTCGGCCTGCGCCGCGACCGAGCACCATGTCTCGAGGGTCGAGAGGCGGGCGGTGTCGAGCAGCTCGTCGAGCGCCTCCGCGAGCAGCGGCTCCAGCTCGTGGAGCGGCCCCATGCGGCGGAGGAGCTCGAACGCGGCATCCCAGTCGCGGCGCGCGCGGTAGTGAGCGAGGCACAGCGCGACGGTCTCCTCGCCGACCACGACGCCGAGCTCCGCGCTCCGCTCTTGGAGGTAGGAGCGGGCGAGCGGGTGCAGCGCCAGCTCGCCCTCCCGCTCGACGAGGATCCCGACGTCCGTTGCGCTGGCGCACACCTCCGCCGCCTGCTCGGGGCCGAGCAGCTTCGAGGCGAGCTCGCGGTCGAGGACGGGCGCGATCGCCAGGGTCGCGAGGTCGCTTCGGGTGCGTTCCCCAAGCGCGGTGAGGATCTCCTCGGCGAAGAACCGGTACAGCGACTCGGGCACGTCGGCGGGGGCGCTCTCGAAGCCGCCCGGGGACACGCTCGCGAGGCCGATCACCGCCGGCCACCCGTTGGTGAGCGCGACGATGCCGGAGGCGGCCTCGACGTCGTCCGTCCCCATGACCTCCGCGGCCTCGACCGCGTCCATCGCGAGCACGGTCTGGTTCAGCTCCAAGACCTCGCCGTACAGCAGGTCGCGCGACGTCACCCAGGACGGGCGCTGCCGGCTCGCGATGATCATCTGGACGGGCGAGGACGCCACGAGGGCGGCGACGAAGAGCTCCGCGTCGCGAGCGCCCGCGACCTCCTGGTACTCGTCGAGCACGAGCCAGCCCTCCGCCGGCCACCTGCGCAGGTCCTCGCCCAGCAGGTCGGCCAGCACCTCGTACCTGGAGCCCGCGTCCGGAACCGCCCGCAGATGCTCCCGCAGCCGCTCGTCGCAGCCCGGCACGAGCACGGTCGAGGCGCGGGCGAGGCCGAGGGCGAGCGCAGCCACGTCCGTGGACGACGGCCGTGCCGTGTACCAGGCCGCCCGCCGGCCGTCCCGCCGCCCCCACTGCTCGGCCAGCGTCGTCTTGCCGTAGCCGGCGGGGGCGACCAGGGTCTTGACGCGGGCGCTCGACCCGTCGAGGCGCGCAAGCAGGCGCGGCCGCTCGATGATCCGGTGCCGCTTGAGCGCTCTCCGAACGTTCGTCGCTGTCGCCATAGCCGCCTCAGCCGGCAGCGGGGGAACGGCTCGAACCTACCACCCTTCCGGCCGGACGCCAGGCCCGCGGCGCGCAGCGCCGCGGGCCTTTCTCACCGGCGGTGCGGGGACGAGGCGAACGCGAGCCGCCGCTCGCCGGCGAGCGGGTCCTCGCCGGTCAGGAGGCGGTAGGCGATCGGGATCTGGCGCCTGCGCCGGACGCCCAGCTTCTGCCGGAGCACGTCGCTGTGCGCCTTCGCCGTGCGCGGCGAGATGCCGAGGCGAGCGCCCACTTCGTCGTTCGAGTACCCAGCCGCGATAAGAGCGACGATCTCGCGCTGCCGCTTCGTCAGCGCCGCGGGCTGCTTATGCGTGACGAGCTCCATCATGGCGCCGGACGCTACTCCCCCATCCGGGGGACGGCCATTCGTCGGCAGGTGTATCCCTGGGTGTATCCCTTCGCGCCGTCTCACCTTCGGGCGCCGACGATGTCCAGAACGCCCGCGCGCGCGGCCGCCAGGCAGTAGGGTTGAGAGGAGCCGGGAGGCACGCTCATCGGAACCCGCGAACGTATCCCGCACGTGGACAGCGCCGCGGCTGTCGGGCGCAGGTTGCAGGAGGCCCGCACGGGCGCGGGCTTGAGCCAACGCGAGCTCGCCTTCCCCGGCTGCAGCCCCGCCTACATCTCGCGCATCGAGCGCGGCCAGCGCACCCCCTCGCTCCAGGTCCTGCGCGAGCTCGCCAGGCGATGCGGCGTCAGCGAGCGCTTCCTCGCCTGGGGGAGGACGGACAGCGTGCACGAGCCGGTCGCCGAGCAGATCCACGCGCTCGAGCACGCGATCGCCTCGGGAACGCGCGAGGAGCAGGCGGCGGTCTACGCTGCCCTCGCCCGCGCCGCCGGGCGGGCGGCGAGGATGCTGCGCGCGTAGGGCCGCGGGCCGGAACGCGCCCGCTCAGGTCATCGGAACCTGGCGCAGAACCTTCGGCGCGACCCGGTCGAGGATCTCGGAGAGGCTCTCCCCGGTGCAGGTGATGCCGTGGTTGCGCAAGCCGATCACCGCGTGCACGGGGTCGGGCTCCCGCGCCACGAGCTCCGCGACCGCGGTCGCGAGCTCCTGCGTCCCGCAGGGGTAGTTCACGTCCGTCGCCGGGATCCCCTCCATCCAGGCGTGGATGTGCAGGATCGCGCCCACGTCCGGGTGCTGCCGGTAGATCATCCAGTGCTCGATCGCGTCCACGGAGACGCGGCGAGGCTCGATCCCGGGGGGGACGCTGAGCACGATCACCCCCCGCTCCTCGTCGAAGTCCTTGACCAGGAGGATGTCGCGGCCGACCTGCTCCAGCCTCGACTTGTCCACCCCGCTCGCGCTCATCCAGAAGCGCCGCTCGTCCTTGCGGGCGGAGAGGTTGCCGTAGGAGAGGCCGCCCACGCTGTACAGGCGCATGACGTGCCGCAGGTCGCGGCCGGAGAGGTACTCCTCGACCGGGAAGGGCGAGGGCAGGAGGTCGAGCTCGTCCAGCCTCCGGCCGGCGGCCGCCATGTCCGCGGTGATCTCGTCGCCGTCCCAGAGCTCGGGCTCGAGGTCGGGCACCCACTCGTTGTCGATCACGAGGCGCGAGGTGGCGAGCGGCGCGAGGCGCTCGTAGATCTCCGCCGGATCCTCGGAGACCCGGTAGGCGCCGCGCTCCATGGTCGTAAACCAGACCCCCTGCCCGGGGACGCGCAAGAGGACGACGTTCGAGAGCGTGCGGACGAGCATCGGGTAGCTCTCCTTGAGCACGTCCTCGGGCGCCTCGGGCAGCTCGTAGAACGCGGCCGAGTAGGTGCCGCGGGAGGCGCGGCGGAACGCTTTGGGCGCGGCCGGGTCGAACATGTTCAGCACGAAGTCGGCCTCGGCGACATCTTCCACCTCGACGAAGCCGGCCTTCTCGAACTCGCGGGCGATCGCGCGCACCCACTCCTCGTGCTCGCGCGAGGTGGCAGTCCCGAAGATGGCGTACCTGCGCATCGCGCCGAGTCTAACGGCGGCCTACCGGAAGAGGTCGCGCTCGCGCGGCATCACCAGGTCCGCGCCGCGCCCCTCCCCGCGCAGGTCGAGCCCGCGCACGACCGCCGCCGGCACGCCCTCCGTCTTGCCCATGACGAGCTCGGCGGCGCCCGCGATCTCGTCCGCCACCGCGATCTCCGTCGCGTGCAGCTCGTAGCCGAAGGCGTCCCGGCTTCCCGTGAGGTCGAGGAGCGCGACGACGCCGGCAACGCCGAGCGCGACGTCCGTCGTCCCCCGCCGCCACGCGCGGCCGAAGGAGTCGCTCACGATCACCCCCACGTCGCGTCCGGTCAGGGCGGCCACGTCCGCGCGCAGGCGGGCGGCGGAGGCGTCCGGGTCGAGCGGGAGCAGCACCACCGTGCCCGGCCCCTTCGCGTTGGAGGCGTCCACGCCGGCGGAGGCGCAGACGAAGCCGTGCCGCGTCTCCGCGATGACGAGCGGCGGCCGCGCGCGCAGGATCGCGCGGCTCTCGCGCAGGATCACCTCCAGCCGTCGCGGGTCCTCGTCCCCCGCGAGCTCGCGCGCCCGCCGCGAGGGCTCGATCCCGTCCAAGTGGACGACCCTCCCCTCCACCTTGGACACGGCCTTCTGCGCGACGACGAGGACGTCCCCGTCCTCGAGGCCGCCAGCGGCCTCGGCGGCCCGCACGAGCAGCGCCGCCAGATCGTCCCCCTGCTCGAGCTCGGGCACGCCGCGCAGGGGAAGGACGCGCAGCTCCCCCCTCACCGGGACGTCCGCAGCCCCGTGACGCGGATGCCGGCGTGGCCGCCGTAGCGTCGGTTCAGGTTGACGATCACGGCGGTCAGCGACTCGAGGGCGCGGGCGCTCGCAAGCGGGCCCGCGTCGAGGGCCCGGCCCGCCACCAGCCGGCCCGCGAGCTCAAGCGCCGGCTCCTTCGCCGCCGCCTCGTCGCCGCAGACGAACGCATCCTCGTCGGGCGGCTCGGCGCCGGCCAGGGTGGCGGCCGCAAGCGAGTGGAGCCCCGCGGCGACGGGCGCGTCCAGCTCCTCCTGGATCCGCTCCGCGAGCGACCGGCCCTCGGCGGCGGGGACCGGGCCCGCGGCGGTGCGCAGGAGGAGGGACGCGCACGAGAGCACCGGCCTCGAGCCGATCGCCCCGCGCAGGGCGCGAGCAGTATCGAGGGCCGCCTCCGCCTTCGTCGCGAGGACGACCAGGTCGGCGCGGCTCGCCGCCTCCTCGTTCGGCGCGCCCGCGACCCCGAGCGCGGCCGCCGCCTCCTCCGCCCGCGCCCGCTCCCGCGAGCCGAGGAGGACCTCGTAGCCGGCCGCGCGCAGGCGCGTCGCAAGCGCCCGCCCGAAGGGACCCGTGCCGCCGAGGACGGCTACGCGCATGCGATCTCCAGCACGGCCTCGGCGAGCCGCCGCTCGCTCCCGCGGTCGGTCATGAGCAGGGGGGCGGTCGCGAGCTCCACGGGCGCGTCCGCGGCCGCGTCGGCCGGGTCGACGACGAGCACGTCCACGAGGCCCGCGTACAGTCCCGCCACGTGCGCCGCCGTCGTCCCGCCCGCCATGCGGCGGAGCATACGGTCGAGCGGCCCCGTGACGGCCTTTCCACCGACGAGGGGGCTGACCGCGAGCGCGCGCCCGGAGCGCCCGGCGAGCGCCTCGCGCAGGGCGGGAACGGCGAGGATGGGGCCGAGCGACAGGTAGGGGTTGCTCGGGGCGAGCAGGATCGCGTCCGCCTCGGCGAGCGCCTCCAGCACGCCGGGGGCGGGCTCCGCCTCCTCGGCGCCCTCGTAGCGGAGCCCGTCCACCTCGTCGCGGTGGCTCCGGGCGACGTACCACTCCTGGAAGGGGAACGTCCCCGCCGGGGTGACGACGTGCGTGCGCAGGCGGTCGTCGGTCGCGGGCAGGAGACGGGTGGCGAGGCCCGTGCGGGCGGCGAGGCGGGCCGTCACCTCGGAGAGCGAGGCCCCGCTCCGCAGGGCGTGCGTGCGCACGAGGTGCAGGCCCAGGTCGAGGTCGCCGAGCCGGAACCAGTCCGCGCCGCCCCAGGCGGCGACGGCCGCGAGCGCGTTCCAGGTCTCTCCCGCCCGCCCCCAGCCGCGCTCCTCGTCGAGCAGGCCGGCGAGCGCGTAGAGGAGGCTGTCCAGATCCGGGGAGACGTGCAGGCCGAAGAGCTCGAGGTCGTCCCCGACGTTTCCGACCACCGTCAGCTCGCCCGGCGCGAGCACGGCCTGCAGGCCGCGGGCGAAGCGGGCGCCGCCGCCCCCGCCGGAGAGGAGGGCGACCCTCACGCGGCGGCGGCGAGCAGCGCGCGCGTCCGCCGTCCGAGCCGGTGCCCCAGGCGCTCCAGGTCGTCCAGCGTGTCCACGTCGTCCCGAAGCTCGGGGATGGCGGCGGTGGCGAAGGGGGCGTGGGCGCGGAAGCGGTCGGCGCTGCCCGGCCCGTAGAGCGTCGGGAGCAGGGAGGGATCGGGACGCGAGCGGCCGGGAAGGGAGAGCGCGTTCGTCGTCGCGTCGCGCGCCTCGACGAGCGCCAAGCCGTGGGCGGCGAGGCGGCGGAGCGCGTCCGGGGTCGCGCAGGGGAGGTCGGCGTTGACGACGAGGACGTCCCCTTGGACGAGCGCGAGGCCGGCGGCGACGGCCGCGCCGAGGCCCGCCCCCGGGTCGGCGACCGCGGCCGCCCCCGGGGGGACGGCGACGGGATCGTCCGTGACCACGAGCACCTCTCCGACGGCGAGCGCGGCCTCGACCACGTCCCCGAGCATGGCGAGCGCGACCGCCGCCCTGAGCGGGGCCGGCAGCCGCCGCTTCGCGTCGCCGCGGTAGGGGATGACGACCGTCGGCATCGGCCGCAAGCGTAGTCCCGCGCGCGCGGCCGCACGCCGCCAGCCGTGGTCGGGCCGCGTGCCCTGGTCAGGCCGCGTACGAATCCGGTCGCGGCCGCTTGTCGGCGCCGGGGCCGGAGGTCGCCCACTCCTGCACGTCGAACCAGTGCGTCCCCTCGAGCGCCCGGGACACCTCGGGGTCGGTGTGCTTGGGGTTGAAGACGTGGTGCTCGCGGTCGCAGCAGATCTCCACCCCGTCCAGGGAGACGTGGGGGATGCGGGCGAGCACCTCCGCGGGCAGGCGCGCCTCCGCCACCGTGTAGTGCTTGAACTGGAGGTCGGGGTCGAGCTCCATCAGCTCCGGCCAGTCGGGACAGGTGCGGGCGGTCATCGCGGCGCCTCTTTCGTCTCGAGCCGCCACGTCCCTGCAAAGCGCACGACGCCCCGCTCCTCCCCGCCCGGGTAGACGACGAAGACGAGCGCCTCGTCCAGCCAGTGGTAGAGGCGGTCGCCGCCCTCGTTCGTGAGGCCGAGGCGGAGGTGGAAGCGCCCCTCGGCGAGCGGGAGGGCGCCGAGCTCGAAACGGAGCGGCGGCGCCGACGCGGGATCCCAGCCGAGGCGGGCGAGGTCGACCGCCTCCCCCGCGACCAGCGTGCCGGCGTCGTCGCGCAGCTCCAAGTGAAGGCGGGGCGGGGGAACCCCGTCCGAGGCCGACACCTGCACGCGCAGCGCGAAGGGCTCGCCGGCGAGGAACTGGAGCCGCTCGGCGCCCTCCTGCCCGACGAGGACGGCGGAGGCGATCGTCGCCTCGCCCGAGCCCCACTCGCGCAAGCCCGCGCCCCGCTCGGCCGGGTCGGTCTCCCCGGCGAGCGCCCGCCGGTAGCGGGCGACCGCCTCCCGGGTCGGCCCGTCGAAGGCGACCCGGCCGCGGTCGAGCAGCACGGAGCGCTCGCACAGCCGCTCCACGGCCGCCGCGTCGTGCGAGACGAAGACGATCGTCCCGCCCTCCTGCTTGAAGCGGAAGATGCGGCCAAAGCACTTGCGCTGGAACTCCTCGTCCCCGACCGCGAACACCTCGTCCAAGAGGAGGATGTCCGCGTCCAGGAAGGCGGCGACCGCGAACCCGAGCCGCATCGCCATCCCCGAGGAGTACGTGCGGACGGGGCGGTCGATCGCGTCCTCGAGCTCGGCGAAGGCGACGATCTCGTCGAAGCGCTCCCGGATCTCCGCCCGCCGCAGCCCCTGCAGGGCGCCGTTCAGGAACACGTTCTCCCGGCCCGTGAAGTCGGGGTGGAAGCCGGCCCCGAGCTCGAGCAGGGAGCCGACCCGCCCCTCCGCGCGCACGCGGCCGGAGGTCGGCTTGATGATCCCGGCGATCAGCCGCAGGAGCGTCGTCTTCCCGGAGCCGTTGCGGCCGATCAGCCCCACCGCCTCCCCCGGGTCGGCGTGCAGGGAGACGTCGCGGAGCGCCCAGACGTCGGTGGGCTGCGTCCGGCCGCGGAGGACGAACAGGTCCTTCAACGTCCGGGCCTCCCGCGCATGGACGCGGAAGCGGCGCGAGACGCGCTCGACGCTGACCTCGCCCGGCCTCATCCGGCCTAGAGTAGAGCCCGATGGCGAGAGGGGACGCGGCCGTGGCGCGCCC
>DATLYP010000127.1:0-4484 GCA_035574655.1 Gaiellaceae bacterium
TGGGCAAGCTCCTCTCCTTGTCGGGGTGGGGCTCGTGGCCGCCCGGCCCGCGCCCGACGCAGCGCGCGCTCTACCCGCGCAGGATCTGGCAGGCGGAGGCGGCGGTCTTCGCGCTGGCGGTCGAGACGCTGGGAGCGGGCGCGCTCGCCGGCTCCGGGACGCTCACCCGTGCCGGGGCGGCGGCCCTCGCGGGCGCCGCCCTGCTCGCCGCAGCGGGCACCGGGGAGACGCTGCGGCGCGTTCTCGTCGAGCGGGCGCGACAGCGCCGGCGGACGGCGGAGCTCACCGGCCGGGAACCGGCTCGAGCGCGATGACGCGGCCGCGCCAGCGGACGAAGCGACCCTCCGGCAGGTCCCGCCGCGCCTCCCCGGAGGCGGGCACGCGCACGCCGCCGAGGCGCCGGTGGTCGGCGACGTCGCCGCCCCAGGGCGTGGCTACGAAGCCTCCGTCCATGCTGGATTGCGCCCGTGGCGAGCGCGCTGCCGAAGGCGACCGGGAGCTCGACGACGTTCCGCGGACATGCGACGTCCTTGGGCTCGTTCGGCCCGGTAGCGATCTCCTTGACGGACGCCCCGGGCCTCGGAAATCCGGACGGCGCGGGAACGTGCGTTCACCCGGGGGAGCGCGGCGGCGGTGGCAGTCTTTCAGCTCCCGGACAGGAAGGAGAGTCGTGATGGCAGACAGGAAGCGGACGACCGGGGGCGGCGCGCGGACGTCGACGAGGGCCGCCGCGAGCGGCTTCACCGCCGAGGAGCGGGCGGCGATGAAGGAGCGCGCCCGCGAGCTGAAGGCGGAGGCGCGGGGGGCGGCGCGGGCCGACGGGGAGCGGGACGTGCTCGCGAAGATCGCCGAGCTGCCGGAGCCGGACCGGCGGATGGCGGAGCGGCTGCACTCGCTCGTGAAGGAGGCGGCGCTCGAGCTCTCGCCCAGAACCTGGTACGGGATGCCCGCCTACGCGAAAGCGGGCAAGGTCGTCTGCTACTTCACGCCGGCCTCCAAGTTCAAGGAGCGCTACGCGACCTTCGGCTTCAACGCCGCGGCGAACCTGGACGAGGGGAACATGTGGCCGACCTCCTTCGCACTCAAGGAGCTGACCCCCGCCGAGGAGGAGCGCATCGCCGCACTCGTGAAGCGGGCGGTGAGCTAACGTCCCGGGGGCCGGCGCCCCTACGCGCGGCCGGCCTCCTCCAGCTCGCGACGGCGATCTTCTTCATCCCCAGCATCGTGTCGATCTGCTCCCTCGTCTGCAGAAGGGCGCCCATGTTCCTGGGGATGATCTGCCAGGAGAGGCCGAACCGGTCCTTGAGCCAGCCGCACTGCTCAGCCTCCGGGACGGCGGGAGAGCTTCCCCCAGAAGTAGTCGATCTCGGCCGGTCCTCGCACTCGACGTACAGCGAGACGGCCTCGTTGAACCTGAAGTGCGGGCCGCCGTCGAGCGCGTAGAGCTTCACGCCGCCTCCGTCCGGTGTCAGACACTGTCGACAAATGGAAAGGAACGCGGTGTCTGACACCCTCGTAGCCCTTCGAGTAGCGGGTGATCTCGAGGATCTCCGAGTTCCGCGCCGCCTCGGAAGGGGCGCCCCGGAAGACGTCGACGTAGAAGCGCATCGCCTCCTCGGCCGTGTCGTCGTATCAGAGATACGTGACCACCTTCTGCTCCATCGCGTCCTCCTTGCTCTGCCTCGCCGTGCGGGGTCGGGTTACTCGATCTCGGCCTCGCCGTACTCGGGCGGCCCGGCGAGCTCGAGCGTCTGCAGCGTGACGCCGCTCGGGGTCGAGCGGGCCTCGACGAGCCGGAAGCGGGACGGCGTCCGCCCCTCGGCGAACAGCCGCCGGCCCGAGCCGAGCACGACGGGAGCGACGATGAGCCGCATCGTGTTGATGAGGCCGGCGTCGAAGAGCGCCTGCGCGAGCGCACCGCTGCCGTGGATCTGCAGCTCCCGGCCGGGCTGCTCCTTCAGCGCCGCGACCTCGGCGACGACGTCGCCTCCCAAGACGGCGCTGTTGCGCCACCCCGCCCGGGCCAGGGTGCGGGAGGCGACGTGCTTGGGCAGCGTGTTCAGGCGACCCGCCACGGGGTCGTCGGGATCCGTGGCCTTCGGCCAGCTCGCGGCGAAGATCTCGTAGGTCCGGCGGCCGAGCAGGAACGCGTCCGCCTCCTCGAAGATCCGGTTCATGTGCTCGCCGAGCACCTCGTCGAAGAACGGCACGAGCCAGCCGCCGTGGCGGAAGCCGCCGCTCGAGTCCTCGTTCTGGCCGCCAGGCGCCTGGTAGACGCCGTCCAGGGTGAGGAACTGGGTCAGGGTGAGCTTCATGCCCGTGTAGACGGGCGAGGCGGCGGGATCTCATCGCCCCGCGGCGCGGCGTCGGCGAAGGCGCCTCCGAGCCGGCCTCGCGGCTTGCAGGCACCCTCGAGCGTTGGCGGACCGCCCACGTCCCGGTCCTCGCGCTGTGGCGGCGGCGGCCGTCCTCCTCTCCCCGGCTCTTCTCCTTCGCCTGATCGCCCGGATCGTTGCGCTACGTGCGGACGACCGAGAGCAGGTACTCCTGGGGGAGGCGGAGCGTCCCGTCGTCCGCCTCGTTCACGTCCCGCCACGCCTCGACGATCCGCTCGCGGAGCTCCTTGAAGCGATCGCCGAGCATCGCCTGCGCGGTCGCGAGCGGCGGGAACCGGTCCATGAAGTAGTCGGCGAACCCGTCCACCGAGTCCCAGACGATCCGGTTCACGTGCCGCTCGAAGGCGAAGTCCGTCGCGACCGGCGCGAACAGCTCGCGCACGTACGCCTCGTTCCCCCAGAGGATGGGCGGCGACGCGTACTCGGGCGGCGGGGGCATGAACGCCGCGCTCGCCTCGAAGATGCGCCCAGTCACGCCCTCGGGCGTCCACGTCGCGGTGACGATCGCCCCGCCGGCGCGGCAGACCCGGGCCATCTCCTCCGCGGCCTGCCGGTGGCGCGGCGCGAACATGTGCCCGAACACCGAGAGCACGCGGTCGAACGCGCCGTCCGCGAAGGGGAGGCGCTCGGCGTCCCCCTCCACCCACTCGATCTCGAGCCCGGCCGCCTCGGCCTTGGCCCGCCCGCGCTCGAGCAGCTCCGGCACCAGGTCGAGGCCCGTCGCCCGCGCCCCGGCGCGCGCGGCGGGGATCGTCGCGTTGCCGGCGCCGCAGGCAACGTCGAGCACGCGCATCCCGGGCTCGATCTCCGCACGTGCGGCCACGAGCTCGCCGACGTCGGCGATGAGCTTGGAGAGGGTCGCGTAGTCCCCGGCCGCCCACGTCGCCCGCTGCCGGGCCTTGAACTCGTCGAGCTCGATCGTCATCGCCAGCCTCCTCGCGGTGGAAAGGGGTCTCGGGACTAGTGCCCCGAGCCCCTTCCACCGTTACAGAGCCCGCCCCCCGGCTCCCTACGGCCGCCAGCCGCCGCTGATCGGCTCGCCGACCCGGAGGCCGAAGCGCTCGAGTAGCCAGGGGACGCTGTCGAGCTTGAAGTAGTGGCCGTAGCGGGCGCCGAGCGCGGTCAGCTCGTCCGGGTGCGCCGCGATCGCGCCGCCCAGGTCGGAGAGCTCCCGGAAGAAGCGCTCGAAGCCGGCCGGGGAGATGATCTCGAGGATCCGGGTCGGCTCGTCGCCCGCGTTCCAGAACGTGTGCCACTGGTTGCGCGGCTTGAAGACCAGGTCGCCCGGCCCGGCCTCGACGACCTCGTCGCCGAGCAGCGCCCCCATGCGGCCCTGGAGGACGAAGCTGTACTCGTCCTCGCGGGTGTGGATGTGCAGCGGGGCGGCCAGCGCCCTCGGCGACATCGCGTGCTCGACGAGCGAGAAGCGCTCGCCGGCGTCGGCCCCGTCGATCAGGAAGCGGGCGCCGATCGAGCCGAGGAAGCCCTCGGTCGCCTCGTCTGGCCGGATGATCCTGACGCTCACCGTCCCTGCCTCCATCATGCTCCTCCTTTCGATTGACGCTCGTGTCAAGCAATTCAGCACGGTACACTTTCGGCTACAGTCTTGTCAAGTGAAATGGGACGACGGCGTCGGGCATACGAGCTGAGGCGGCGCGCGGAGCGCCAAGAGGAGACGCGGCGGCGGATCGTGGCCGCGGCGGTCGAGCTGCACACGACGCTTGGCCCCGCGCGGACGACGGTGCAGGCGATCGCGGAGAGGGCGGGCGTCACACGGCCGACCGTGTACGCCCACTTCCCGGACACGCGCTCGCTCTTCGAGGCCTGCTCCGGCCACGTGCGCGCGGCCGTCCCGCCCCCCGACCCCGCCCCCTGGCGTGCGATCGCCGACCCGGCCGAGCGCCTCGAGACGGCGCTCCGCGAGCTGTACGCCTACTACGAGCGCCTCGAGCCGCTGCTCGAGAACGTGCAGCGCGACGCCGCGGCGATGCCGCTCGTCGCCGAGATGAACGCGTACCGCGTTCGCCATCTGGAGCGGATCCGCGACGTGCTCCTCGAGGCGTGGCCCGCGCGCGGCCGTGCGCGGGC
>DATLYP010000128.1:0-5620 GCA_035574655.1 Gaiellaceae bacterium
GTCTTCTGCCCCTCCAGCCGGTCCGGGTTGAGCGAGTTGACGAGCACGTGCGCGCCCTGCTCGGCGAGCGCGCGGGCGGCGTCGAGGGCGGCCTCGAAGCTGCCGCGCACCTCGAGCACGCGGGCCCCCAGGGCCGCGGCCTGGGCGAGCTTGCCCGAGGCGACCGCGCCCGCGGGCTGCAGGACGAGGGCGGCGAGGCCCGCCCGCGCCGCGTACGCGGCGGCGGAGGCGGCCGTGTTCCCGGTGGAGGCGCAGACGACCGCCCGCGCCCCCCGCTCGAGGGCGAGGGAGACGGCGACCGTCATGCCCCGGTCCTTGAAGCTCCCGGTCGGGTTCGCCCCCTCCCACTTGAGGTAGAGGTCGAGGCCGCCGAGGCGCGCGCCGAGCCGCGGGGCGGAAAGGAGTGGGGTCGAGCCCTCGCTCAGGGAGACGACGGGGGTGGACGGGCGTACGGGCAGCCGGTCCCGGTAGCGGTCGATGAGGGCGGGCATGGCGCACGCGGATTCTCACGTCCAGCCGAGCTCGGCGACGCCCCGATCGGAGACGACCGGGAGCAGCGACGGCGGCCCGTGCACCTCGGGCAGGGCGGCGATCTCGGCGACGGCGCTCTCGACGGCGCGCTCGGGCGCCTCGTGCAGGACGGCGTGCAGCGCCGCGCCCCCCTCCACCGGCACCTGGACGAGACGGGCGACGGAGACCTCGTGCGCCGCCAGCCGGCGCGCCACCTCGGCGAGCACGCCGGGGCGGTCGTCGACCTCCAGGTGGACGTAAGAGGGAGAGCGCAGCTCCCCCGGGGGGAGCCGCTCGAGCGTCCGCCAGCAGGCGTCGTTCTGGAGGAAGCCGGTGGAGCTCGTGCCGATCACGCTGACGAGGTCGGCGACGACCGCCGACGCTGTCTCGAGCCCGCCCGCGCCCGGCCCCTCCAGGGTGATCTCGCGGATCGCGTCCCCCTGCAGCATGACCGCGTTGAAGGCCCCCTCGACCGCCGCCAGCGGGTGGTGGCGGTCGACGAGCGAGGGGCGCACGCGCACGTCCAGCTTGCCGTCCACGAGCGTCGCCGAGCCGACGAGCCGCACCGCCATCTCCAGCTCGCGGGCGGCCGCCAGGTGCTCGGGCGCGATCCCCTCCAGGCCCCGGTAGTCGACGTCCGCGAGCGTCACCCGCGAGCCGAAGGCGACGGTGGCCAGGATCGCCATCTTCGCGGCCGCGTCCGCGCCGCTCAGGTCGTCGCTCGGGTCGGCCTCCGCGAAGCCGCGCCGCTGCGCCTCCGCGAGCGCCTCCGGGAAGGAGGCGCCGCCCTCCATCTCGGTGAGGATGAAGTTGGTGGTGCCGTTCACGATCCCGAGCACCCGGTGCACGTTCGTGACCACGAGCGCCTCCCGCAGCACCTTGATCACCGGGATCGCCGCGCACACGCTCGCCTCGAAGCGGAGCTGCACGCCCGCCGCCGCGGCGGCGGCGAAGAGCTCCGCGCCGTGCTGGGCGACGAGCTGCTTGTTCGCGGTGACGACGGGCTTGCCGGCGGCGAGGAGCTCGAGGACGTAGGTGCGCGCGGGCTCGATGCCCCCCATCACCTCGGCCACGAGGTCGACCTCCGGGTCGTCCCGGACGGCGGCGAAGTCGGTCGTGAGCACGCCGGGCGGCGGCGGGAACGCGCGTCCCTTGCCGGTGTCGCGGACGAGCGCGCGGATCACGCGCAGGCGATGCCCGGTCGCTCGCTCGATGTCCTCGGCGCCCTCCACGAGCAGGCGGGTGACGGCGGAGCCGACCGTGCCGTAGCCGAGGAGGCCGACGCCGACGTCGGCCGCGCCGGGCCCGCCGCCGCTAGCCAGCCGGCACCTCCTCCTCGCGGCGCATCAGCGCCCGCAGCTCGGCGCCGACGCGCTCGAGCAGCTGGCCCCGCGCCTGCTCGCGCAGCTCCGCGAGGCGCGGCTCGCCCGCCTCCATCTCGGCGATCCACTCGCGCGCGAACGCGCCCGAGCGGATCTCCTCCAGGAGGCCGCGCATTGTCTCCCGCACGTGGGCGTCGATGACGCGCGGGCCGCGGGTGAGGTCGCCGTACTCGGCGGTGTCGGAGACGGAGAAGCGCATGCCGGTGAGGCCGCCCTCCCAGATCAGGTCGACGATCAGCTTCAGCTCGTGCAGGCACTCGTAGTAGGCGACCTCCGGCCGGTAGCCCGCCTCGACGAGCGTCTCGAAGCCCGCCCGGATCAGCTCGCTCACCCCGCCGCAGAGCACGGCCTGCTCGCCGAAGAGGTCGGTCTCCGTCTCCTCGGCGAAGGTGGTCTCGATCATCCCCGCCCGGGCGGCGCCGATGGCCGCGCCGTAGGCGAGGGCGAGCTCGAGCGCGCGCCCGCTCGCGTCCTGCGCCACCGCCACGAGCGCCGGCGTCCCGAACCCCTCTTCGAAGAGCCGCCGCACGATGTGCCCCGGCCCCTTGGGCGCGACCATGATCACGTCGTGGCCGGGGGGCGGCGCGATCCGCCCGTAGTGGACGTTGAAGCCGTGCGCGAAGAGGAGCGCGGCCCCCGGGGCGAGGTTGGGCGCGATCTCCTGCTCGTAGACGGCGGGCTGCACCTGGTCGGGGAGGAGGAGGGAGACGACCTGCGCGCCGCGCGCCGCCTCCGCCACCGTCGCGACCCGGAGCCCCGCCTCCTCGGCGGCCGCGCGCGAGCGGCTGCCGGGGCGGAGGCCGACCTCGACCTCGACCCCGGAGTCGTGCAGGGTGAGGGCGTGCGCGTGCCCTTGGCTCCCGTAGCCGATGATCGCGACCTTCCCCGAGAGGAGGTCGAGGTTGCCCGTGCGGTGGATGGTGGTCATGTGCGTTCGCTCCTTCGGTCGGGTTAGCGGAGGACGTGCTGCCGGGGGCGCTTGGCCGGCGTCGAGGCGCGGCCGAGCCCGATCCGGCCGGTCCGGACGAGCTCCTTCAGCCCGTGCGGGCGGACGAGCTCCTCGAACGCGTCGATCTCCTCGGGGTGGCCGACGACCTCGAACACGATCGCGTCCGGGCCGAGGTCGGCGACGCGGGCGTTGAACGCCTGCGCGAGCGCGATCAGCTCGCCGCGGCGGGCGGGCGTCGCCGAGACCTTGAGCAGCGCCAGCTCGCGCTCGACCGCCTCGCCCGGCTGCAGCTCGCTGACGCGGAGCACGTTGACGAGCTTGTGCATCTGCTTCTCGATCTGCTCGAGCGGGTGCTGCTCGCAGTCGACGCGGAGGGTGATGCGCGACACGTCGTGCCGCTCGGTCGGCCCGACCGCCAGGCTCTCGATGTTGAAGCCGCGGCGGGCGAACATGCTCGAGATGCGCATCAGCGCCCCCGGCTTGTTCTCGACGAGGACGGAGAGCGTGTGCTTCACCCGGCCCTCACCGGCTCCGCCTGGAGCTCCTCCTCCACGTCCGTGTACTCGACGAGATCGAGCGCCGCCGCGCCCGCGGGGATCATCGGGAAGCACTGCTCGCGCGCGTCGACGCGGGCGTCGACGACCGCCGTGCGGCCGCAGTCGAGCGCCTGCTCGAGCGCGTCCGCGAGCTCCTCCTCGCACTCGACCGTGAACCCGGCGGCGCCGTAGGCCTCGGCGAGGCGCGCGTAGTCGGGCACGTGGTGGCTGAGGTAGACCTGCGAGAAGCGCTCCTCGAAGAACATGTCCTGCCACTGCCGGACCATCCCCAGGTGACCGTTGTTGACGATCACGACGACGATCGGCAGGTTCTCGAGCACGGCGGTGGCGAGCTCCTGGCCGGTCATCTGGAAGCAGCCGTCGCCGTCGACGCAGACGACGGTCGCCTCCGGGCGCGCCGCCTTGGCGCCGATCGCGGCCGGCACGCCGTAGCCCATCGTCCCCAAGCCGCCCGAGGTGATGAACGTGCGCGGCCGCTCGCAGACGAGGTACTGCATCGCCCACATCTGGTGCTGACCGACGCCGGTCGTCCAGATCACGTCCCGGCCCGCGGTCAGCTCCTGCAGGGCCTCGAGCACGCGCTGCGGCTTGAGGACGGGCCCCGACCCGTAGCGGAGCGGGAACTCCTCCCGCCAGGCGGCGATCTGGCGCAGCCACGGCTCGGTCCGCGGGCGGGCCCCCTCCGCCTGCAGGGCGCGCAGCTCGGCGGCGAGGTCGGCGAGCACCTGCTTGAGCGGGCCCACCACGGGCAGGTCGGCACGGCGCAGCTTCCCGATCTCCGCCGGGTCGATGTCTAGGTGGACGACGGTCGCTCCGGGCGCGAAAGCCGACAGCTTGCCGGTCACGCGGTCGTCGAAGCGGGCGCCGACCGCGACCAAGAGCTCGCACTTGTTCATCGCCCAGTTCGACCACTTGGGGCCGTGCATCCCCGGCCAGCCGAAGTGGAGCTCGTGCGTCTCCGGGAAGGAGCTCTTGGCCATGAGCGTGGTCACGACCGGGAGGCGCCCCACCTCGGCCAGCTCGCGCAGCTCCGCGCAGGCGTCGGCGTTCAGCACGCCTCCGCCCACGTACAGGACCGGCTTCTCCGCTGCCGCGAGCGCCTCCGCCGCGCGCCGGATCTGGCGGGGATTGCCGCGGGCGGGCGGCCGCCAGCCGGGGAGGTCGACCGTGTCCGGGTAGGCGAAGTCGAGCTCCGCCTCCTGCACGTCCCGGGGCACGTCCACGAGCACCGGCCCGCAGCGCCCGGTGCGCGCGACATGGAACGCGGCCTTGAGCACGTGCGGCAGCTCCTCCACGTCCTGGACGAGCCAGGAGTGCTTGACGATGGGGATGGTGATGCCGGTGATGTCGCACTCCTGGAAGGCGTCGGTGCCGATCAGGTGCGTGCGCACCTGGCCGGTCACGCAGACGAGCGGGGTCGAGTCCATCCAGGCGTCGGCGATGGGGGTGACCAGGTTGGTGGCGCCGGGGCCGGAGGTGGCGATCGCCACCCCCACGCGCCCGCTCGCGCGCGCGTAGCCCTCGGCCATGTGCCCGGCGCCCTGCTCGTGCCGGGCGAGCACGTGGCGGACGCTCGTCCCGCGCGCGAAGGCGTCGTAGGTGGGCAGGATGGCGCCCCCGGGGATGCCGAACACGACCTCCACGCCCTCCGCCTCGAAGGAGCGGAGGATCGCGTCTGCGCCGGTCATCCTCATGCCACCGCCTCCCGGAAGAACTCGGCGTTCGTCAGCGCGAAGGGGAGCTCGGCCAGCACCCCGTCGCCGAGCTCGCGGGTGGTCGCGCCGACGCCGGCCGCCCGCAGGCGAGGCGTGCGAGCCCCGCCGCCGCAGGCGGCGAGCACCGCGCCCTCGAGCGTCTCCGCCGCGCGCCGCTCGCCGAGCCCCTCGGCGAGCATGAGCGCCGCCGCGAGCAGCAGCGAGGCCGGGTTGGCCACCCCCTGGCCCGCGATCTCCCGCGCCGGCCCGTGTACGGCCGTGAACACGCTCGGGCCGCTCGCCGCCAGCTGGCCCGAGGCGGCGACCCGGGACGTCCGCCCGCGCGCGGCGAAGGCCGCGAGCGCCTCGACGAGGGGGCCGGGCGCGACGACCACGTCGAACCGCTCGGGAGTGAACGCGAGCCCCTCCGCGGCGGCGGCGACGGGGAGGCGCTCGACCAGCACGGTGTCGTGCCGGGCCGCCTCCTCCTCGAAGCGCGCGGCCAAGCCCGCGTCGCCCAGGACGCAG
>DATLYP010000129.1:0-3059 GCA_035574655.1 Gaiellaceae bacterium
GCCGGCGGCGAGCAGCGCCGGCCGGCGCAGCCTCCGGATCCGCGCGCGCGCGCGCCGGCGGACGATCCGCGGGCCCGCGGTCCAGACGACCCAGCCGAGCAGCGCGTTGCGCTTCGTGAGCACGCTCACCGGGGGAGCGTAACCCAGCCGGGCGGCTCCCGGAGCCCGGGAGCCGCGCCGCCGGCGACCACGGCCGCGCTCCGATCCCGAGCGCGGCGGGCGCTACCGGCGCCGGGGCCCGATGTGGATGGGCCGCCCGAGAGCGACGAGCGCCGCCTCCTTGAGCGCCTCGGAGAGCGTCGGGTGGGGGGCGATCCCGTCCCCCACCGTCTCCACGGTCGCCTCGGCGTCGAGCGCGACGACGCCCGCCTCGATCAGGTCGGTCGCGTGCGGCCCGACGATCACGACCCCGAGCAGCTCCCCGTACGTGGTCTCGTGGATCGTTTTCACCCAGCCCGCTGTCTCCCCGGACATGACCGCCCGTGCGTTCGCGACCCAGGGGAAGCGGCCGACGGCCACGGCGTCCCCGTGGCGCTCGCGCGCCTCCGCCTCGGTGAGCCCAACGGCGGCGATCTCGGGGTCGGTGTAGATCGGCCGCGGCACCGCCGGGTCGCCGAACGCGGTGTCGTGCCCGACGGCGTTCTCGGCCGCCACCTCGCCCTCGCGGAACCCGGTGTGCGCGAGCTGCCAGTAGCCGGCGACGTCGCCCGCCGCGTACACGTGCGGGACCGACGTGCGGCGCCGGTCGTCCGTGCCGATCCCGGCGCGGCGGTCGTAGCGCACGCCGATCTCCTCCAGCCCGAGCCCCTCGACGAGCGGCGCCCGGCCCACGGAGACGAGCATCAGGTCGCACTCGACCCGCTCCCCCTCGCCGAAGTGGACGACGAGCCCGGCGCCCGTGTCCTCGACCTTGGTGCACTGCTTGCCCGTGTGGACGGCGATCCCGCGCTTGGCGAAGAGCTTGGCGAGCTCGGCGGTCGCGTCCCGGTCCTCCTGCGGGATGAGCGTGTCGAGCATCTCGATGATCGTCACCTCGCTCCCGAAGCGGTGGAGGATGGAGGCGAACTCGCAGCCGATGATGCCGCCGCCGAGGACGACCAGCCGTCGTGGCAGCTCGCTCTGGGCGAGCAGGCCGGTGGAGTCGACGCAGCGGGGCGAGTCGAGGCCTTCGATCGGCGGCCGCAGCGGGTAGGAGCCGGTGGCGACGATCGCGCTCCGGAAGCGCACCTCCTCCCCGTCCGCGACCGCGATCGTGCTCGCATCCCGGAAGCGGCCCTCGCCGCGCACCCACTGGACGCCGTTCGCCTTGAAGAGGGTGGCGATGCCGCCGGTCATCTGGCGCACGACCGTGCGCTTCCACTCCTGGGCGCGCGCGAAGTCGAGCGTCGGCTCGCCGGCGACGACGCCGAGCTGTGCGTTGAGATCGCGGGCCGCGTGCAGGGCGTGCGCCGTCTGCGCCCACGCCTTCGTGGGGATGCAGCCGACGCGCAGGCAGGTGCCGCCGAGCTCCGCCTCCTTCTCGATGCAGGCCACGCGCGCGCCGAGCTGGGCGGCGCGGATCGCGGCGGTGTATCCGGCGGGGCCGCCGCCGAGAACGGCAACGTCGACGTCCATGTCGCTCCCTTCCGGGTCGCTTGTCGCGGCGATCCTAGCCGCGAGGGGGCGAGCCACCCGGCGGGGAGCAGCTACAGCTCGCGGCGCATGGTCACGGTCCCGTTCGCGCCCTCGCGGACGGGGACGAAGCCGTGCTTGCGATAGAAGGCGATGAGCTGCTCGTTGCCCTTGTCGACGCAGAGGCTGAGGGCGGGATGGCCCTCCGCGCGCGCCCGCTCGACGAGCGCGTTCAGGAGCGCGTCGCCGATCCCGCGCCCGCGCCGGCTGGGGACGACGGCGATCGCGAGCTCGGGCGTGGACTCGTCGACGAACCCGTACCCCGGTCGGTCGGCCGTGAAGAGCCGGTACCAGGCGGCCCCGACCGGGAAGCCCTCCTCGATCGCGATCAGGGCGGTGTCCCCCGGCCGGCCCCAGCCCTTCACGTAGCGGGCGACCGGCCCGGGCCCCTCGTCCGGGTTCAGCTCGCGCCAGTAGTAGGCGTGGTGGAGCATGTCCCGGAGGAAGCGCACGTCCTCGCGCCCGCCGCGGCGGATGACCACGACGACAGGCTACGCGGAACGGGCCCGGCGGCGCCGCCGCCCGGGAGACGGACGGCCGCTTCGCCGCCGCCGCTACAGCGCGAGCGCCGGCGTCTCGACGAGCGCCTTGACGGTGGCCAGGAACTCGGCGCCCTCGGAGCCGTCGATCGCCCGGTGGTCGCAGGTGAGCGTGAGGGCCACGGTCGGCAGCACGACGAGCTCGCCGTCGACCGCGTGCGGGCGGTCCTCGATCGAGCCGACGGCGAGAATCGCGACCTGAGGCGGGTTGAGGACGGCCACGAACCGCTCGATCCCGTACATGCCCAGGTTGGAGATGGTGAAGGTCCCGCCCTCGAGATCCTCCAGCCGCAGCCTCCCCTCGCGGGCTCTAGCGACGAGGTCGGCGCGCACGGCCGCGATCTCCTGCACCGAGCGGCGGTCGGCGTCGCGGATCACCGGCACGACGAGCCCGTTTGCGGTCGCGACCGCGATCCCGACGTGCGCCGCCGGGTACCGGTGGATCCTGCCCTCGAGGAAGTGGGCGTTCACCGCCCGGTGGCGCAGGAGCGCGGAGGCGACGAGCCGCGTCAGCAGGTCGGAGACCGTGGGCTTCACCTGCCCCTCGGGGAGGAGCTCCACCATCCGCTCCCGGGTGGCGACGAGCTCCGACGCGTCGGCGGTGACGCTGAGCTGGAAGACGGGCGCCTGCCAGGCCTCGCTCAGCCGGCGCGCGATCGTCCGCCGGACGGAGGTGAGCTCGACGACCTCCACCTCGGCGGGAGGGACGGGGGCGGGCGGCGCCGGCGCCGCGGCCGCCGCCTTCTCCACGTCCTCGGCGATCACCCGGCCCTCCGGTCCCGTCCCGGTCACGGTCGCAAGGTCGATGCCCCGCTCGCGGGCGATCCGCCGCGCGAGCGGCGAGGCCTT
>DATLYP010000130.1:0-29252 GCA_035574655.1 Gaiellaceae bacterium
GGCGCCGACCTCGACCCGCCGCGGCCGACGGCGGCCGTGCTCGTCTCCCCCTTCGACAACCTGCTCTGGGACCGCGCGTTCGTGCGCCGCGTCTTTCGCTTCGAGCACGTGATCGAGGTGTACAAGCCCGCCCCCGAGCGGCGCTACGGCTACTACGTCCTCCCCTTCCTCTGGCGCGACCGGCTCGCCGGCCGGGTCGACCTGAAAGCGGAGCGCCGGGAGGGCGCGCTCGTCGTGCGGGCGCTGCACCTGGAGCCGGGCGTCCGCCGCTCGGCAGCGCTCGAGGAGGCGCTCGAACGGGCGCTCGACCGCCTGCGGCGCGTCGCCGGGCTCGAACGCCTCGTGCGCGAGGGCATGCATTCGCGCCCTCGAGGACGAGAAACGCCGCCGCGGGACGTCGCTGAACCGCACCGTCATCGACCTCCTGACGCAGGCGCTCGGCCTGCGCTCGGGGCGGCGGCGCAACGGGTTGGGAGCGCTCGCCGGCACTTGGACGGAGGCTGAGTACCGAGCCTTCACGGACGCCGTCGCCTTCACCGAGCAGATCGACGAAGAGCGCTGGCGCTGAGCCGCTACTGCCTGGACACCTCGGCGTACAGCCAGTTCAAGCGCGGGCATCCGGAGGCGGTGAGCCTCGTCGAGTCGGCCGCGTGGATCGGGCTGCCGTCGATCGTCGTCGGCGAGCTCCTCGCCGGCTTCCTCGCCGGCGGGCAGTGGGCACGGGATCGGGAGGAGCTCGACCTCTTTCTCGCCAATCCGGCCCTCGAGGAGATCCCGGTCGATCACGAGGTCGCCCATCTCTACGCGGAGATCGTCGCGTCGCTGAAGGCCGCCGGGGCCCCCTTGCCGACGAGCGACAGCTGGATCGCGGCCGCGGCGGCGCGCGCCGGAGCGCCGCTGCTTACGTTCGACGAGCACTTCCGCGAGGTCGCGCGCGTCGGGACGATCCTGCTCCAGGCGGACGCGGGCTAGGACTATCGTTCGCCGGCGTGCGGGCGCAGGACGCGCGGGAGCTCGCGTTCGAGACGCGGGCGATCCACGTCGGGCAGGAGCCCGACCCGGCGACCGGCGCGATCACGACCCCGATCTACCAGACGTCGACCTTCGTCCAGGAGGCGGTCGGCGTGCACAAGGGCTACGACTACGCCCGGGTCGCGAACCCGACGCGCACCGCGCTCCAGGAGTGCCTCGCCTCGCTCGAGGGCGCCGCCCACGGGCACGCCTTCTCCTCCGGCCTGGGGGCGGCGACGACGCTGATGCACCTCGTCTCCCCGGGCGAGCGGGTGGTGTCGGTGAACGACGTGTACGGCGGCACCTACCGCCTGTTCGCGCGGGTGTACGAGCCGAAGGGCTACCGCTTCACGTTCCTTTCCGCGGAGGAGATCTCGACGAGGCTGCGCGAGCGCCTGGACGAGGACGTCCGCCTCGTGTGGCTGGAGACGCCGACGAACCCGCTCCTCAACGTCGTCGACATCGCCGCCGCGGCCGAGGCCGCGCACGCGGCCGGCGCGCTCGTCGTCGTCGACAACACCTTCGCCACCCCCTTCCTGCAGCGGCCGCTCGAGCTGGGCGCCGACCTCGTCCTGCACTCGACGACGAAGTACCTGGGCGGCCACTCGGACGTCGTCGGCGGGTTCCTGGCGACGAACGACGCGGCCCTCTCCGAGCAGCTCGCCTTCCTGCAGAAGTCGCTCGGCGCCGTTCCCGGCCCGCTCGACTGCTGGCTCGTGCTTCGCGGCCTGAAGACGCTCGCGGTGCGCATGGAGCGCCACTGTGCGAACGCGGCCGCGGTGGCCGCCTTCCTCGACGCGCACCCGGGGGTGGAGCGCGTCCTCTACCCCGGGCTCCGCGACCATCCCGGCCACGAGCTCGCGGCCAGGCAGATGCGGGGCTTCGGCGGCATGGTCTCGTTCCTCGTCGAGAGCGAGGAGCGCGCCGTCGAGCTCGTCGCGCGCACGAGGATCTGGAAGCTGGCGGAGAGCCTCGGCGGGGTCGAGAGCCTGATCGAGCACCCGGCGCGTATGACGCACGCCTCGACGGCGGAGGCGCCGTTCGCGGCGCCCCGGAACCTCATCCGCCTCTCCGTGGGCATCGAGGCCGCCGACGACCTGGTCGGCGACCTCGAGCAGGCGCTCGCCGGCTGACGCCTGGAGCCCTGATGCCCGCTACGGGCGGCCGCCGAGCTCGCGCTCGACCTCGTCGGCCCACTCCTCGTGCACGCGCACGAGGGCCCGCCCGAGCCGGTGCACGAGCCGCAGGTAGCGCTCCCGGTGGGGCAGCGTCCGCGCGACCTCCTCGGCGACGTCGAGCCGTCCCGAGAGCGCGGCGAGCTCGCCGCGGAGCCCGCGGATGCTTCCGACCAGCGCCTCGTCGCCGATCAGGTCGCCGGCGAGCACGCGGACGATCGCCTCGTGCTGGATGCGCGGGAACGTCGACGGCTCGGCGCCCCAGGCGCGGAGCGCCTTCCGGCCCTTCGCCGTCAGCTGGTAGTGCGTCCGCTCGTGCGTCCGGCCGGGGCGCTTCTGCGAGCGCAGGTAGCCCAGCCGCTTGAGCCGCTTCGGCTCGGCGTAGTAGTGGCTGGCGGCGGCGGCCCAGTAGAGGCTCCCCTGCCGCATCATCCGCACGATGTCGTGCGGGCCGGCGCCGCCTTCGCCGACGAGCGCGAGGATCACGTACGAGAACGGCCGCAGCTCGCCCACTGGACAAAGCTCCTTTCTGGAGCTATAAGCTCCTCTTTGGAGTCTACCGAGGAGGCCGGAGATGGCGATCACCGCGACGAGCGCGTTCTGGTTCATCGACAACCTCATGCGCGTGCGCGTCGCAGGCGACGAGACGGACGGACGCCTCTGCCTCGTCGACTGCCTGGCGCCGCACGGGCACATGCCCCCGCTGCACGCGCATCACCGGGAGGACGAGGCGTTCGTGGTGCTCGACGGCGCGATCACGCTCTACGTCGGAGGCTCCGTGCACCGGCTCGGCCCCGGGGAGTCGGCGCTCGGCCCGAAGGGCGTTCCGCACACGTTCCGCGTGGAGACGGAGACCGCCCGCTGGCTCGTCGCCTGCGCGCCCGCCGGCTTCGAGCGGTTCGTGGCCGCGGCGGGCGAGCCCGCGGCGGCGGACACGCTCCCGCCCGGGATCGTCATGCCCGAGCCGGCCCGCTTCGAGGAGCTGTGTCGCGAGTTCGGGATCGAGCTCCTGGGGCCGCCGGGGACGCTCCCCCAATAACATCGGGCGCGTGCCGCCCGTCCTGATCGACCTGCACCACCAGGCTCCGGGGATCATCGGCAGCTACCTGCTCGAGACGGAGGATGGCCCGGCGCTCTTCGACTGCGGGCCCGCGACCTGCGTCCCCCACCTGAAGGCGGGGCTTGCCGAGCGCGGGCTCGACCTGACGGACGTGCGCCATCTGCTCCTCTCCCACATCCACCTCGACCACGCGGGTGCGGCCGGGGTCCTCGTCCGCCAGCATCCTTGGCTGCAGGTGCACGTCTCCGAGGTGGGAGCGCCGCACCTGGTCGACCCCGCCCGCCTGGAGGCGAGCGCGCGGCGGCTGTACGGGCCGGCGTTCGACGCGCTCTGGGGCGAGCTCGTCCCCGTGCCGGCGGAGAACGTCCGCCCGGTCGGGGAGCGCGTGCTCGGTCTCGACTGCTTCCCGGCGCCCGGGCACGCGTGGCACCACGTCTGCTACCTCGACGCCGAGGGGACGCTGTACGCGGGGGACGCCGCCGGCGTCCGCGTCGGCCGCGGCTCCTTCGTGCTCCCGCCCTGCCCACCCCCCGAGGTCGACCTCGAGGCGTGGGAGGGCACGCTCGAGGAGATCGAGCGCCGGGCGCCTGGCCGGCTCGCGCTCGTCCACTTCGGCGCCTACGACGACGTGGAGAGGCACCTGGCGGCCCTGCGGGAGACCCTCGCCCGCTGGTCGGAGCGGGTGGAGGACGGGATGGACGAGGAGACGTTCGTCGCGGCCGCCCGCTTCGACGTCTCCCGGACGGATCCCGACCTCGTCGACGACTACGACCGCGCCGCGCCCTTCTGGCACCACTACCGGGGGCTCGAGCGCTACTGGCGCAAGCGCCGCGAGGCGGCGTAGCCCCTACCCGGGGCGCTCGCGGTGCGCGTGCGCCTCGAGGTCCTGCAGGGAGACGAACTCGAGCGCGGAGGCGTGCGTCGCCTCGAGTACGACGGGCGGGGCGACCCCGGCCGCGAGCGCCTCGAGCCAGCGGGCGGCGACGACGCACCAGCGGTCGCCCGGGCGCAGGCCCGGGAAGCGCACCTCGGGGCGCGGGGTGAGGAGGTCGTTCCCGCGCGAGCGGGTGAAGGCGAGGAACTCGGCCGTCATCACGGCGCACACGGCGTGGAACCCGGGGTCCATTCCCTCCGTGCGGCAGTAGCCGTCGCGGAAGAAGCCCGTGAGCGGGTCGAAGGAGCAGGGCTCGAGGGGGCCGCCGAGGACGTTCACCCCCGCTCCTAGGTCGCCCACCCGGTGACGAGCCAGCGGCGGCGGCGGAAGCGCGCGCTCATCGTCGCGAGCCGGACGCAGATGAGGACGACGAGCGCCGCCCACACGCCCCGGATCCCCCACTCCCCGGCGAGCGCAGCCAGGAGCACGGCCGCGCACGCGCAGAAGGCGGCCACCATCGAGCCCGCCAGGTAGGGGCCGTCGCCCGCGCCGATGAGGATCCCGTCGAGGGCGAACACCGCCCCGCTCAGCGGCTGCATCAGCGCGAAGAGGGGCCAGAGGAGCGCCGCCTCCGCGAGCACCGCCCCGTCGCCCGTGAACGCCCGCGGCAGCGGGCCCGCGAGCGCGAGCAGCCCGGCCGCGAAGCAGGAGCCGGCGGCCACCGAGAGCCAGATCATCCGCTCCCCCGCCCCGTAGGCGGCCTCCGTGCGCCCGGCGCCGAGCTCCCGGCCGACGATGATCTGGCCCGCGATCGCGATCGAGTCGAGCACGAGAGCGAGGAAGACGAAGAGCTGGAAGGCGACCTGGTGGGCGGCGATGGCGGCGTCCCCGAAGCGGGTGGCGACGGCGCCGGCGAGCACGAAGGAGCCCATGAGCGCGCTCGTGCGCACGAAGATCCACTTGCCGAGGGTGAGCACGCGGCGGGCGAGGTGGAGCTCGAGCCGGGCCTCCCCCGCCGCCAGCCCGCGCAGGATGACCCCCAGGAACGCCGCGCCCATCCCGAGCTGGGCGACGGCGGTGCTCCAGGCCGACCCCTCGATCCCCCAGCCGAAGCCGTACACGAAGAGCACCTCGAGCGCGACGTTCGCCGCGTTGGCCGCGACGACGATGAGGAGGGGAGTGCGCAGGTCGGAGACCCCGCGCAGGTAGCCCTGGCCCCCGAGCGCGAGAAAGGCGGCGGGCAGCCCGAGCGCGGAGATGCGCAGGTACGTCTCGGCGAACGCCGCCGCCTGCCCCTCCCCGCCCATGAGGGAGACGAGCGGCCCGGCGAGCACCGCGAGGAGGGCGGCGACGGCCAGCCCGAAGCCGAGCGAGAGCCACACCGCCTGCGCCCCCAGGCGCCTCGCCGCGGAGCGCTGGCCGGCCCCGCTCGCCCGCGCCACCTGCGCCGTCGTCCCGTACTGGAGGAAGTTGAAGATGGCGAAGACGCCGCCGAGCAGCGCGCTCGCGATCCCGAGCGCGGCGAGCTGCGGGCGCCCCAGGTGGCCCACGATCGCCGTGTCCACGAGCAGGTAGAGCGGCTCCGCCGCGAGCGCGCCCAGGGCGGGGATCGCCAGCCGCACGATCTCGCGGTCGTACGGCGAGCGCAGGGTCACGAGCGGCTCACGTGGAGTGGAAGGCCTCGATCGTCGCCTCGTAGGCGGCGACGTAGTTCGCGATCATCCGCTCCGGGGAGAAGCGCTCCTCGACCGTCTTGCGCAGCACGGCGGGGTCGAGGCGGTCGGCGAGCTCGAGCACGGCGGGGTCCTCCATCTCCCGGTAGTTGTCGACGAGGACGCCCGTCTTGCCGTGCTCGATGATCTCGGGCGCGGAGCCCCGCCGGGTGGAGATGACGGGCGTGCCGCACGCCATCGCCTCGATCATCATCAGCCCGAACGGCTCCTCCCAGTCGATCGGGGAGATCAGGGCGCGCGCGCCCATGAGGAGCTCGACCTTCTCCGCGTGCCCGACCTCGCCCACGTACTCGATCTTCTCCCCCAGGTGCGGGCGGATGAACTCGTCGAAGTAGCGGAGCTCGGCCGGCTCCCGGCACTTGGCGGCGATCTTGAGCGGGAGGCCCGTCTCCAGCGCGACGGCGAGCGCGCGGTGCGCCCCCTTGTCCGGGCTCATGCGGCCGAGGAAGAGCAGGTACTCGCCGCCCGGCTTCCGGCGGAACGGGTACAGGGAGAGGTCGAGCGCGTTCGGGCAGTTCGCGATCCAGGGGAAGTCGGGCCGCGGCTTGCGCTGGTTGAGCGAGATGGAGATGAGCTTCGCGCGCGGCACGAGGTCGAGGACGTCCGCGTACACGGTGCCGGGGAGCCCGTCCAGCGGGCCGTGCACCGTGTGGCAGAAGGGCACGTCGAGGAGGCCGCCGAGGGCGAGCCCGAGCAGGCCGGTGTGGTCGTTCAGGATGTCGAAGCCGCGCGAGCGGCGGAGCGCGAAGACCGCGTGCCGCAGCTCCCAGAACGTGTGCCCGATCCACTCGCTGGGGGCCGTGGGGAAGACGAAGTCGAGCCGGGCCCGCGTCTGGGAGTCGCCGGAGGCGAACAGGGTGACCTCGTGGCCTGCGTCCGCGAGCCCGTCCGCGAGCAGGGCGACGACGCGCTCCGTACCCCCGTAGGCCTCCGGCGGGACGGGGAACCAGACGGGGGCCAGGATCCCTATGCGCACGCCGCCCTCATCTCACACGCCCTCCGCGATCTTGACACGGCCGCGCTCCACCGAAACGACCCAGGTCCGCCCGAAGGCGCGCACCCCCTCCACCCGCAGCCCCTCGAGCCAGCTCGGGACCTCGTCCGCGACGGTGCTGACGAGGCGGTGGCGGGCGCGGTCGGGCTCGATCCCGAGCAACACGCGCACGAGCAGGATGGGGGTGCCCGCGGCCCAGGCCTGGGGGCGGGCGGCCGTCGGGTAGGCGATGGGGAAGGGCGTCTCGTCGCGGGCGTAGCCGGCGAACACCTCCGGCAGCGACCACTCGAAGTGCCCGGCGGCCTCGAAGAGGGCGCGCGCGATCCGCCGCGCCGGCTCCGTGTAGCCGTGGCGGGCGAGGCCCCAGACGGCGAGGGCCGTGTCGTGCGGCCAGACCGTGCCGTTGTGGTAGCTGAGCGGGTTGTACGCGGCGTCGTCGGCGGCCATCGTCCGGATCCCCCACCCGCTCCAGAGCTCCGGAGAGAGCAGCTGGTCGACCACCGTCGGCACGCGCTCGGACGGGACGATCCCGCTCCAGAGCAGGTGCCCCATGTTCGAGCAGCGCGCGTCCACCTGCCGCTTGTCCGCGTCCAAGGCGAGCGCGTAGAAGCCGCCCCGCTCCTCGACCCAGAAGGCGCGGTCGAAGCGCCGGCGCAGCTCCTCCGCGTCCCGCTCGAGCCGCGCGGCGAGGCCGCGGTCGCGCCACACCTCGCGGGCGATCTCGGCCATGCTCCGCTTCGCGTCGTACACGTAGCCCTGCACCTCGACCGGCGCGATCGGCGGCCGGGCGAGGCGACCGTCGTGGAAGCGCTGGGAGTCGCCGGAGTCCTTCCAGGACTGGTTCGTCAGCCCGCGTTCGGTGCGCCGCTCGTACTCGACGAAGCCGTCCCCGTCCCGGTCGCCGTAGCGGTCGATCCAGGTGAGGGCGGCGAGCGCCGGCTCCCGCAGGCGCAGGGCCAGGTTCACGTCGTCGGTCCAGCGCCAGGTCTCGGCGAGGAGCAGGAGGAAGAGCGGCGTCGCGTCGATCGTGCCGTAGTAGCGGGGAAACCAGAACTCCGCGCAGCGCCCGTGCCGGACCTCGTGGATGATCTTGCCCGGCTCGGCGTCGATCGAAGGGTCGTCCTCCCGCGCCTGCAGCTCGGCGAGGGCGTCGAGGGCGCCGATCGCGACCTCGGGGCCGAGGAGCAGCGTCTGCAGGGAGGTGATCGCGGTGTCGCGCCCGAACACGGTCATGAACCAGGGCATGCCGGCCGCGAAGAGCGGGCGCCGCAGCTCGCCGGTGCGCATGCGCAGCGCGCCCAGGTCGGCGATCGAGCGCTCGAAGGCGCGGCGCATCGCCTCCCAGCCGCCGCGCAGCTTGGGGACGCGCAGGGTCCAGGCGGCGACGACGTCGCCGAGCGTCTCCCGCTCGTCCTCCATGCGCTCGAGCGACTCCGTCTCGAGCACCGTCTCCCCCTCGAGCAGCGGCGTCACCTCGACCGCGAGCTCCCAGCGCTCGTGCGGCTCGAGCTCGAGGTCGTAGACGAGCGCGCCGTCCTCGAGCCGGCCGGGGGCGGAGAGCGCGACGCTCGTGCGCAGGTCGCCGCGCGGGTCCTCGAGCAGGAGCCGCCCCTGCTCGGGCTCGTAGCGAAGGGGGGCAGGCGGGGGCAGAAGCGGGGCGTGCTCCGGGTCCCCGAGCGCGAAGTCGTGCAGCTTGACGGAGATGATGTCCGCGAAGTCCGCGGCGAGCTCCAAGGAGACGCGGAAGGAGAGCCGCTCCATGCTCTCGTTGCGGATCGCGATCCGCTCGCCCATCCCGGTGCCCACGAACCGCTGCCGCGAGACGGAGAGCGCGTCGCGCGGGAGGTCGCCGACCTTCGCGTTGCGCAGGAAGAAGGCGGCCGAGAAGTGCTCCACACGCCCCGAGGAGAGGAGGAGGGGGCGGGCACCGCCCACGCGCACGAGGAAGCGGGAGAGGAAGCGGGTGTCGTGGGCGAAGAAGCCGCTCGTCTCCTCAACGATGTCGCCGCGCTCGTCGCACAGGCAGAAGGTCGAGCCTTCGAGGATCGTCAGCATCGACACGTGCGTGCTACGTCTCGCGCCGGACGACGCGGGCTCCGCTCGACTGGGCGAGCGCCTTGACCACGATCTCGTCCACGTTCACGTGCAGCGGCCGGGTGAGCGCGAAGAGCACGCACTCGGCGATGTCCTCGGCGGTCATCGGCTCCACGCCCGCGTACACCGCCTTCGCCGCCTCCGCGTCGCCCCGGAAGCGGACGAGCGAGAACTCGGTCTCCACGAGCCCGGCGTCGATCGTCGTGATCCGGATCGGACGGCCCAGCAGATCCTCGCGGAGCGCGTAGACGAAGCCGCGCAGGCCGAACTTGGCCGCCACGTAGGAGGCGGCGTTCTGGTAGGCCTGCCTGCCCGCCACCGAGCCCATGAAGAGGATGTGCCCTCCGTCCGCGATGTGCGGCAGGCAGAGGCGCGTCATGCGCAGCGCCCCGTCCAGGTTCGTGTGCAGCACGGTCGCCTCGTCCTCGGGCGTCGACTCCCAGAACGGGTAGCGGCCGAGCGCGAGCCCGGCGTTGTTGAAGAGGATGTCGACGCCGCCGAGCTCGGCGACGGCCCGCGCGACGAAGGCGGAGGCGCTCTCCTCGTCGGTCACGTCGAGCGGGAGGGCGAGGTCGGCCTCGATCCGCTCCACGCGGCGCGCGCCGCCGACGACGGTCACGCCCGCCTCGCGCAGCCTGCGTACGGTGGCGGCCCCGATCCCGCTCGAGGCGCCGGTGACGATCGCCCGCTTCCCCGCAAGCTCCATCGGGCGCTGAGACTACCGCCGGGCTCTCCGGCAGTCCGCAGCCAGGCGCATCCCTCGTCCGGGGAGGGAAGCGGCGCCGCCGTCCTGCCGACAGAGGAGGCATGCTGCGGCGGACGGCTGCGCTGGCGCTGCTCGCGCTCGGGAGCGCGGCTGCGCTCGCGTCCGCGGGCGCGGACGCCTCGCGCACGCCGTCTCCGGAGGTGGTGGCCGTCGAGGCGGGCGCCTTCTCGGCGGTGGTGAGGTGGCGCGTCCCCGAGCCGGCCCGGGTCGTGGTCGAGGTGGGGACGGACGAGCGCTACGGGATCTGGTCGCCGAGCGCGAGCGCGCGCGGGACGCAGATCGAGCGGACCGTGCTGACCGGGCTCGAGCCCGCGACCGCCTACCGCTTTCGCGTCGTCGCCCGCTGGCGGAGCGGGCTGCGGACGGAGGCGCGAGGGGGCTTCCGCACCGACCCCTGGCCGCACGCGGCGAGCGCGGTTCCGGCGGCCTTCGCGACGCCCTCCCCCGGCGCGGGCTCCCCGTTCGTCGCCGAGCCGAGACGGCCGCCCGGGTCCTCCGGGACGAGGGCCGCGCCTACCTCGCTGCCCGCGGGGACGCCCAAGGCGGAGGCGTCCGCTCCCCTGCTCGTGAACGGCCACCCCGTGTTCCCGCGCATGGTGTGGCGGCAGTGCCCGAGCTACTACCCGACGAGTCTCGGCGCGGGCATCAACCTCTTCCTAGGCGTGAGCTGCACGGGTCCGGAGGAGCAGCTGGAGCGGCTCGCCGGCCGCGCGCTCTCCACCGTCGACGCGGCCACCCCGGGGATCACCGGGCCGGGCGTGGTCGGGTGGCACCTGCCGGACGAGGCGGACGTGTCCGTGGGCGTCCCCGAGAAGCTCCCCGCGCCGCGGGCGAGCGGGCGCGTCACCTTCCTGACCCTGACGGACAAGTTCTCCGCGGCCGCGGCCCCCGGCCCGTTCGGGAAGGAGATCTACCCCGCCCTCCTCGCCCGCGCGGACGTGATCGGGTTCGACACGTACCCGGTGGAGGTGCGCTGCAGCCTCGCGCAGATCGACAACGTGTACTGGATGCAGCGCGAGCTGGTCGGGCTCACGGGCGGCAAGCCCACGTACCAGTGGATCGAGGCGGGCCCGATGGAGCACTGCCGCGACAACGAGGACCCGACGCCGGCGGTAGTGCGCGCGGAGACGTGGCTCGCGATCGCGGGCGGCGCGACCGGGATCGGCTACTTCCCGGACTACTGGGCGGAGGACATCCGGGCGGAGATCCGCCGCCTGAACCGGGAGATCGTCGCGCTCTCGCCCGCGCTGCTCTCCCCCCCCGCCCGCGTCACCTGGTCGCCGGAGACGCCGGTGCGGGTCGCCGCCCGCCGCTACAACGGGGCGCTGTACGTGCTCGCCGTGAACACGTCCACCGCGCCCGCCAAGGCGTCCTTCAGCGTGCCCGGCCTCGCCGGGCGGAAGCTGCGCGTCTTCGCCGACGGCCGCCTCGTCACCCCGCTCGGCGACCTCGTGGTGGACAGGCTGCCGGGCCTCGGGGTCGCGCTCTACGTCCTCCCGCCCGCCGGCTGGTAGCCGCTCGACGCGCGCAGCGCTCAGCGCGCGCGGCCCCCGACGCCCCGTTCGGGATGCCGGGACTCCCTCAGGAGGGGCCGTCCGCTCCTCTCGGTGAGGCGCACGACGACGAGCCCGGCGATGTCGCGGCGGAGACGTGCGCCGGCGCGGCTCCTCGCCGAGGCCGAGCCGCCGGAGGTCGCGGTCTGCCACCTCCTCGTCGACCGGTTGGAACGCAGAGCAGGCGCGATGCGAGCGCCGGGCCCTCCCCTCGGGCATCCTTTCCGAGCCGCGGGCGGTTAGCTCAGCTGGGAGAGCGCCTGCCTTACACGCAGGTGGCCGCAGGTTCGAGTCCTGCACCGCCCACTCACGAGGTCGGGTCCCGCCGCAACACGGGGGTCAGGTCCCCTTCGTTGCACCTGTCGTGGCGCAGGCGCAACACGGGGTCAGGTCCCCTTCGTTGCGCCTGTTGTGCCCGCAGGCTGCCGTCGCAACACGGGGTCAGGTCCCCTTCGTTGCGCCCCACGGCCGCCGTTCGGCGGATGCCCCCGGCTCCGAGAGAGCGCTCCGTCGCACATCCGCCCGGCCGAGCTCGCGCACGCCACGGCGTGCGCAAGCGCTGCAACGAACGGAACCTGACCCCACCGTTGCGGCAACGAGAGGGACCTGACCCCCTGTTGCGGTCCGTCACGCCATGCCCCCAGCGGGATTCGAACCCGCGCTACGGCCTTGAAAGGGCCGTGACCTGGACCGCTAGTCGATGGGGGCGCCTGCGCAGTGTAGGGGGCCGCGTCCCGCCGCCCCGCTCCCGCCCCGCCTACACTGGCCCCGCGCAGGGCCGGTAGCTCAGCTGGTAGAGCAGGGGACTTTTAATCCCAAGGTCGCAGGTTCGAATCCTGCCCGGCCCATGCCTCAGACGTGAGCGCCGCCCACGGCACGAAGGCAGCCCTGGGCCCGCTTTCCGCGTTCCGGCAGGACTAAACTTCGTGACCAATGGCGCTTCGCGCCGCCGCCTGCCCACGCTGCGGGCGCGAGAACGAGCCCGGCGACCGCTTCTGCGGCACGTGCGGGGCCGAGCTCGCGCTCACGTGCGCCGCCTGCGGCGCCTCGAACCCGCCCGGGTCGAGCTTCTGCCGCACGTGCGGGGCCGCGCTCGCGAAGCCGCCGGCCGCGGAGCCGGCCGCGGAGCGCCGCGTGGTGACCGTCCTCTTCGCCGACCTCGTCGGCTTCACCTCGCGCGCGGAGCGGCTCGACCCCGAGGACGTCCGCTCCATCCTCTCCCCGTACTACAGCCGCCTGCGGCGCGAGCTCGAGCGGTTCGGCGGGACGGTCGAGAAGTTCATCGGGGACGCGGTCGTCGCCGTCTTCGGCGCGCCCGTCGCGCACGGTGACGACCCCGAACGGGGCGTGCGGGCGGCGCTCGCCGTGCGCGAGGCGATCGCCGAGCTGAACGCCGCCGACCCGGGCCTCGACCTGCAGGTGCGGATCGCGGTCAACACGGGCGAGGCGATCGTCACGCTCGAAGGCGACACCGCGGAGGGCGAGGGCATGGTCGCCGGCGACGTCGTGAACACGGCCGCGCGCCTGCAGACGGCGGCGCCTACGAACGGCATCCTGGTCGGGGAGGAGACCTACCGCGCGACGTCCTCCGCCATCGCCTACGAGTCGGTGGAGCCGGTCGAGGTCAAGGGAAAGAGCCGCCCGGTGCCGGCGTGGCTCGCGCTGGAGGCGGTCGCGCCGCCGGCCGAGCGGGCGCCCTCGCGGGCGCCGCTCGTCGGGCGCGACCGCGAGCTCGCCGTCCTGACCGGCATCTGGGAGCGTGTCGTCGGCGACCGGCGACCCCACCTGGTGACGATCTTCGGCCCGCCGGGGATCGGCAAGACGCGCCTCGCTGCCGAGTTCTCCGAGGCGGTGGCCGCCTCGGGCGCCCGCGTCGTCCGGGGGCGCTCGTTCCCGTACGGGGGCACCTCCCCCTACGGCGCCTTCGGCTCGCAGGTGAAGCAGATCGCGGGCATCTTCGACACCGACTCGATCCCCGTGGCCCGCACGAAGCTGGAGCAGACGGCGGCGGCCCTCCTCGGCGGGGAGGGGTCCGAGATCGCCGCGCAGCTCGCCATGCTCGTCGGCCTCGAGCCCGGGCGGGCCGCCGTCGACCGCCCCGTCGCGTTCCTCGCCGCCCGCAGCTTCGTGGAGGCCCTCGGCCGTGACCGTCCCACGCTCCTCGTCTTCGAGGACATCCACTGGGCGGAGCCGGGACTGCTCGACCTGCTCGAGTCGTTTGGCGCCCGGCTGCGCGACGTGCCGGTGCTGCTCGTGACCCTGGCGCGGCCCGAGCTCCTCACCGCCAGACCGGGATGGGGCGGCGGCCTCCCCGCGTACACGGCGCTCCCCCTCGACCCGCTGGCGGCGGAGGACTCGCTCGCGCTCGCCCGCCTCCTGCTCGGAGCGGACGGGGACGCCGCCCCCCGGCTGACGGAGACGGCCGAGGGGAACCCGCTCTTCCTCGAGGAGCTCGCGGCCTCCCTCAAGGAGGGCGCTGCGGAAGCGGACGAGCTGCCCACCAACGTGCGGGGGATCATCGCCGCTCGCTTGGACACGCTCCCGCCGGACGAGCGCAGCCTGCTCCTCGACGCGGCTGTCGTCGGCAAGGTCTTCTGGCGGGGCGCGCTCGCCGGCCGCCACGAGGCGGTCGACGACGTTCTCGACCGCTTGGAGCAGCGCGACCTGATCCGGCGCGAGCCGGCCTCCCGCATCCAGGGGGATCCCCAGTTTGTGTTCAAGCACATGCTCATCCGCGAGGTCGCCTACGCGACGCTGCCGCGCGCCGTCCGCCGCGAGCGGCACGCGCAGATCGCCGCCTTCCTCGAGCAGGCCGCCGGCGAGCGCGCCGGCGAGTGGGCGCTCGTGCTCGCGAACCACTGGCGCGACGCCGGCGACCCGGAGCTCGAGCTGCGCTGGCTGCTCGCCGCCGCGGAGCGAGGCTGGGCCACGGACGCGCTCGCGCACTACGAGCGCGCGCTCGCGCTCGTCCCCGCCGTCTCCGCGGAGCGCCGCTTGGAGCTGCAGCTCGCGAGCGCCATCGCCCACGTCCAGGCCGGCCTGCACACGGCTGCGATCGCGGCGCTGGACGAGCTCCTGCCGAAGCTCCAGGGCCGGCTGCGCGTGGACGCGCTCGGCGCCCGCGGCCGCGCCTCCTTCTGGCTCGCCGACGCGGCGGGGGCGCGCCGGTACTGGAACGAGGCCAGAGACCTGGCGGAGGAGCTCGGCGACGAGGAGCTCGAGACGGTGACCCTCTCCCTGCTCAGCACCGCCGCAGCGATGGAGGGCTCCTTGGACGAGGGGGTCGAGTTGGGCGAGCGCGCGCTCGCCCGCTGGCGGCCGGGCTCCAGGCCGCGCGAGCTCGCCGAGGCGAACCTGTGGTCGAGCCTCCAGTACTACTGGCGGGGCGACTACGAGCGCGCCCTGCCGCTGGCGCTCCGCGGCGCGGAGCTCGGCGAGGAGGCCTCGCACGTGGAAGCCATGATCAGCGGCCCGGCGCACGAGGGCCTTGCGCTCGCAGGCCTCGGCCGGCACGAGGAGGCGCTCGCCGCCCTCGAGCGGGGCGTGACCCAGGGCGCGAGCCTCGAGGTGGAGCCGCGCTTCACGAGCCGGGCGACCGCCATGTGGGCCGGGGCGCTGCGCGAGCTGTACGAGCTCGAGGATGCGCGCGCGCTCAGCGAGCGCGCGATCGCGCTCGGCGAGGAGGCCCGCTTCCCCGGCTCCCAGGTGAGCGGCAGGATCGACCTCCTCGTCCTCGACCTGCTCGCCGGCGAGGTCGGGCGCGCCGAGGCGGCGTGGCCGTCCCTCTGGGAGGCGGCCGCGCAGACGAAGGGCTGGCACCAGTGGCTGTGGATCACCAGGCTGCGGCACGCGCAGGCGGAGATCTCGCTCGCCGCGGGCAGGGCGGAGGAGGCGGCGCAGCTCGCGGCCGAGGCCCTTGCCGAGGCCGAGCGCTACCGGCGGCGGAAGTACATTGCCGCCTCCCGGCTCGTCCTCGGGCAGGCGCTGCACGCGCTCCGACATGCGCAGGCGCGCGACGAGCTCCGTCGGGCGCTCCAGGACGCGCAGGCGCTCGGCCATCCGCCCTCGCTCTGGACGGCGGCGACGGCGCTCGCGCGCGCGCTCGCGGACGCGGGCGACGACGAGGGCGCGGAGGGGGCGGCGGCGCTCGCCCGGGAGACGGTGGACGCGTTCGCGGCTGGGCTCTCGGCGACCCGCCGCGAGCGCTTCCTCGCCTCGCCGCACCTCGAGGCGGCCCTCGCCCTCTCCCGCTGAGCGGGCGTAGGCGAGAGCCCGGCCCCGGCCGTCCCGGTAGATTCCACCCGTGCGCGCCGCGCAGATCGTGGAGCTCGGAGGGACGCCGCGGCCGGCGGAGATCGAGGATCGGGAGGGGATGGAGGTCCTCGCGGTCGCCCTCAACCCGCTCGACCTCGCCGTCGCCGCCGGCCGGTACTACGCCGGCCACCCCCCGCTCCCCTACGTGCCCGGCTGCGAGGCGGTCGCGCGCCGCGGCGGGGAGCGGCTCTACCTCTTCGGCGAGTGGTACGGCGTGCGCCGGGACGGCTTTCTGGCCGAGCGCACGGACTTCCCGGAGGAGGCGGCGGTGCCCGTGCCGGAAGGGCTGGACGACGTGCGGGCGGCCGCCTGCGGGATCGCCGGTATCGCCGCCTGGATCCCGCTCACGAGGCGCGCCCCCGTGCAGCCGGGCGACCGGGTGCTCGTGCTCGGCGCCACCGGTGCCGTGGGCTCGATCGCCGTCCAAGCCGCGCGGCTGCTCGGCGCCGAGCGCGTCGTCGCCGCCGGGCGCGACCCGGCGAAGCTGGAGCGGGCGAACGAGCTCGGCGCGGACGCCGCCGTCCGCCTGGAGGCGGACGACCTGGCGGGCCGTCTACGCGAGGCGTGCGGCGGTGAGGGGCCTACGCTGGTCGTCGACCCGCTCTGGGGGGAGCCCGTCCGCGCCGCGGTCGAGGCGGCGGCGCCAGGGGCGCGCATCGTCAACCTGGGCCAGTCGGCCGGCCCGGAGGCGACGCTCGCCTCGGGCGCCGTGCGCGGGAAGCAGCTCGCGATCCTCGGGCACGCCAACGTCGCGCTGAGCCGAGAGGAGCGCCGCCAGGCCTACCTGGAGGTGGCGCGGGAGGTCGCGGCGGGACGGATCGTCCTCGAGGTGGAGACCTTCCCCCTCGACGAGGTCGCCGAGGCCTGGGCGGCGCAGGCGCGGGGGCGGAAGGCGGTCGTCCTCCTCTGAGGGCGAGGGCCCCTCGCCGGGGCCCTCGCAGACGGCGATGCCGGGATCCCTACACGAGGCCCTGGCTGCGCCACTTGCGGTCGATCCGCCGGAACTCGCGGTCGAACGTGCGCACGGCCTCCGCGGGGCTCATCTTCCCCTGCGCCACCTGGGCGAACATCTGCGGGACGAGGTAGCGGTTGAAGATCTCGTCGATCACCGCGCTCGAGTACCCGGGCCAGCCCACGTTGGCCGTGTACTTCTCCGCGATCGTGGTCAGGATCGTGTACTTGCCGCGCGGCTTGTGATCGTCCTGCGCGGCCATGCGCCGGATCTGCCGGAAGCCGCCCTGGATCGCCCCCGTCCAGGCGGGGAAGTTGTAGTACTTGCTCTCCAGGAAGTGGCTCCGGTAGTTGAGCTGCTGATCGACGAGGAACTTCTTCGCCGCCTCCTTGTTCTTCGCGAAGCGCCAGATGACGTAGATCCCCATCACGTGCTCGTTCCCCATCCGCGTGTGGGGGCCGCGGGGGATGGAGGCGAGCCAGGTGTCCTCGGCGAGCGCCAGGTTCCCCGAGTCCTCCGCCGAGCGGGCGATGGAGATCGCGTTCAAGGCCATGGAGAGGCGGCCGGCGAGGAACGCCTGGTTGTTGGAGGCGGCCGTCCAGGCGAAGACCTCGTCGCTCATGCCTCTCCGGTAGATGTCCCGCATCGTCTCCAGCGCGGCGATCGCGCCCCGCCGGTTGCTCCCCTGGTTGAAGACGATCCGGCTCTCCTCGTTCTGGATGAAGCCGCCGTAGCAGTAGAGGAGCGCGAACAGGAACATGTTCGAGTCGATCTCGTTGGACATGCCGAGGCCGACCGGGTGCCCGAGCTCCTTCAGCTTGGGCGCCGCCTTGCGGACGTCCTCCCAGGTGCGGAGCGAGCCGCCGACCTGCTGCCAGAGGCTGCGGCGGTAGTGCACCGGATCGGGGGCGTAGTTGTCCGGGAAGCCGAAGTAGCGCTTCGTCCGCGGGTTGTACGTGCTGCGGTGCGCGACCTGGGTCATCCGCCCCAGCTTTCTCGTCACCTCCTGCACGATGTCGTTCACGGGGACGACCTGCCGCTGGAAGGACGAGGGCGGGGAGAGGAACTGGAAGAGGTCGTGCCCGCTCTGCGCGGCCACCTCGGCCGAGGCGGTCGAGAAGAGGAGCGCGTTGTTGATGTGGTCGATCTTGACCTCGACGTCGTTGCGCTCGCCCCACTGCTTGGCGTAGACGTTGTCGAGCCAGCGGTCGTAGGCCGGGACGAAGTGCGCCCACTGCAGGATGCGGAGCTCCCCGGCGAGCTGCTTGTGCGCGTACTTGAGCGGGCCGTAGAAGCCGAACGCCTTGTCGGCGAGGCCGCCGAACATCCCCACGGTGAAGGCGGCCGCCGCGCCGCGCTTGAGCAGGTCGGCCCGGGTGAGCGAGCTCTGGTGTACGAGCCCGTCGGCTGTGTCTGTCACAGGTATCCCTCCTTTCCTTCGCGATTGGTCACCGGAATGCGCCGCCTGTGAAGCCCTTGATGAAGCGGTCGAGGAACGCGTTGTAGAGCAGCGCGAGCGGGATCGAGGGGATCAGGGTCGCGGCCATCAGCGACTGCCAGAAGAAGACGTCGCCGCGGATCAGATCGTTCGGGATCCCGGCCGAGATCGTCCGGTGCTCCGAGGTGGAGATGAAGGTGAACGCGTAGATGAACTCGTTCACGCACAGGGAGAAGGCGAAGATGACCACCGTCAGGATCCCGGGCAGCGAGATGGGGAGCACGATGCTGGCGAGCGCGCGCAGACGGGAGGCCCCGTCCACGAGCGCCGCCTCCTCGAGCTCCTGCGGGATCGTCTTGAAGAACCCCATCAAAAGCCAGGTGGCGAAGGGGATCGTGAACGAGGGGTAGACGAGCATGAGGGCGAGCAGCCTGTCCTTGAGGCCGAGCTCGGTGACGAGCCGGGAGAGGGGCAGGAAGAGCAGCGTGGGCGGGACCAGGTAGACGAGGAAGATCCCCACGCCGGCGCTCTGCCCCCACCGGCCCGCGAGCCGGGCGAGCGCGTAGCCGGCGGGCATCGCGAAGAGGAGCGTGATCCCGACGACGATCCCGCCGACGAGCAGGGTGTTCACGAGCCAGCGCGGGTAGTTCGTCTCCTCGAAGAGGAAGGCGACGTGCTCGGTGGTCGCGTAGTTCCAGAAGTCCCAGCGGAAGTTCCCCTCCAGATCGTTGTAGACGTAGGGCGAGTGCTGGACGTTGGCGAGGTCGAGGTTCGTCTTGAACATCGTCACCAGCGCGAAGTAGAAGGGGAACGCGAGCACGATCGCGAACGGCCCCACGACCAGGTACGTGGCGAGCTTCTGGCGCCAGGTCACGGGCGACCTCCGGTCGCCCGCCGACCTGGCGGGGGAGGGGTGCGGGGAACCGGGAGGTTCCCCGCGCTTTCCGGGCGGCCTCCCGTCCCCCCGCTCACGTCACCTGCACCCTGCGCGCGAAGTAGAGCATCAGCACGCTGACGACGACGAGGAGCGGGAAAAGGTAGAGCGAGATCGCCGCGCCCGCCCCCAGCGAGCCGGAGTCGATGCCGATCGCGTACGCCCAGGTGGGCAGCACCTGCGTCGAGTTGAAGGGGCCGCCGCGGGTGAGGATGTAGACGACCGCGAAGTCGCCGGCCGTGAAGACGATCCCGAAGAGCACGGCGACGAGCGCGATCGGGAGCTGCAGCGGGACGTCCACGTACCAGAGCTTCTTGAGCCCGGTCGCCCCGTCGATCCTCGCCGCGTCCTCGACCTCGCTCGGGATGGAGGCGCGCCCGGCGATGAAGATCACGACCGCAAAGGGGAGGATGCGCCAGGCGTGGACGAGCGTGATCGCGACGAGCGCCAGGTTGGGGCGGCCGAGCCACTGCAGCGGCACCTGGGCGTCCTCCTCCAAGCCGACCGCGTCCAAGAGCCAGACGAGCGCGCCGTCCAGGCTCAGGCGGGCGAGCGTCCAGTTGACGACGCTGTACAGCGAATCGAGGATCCAGAGCCAGCCGATCGTGGAGAGCACCACCGGCGCCGCCCAGGGGAGGATGACGAGGAAGCGGACGAGCCACTTGCCCCGGAAGTCGCGGACGAGGAAGGCGGAGAGGAGAGCCGCGCCGACGACGACGAGCGCCTGCGAGGCGAGCGTGAAGATGAGCGTGTTGCGCAGGGCGCGGCGGAAGTTCTCGTCCTGCCAGGCCTCGGTGAAGTTGTCGAGCCCGACCCAGTTCCCGGTGAGGGAGCCGCCGACCGCGTCCGTCATGCTCAGGTAGATCGCCCAGGCGAAGGGCACGCCGACGACGAGCACCATGAAGAGCACCGCCGGCGCGATGAGCGCCGGCGCGAGCACCCGGCGGCTCTCGAACGCGTGCCGCCAGCTTCGCGCCGCGGGCCCTACCCGCGCAGCCTGCGCCTCCATCGGACCCGAGCGATGCTAGTAGATTCTCTCCCGGGAGAGCTGAACGCGAGTGGCCGAGATCACGCTCGAGGGGCTGACCAAGGTCTACCCGGACGGGACGAGGGCCGTCACCGACCTCGACCTTCACGTCGGGAGCGGCGAGTTCATGGTCTTCGTGGGTCCCTCCGGGTGCGGGAAGACGACAGCCCTGCGGATGATCGCCGGGCTGGAGCCGATCACCGCCGGCTACGTGCTCATCGACGGGAGGGTGGTCAACCACCTCCCGCCGAAGGACCGCGACGTCGCGATGGTCTTCCAGAACTACGCCCTCTACCCGCACATGACCGCGTACAAGAACATGGGCTTCGCCCTCAAGATGCGCGGCCTCGACAAGGCGGAGATCGACCGGCGGGTGAAGGAGGCGGCGCGCATCCTGGGCCTGACCGACTCGCTGCACAAGAAGCCGCGCACGCTCTCCGGCGGGCAGCGGCAGCGGGTGGCGATGGGGCGGGCGATCGTGCGCAACCCGCAGGCGTTCCTGATGGACGAGCCGCTTTCCAACCTGGACGCGAAGCTGCGGGTGGAGATGCGCGCGGAGATCGCGCGCATCCAGCGGGACCTCGGCGTCACGACGGTGTACGTGACGCACGACCAGACCGAGGCGATGACGATGGGCGACCGGGTGGCCGTGATGCGAAACGGCGTCCTGCAGCAGGTCGACCAGCCGCAGACCCTGTACGAGCGACCGCGCAACCTCTTCGTCGCCGAGTTCATCGGCTCGCCTGCGATGAACCTCGTCCTCGCCGACCTCGTCCGCGAGAACGGGGATCTCTGGGCCCGCCTCGGCGAGCACCGGCTCCGTCTCTCCCCGGCCACCCTCGAGCGCCACCCGGGCCTGCCCCGCTTCGAGGGGCGCAAGGTCGTGCTCGGCATCCGGCCCGAGGACATGGAGGACGCCTCGCTCCTCCGGGACGCGCCGGAGGAGCAGCGGCTCTCCGTCGTCTGCGACATCCGCGAGGACATGGGCGCGGAGGTGTTCGTCCACTTCAACGTGCAGGCGGAGCCGGTGCGCACGAGCGAGGTCGTGGAGGCGCTCGTCGTCGAGGCGCCCGAGGACGAGGAGGCCCGGCTCGCCGCCGAGGAGGCGCGCGGGAGCGGCGTCTCCTTCGTCGCCCGCTTGGAGCGGATGACGGGCGCGCGGGAGCGGGAGCCGCTCCAGCTCGCCGTGGACGTCTCCCGGCTGCACTTCTTCGACCCGGAGACGGGGCTCTCCGTGGACGAGGCCGCCTGACCGCCGTGGAGCGCTGGCACCTCCCTTCGGTCGCCGCGAGCGGGAAGCGGGAGCCGCGCGTTCTCTTCTCCCACCCCGAATGCCGCGCCGTGCTCATCGACCTGAACGCGGGCGAGGAGCTGGGCGACCACCGCCTGCACGAGTCGGCGATCGTCTCCGTCGTCTCGGGTCGGTTGGCGGTGGAGCTGGACGGGAGGGAGGTGGAGTGCGCGGAGGGCACGCTGCTCCGCTTCTCGGCGGGCGAGACGCGCGCCCTGCGCGCGCTCGCCCCGGCCCGAGTGCTGCTCATCCTCGCTCCCTGGCCCGGCGAGGGGCACTTCCGGGAAGGCGAGGAGGTCGACCCCGAGCGGGTGCCCCCGGAGGCGGCGGTTCCGCCCCTCGGCCCCTAGCGGCGGCGCCACGGGTAGAGTCGCCCTGACTCGACGAGGGGGAAGACGACATGGCCGAGTACGCGATCACGCGAGTGGAGGAGGTGGAGGACGTCCTCGGCGACTACCCCGGCGAGATGCGGATGCTGACCGGGGCGCTCGGCGCGGAGCAGGTGGCTTTCACCTACCGGCGGATGCCGCAGCACACGGGCGGCAAGGGATCCTACGGCCACCGCCACCGTACGCAGGAGGAGATCTACTTCGTCATGTCCGGGAGGCTCCAGTTCAAGCTCGACGACGAGGTCGTGGAGCTCGAGAAGGGCGCCGCGGTCCGCGTCCCGCCCCACACCTGGCGCTCGGTCTGGAACGAGGGGCCCGAGGACGCGGAGCTGATCATCGTCTCCAGGAGGCTCGATCGCGGCGCGCCAGACGACGCGGAGTACCTGGAGGGCTTCTGGCCCGCGTAGGGCCCGTCCGGGGCCGGACCGGGAGGCCTACACCTACGCGACGCGCGCGCTGCGGAGCAGCACGTCCACCTCGCCGGCCGGCAGCGGACGGGCGAAGAGGAAGCCCTGCGCGTACCGGCACCCGAGCGTGCGCAGCGCGCGCGCCTGCTCGGGCGTCTCGACCCCTTCCGCCACGGTCTCCAGCCCGAGCGTGGCGCCCAGGCGCAGGATGGCGGAGGCGAGCCGCTGCTGCTCGCGGCTCTCGGCGAGGTCGGTGACGAACGCCTTCGCGATCTTGAGCGTGTCCACAGGCAGGCGGCGCAGGTAGTTGAGCGACGAGTAGCCGGTCCCGAAGTCGTCGATCGCGACCCGTACCCCGTCCCTCTTGAGCGCCGCCAGCCGGCAGAGCACGACATCGCTCTCGAGAAGCGCGTTCTCGGTGATCTCGAGCGTCAGCGCGGTCGGGTCGAGGCCGGAGCGCGCGAGCGCGCCTGCGACCTCGTCCGCGAGCTGGGCGCCCATGAGCTGCCGCGCCGAGATGTTCACGTGGACGCCGAGACGCGGACACGCGAGGCGGCGCCAGCGCGCAGCCTCGCGGCAGGCCGCCTCCAGCACGAAGCGCCCGAGCGGGAGGATCACGCCCGTCTCCTCGGCGACGGCGACGAACTCGTCCGGGCCGAGCAGGCCCCGCTCGGGATGGCGCCAGCGGAGCAGCGCCTCCACCGCCACGACCGCCCCGGTGCGGAGCTCGACGATCGGCTGGTAGCGGAGCTCGAACTCGTCCGCGAGCGCCGCCCGCTGCAGATCGGCCTTGAGCGCGAGCCGGGCGAGCACCCGCTCGTGCAGGGCGGGCTCGTAGACCGCGAAGCGGCCCTTGCCCTCGCCCTTCGCCCGGTACATGGCGAGGTCGGCGCTGCGCATGATCTCCCCCGCGCTCTGCGCCCCCGTCCCCAGCGCGATCCCGACGCTCGCCTCCACGCGCACGGGCGCGCCGAGCACGGAGACGGGCTCGGAGACGGCGGCGAGGACGCGCAGGGCGACCACCTGCGCCGCGCCCGGTCCGGTCAGGTTCTCGACCAGGATCGCGAACTCGTCGCCGCCGAGGCGTGCGCAGGTGTCCTCCGGGCGGAGCGAGCGCTCCAAGCGCCGCGCCACCTCCACGAGCAGCTCGTCGCCGGCCTCGTGACCGAGGCTGTCGTTGACCGTCTTGAAGTCGTCCAAGTCGACGAAGAGCACGGCGAAGAGGTTCCGCCGCCGCCGCCCCCGCTCGAGCGCGTGTCCGACCCGGTCGAGGAAGAGGGCGCGGTTGGCGAGGCCGGTGAGCGGGTCGTGGAAGGCTTGGTGGGCGAGCTGCTCCTCGAGCGCGCGCCGCTCGGTGACGTCGCGGGCGGTGACGACTATCCCGGCCACGTTCGGATCCGCGAGCAGGTTCGTGAAGACGCTCTCCATCTGGCACACGGCACCGTTCTTGCGCCGCAGGGGCAGGTCGCGCGGCATGGGCGAGGTCGGCGACTCGCGGACGGCGGCGGCGAACTCGCGCAGCGGCCGGCGCGCGTCGGGCTCCACCAGGTCGAGCAGCGAGCGGCCGACGAGCTCGTCCTCCCCGTAGCCGAGGACGCGCTCCACGGACGGCGTCTGGTAGCGGACGGTGAGGTCGGAGTGGAGGAGGAGGATCACGTCGCTCGAGTTCTGCACGAGAGACCGGAACCGCTCCGCGCTCTGCCGCTCGTGCAGGTCCTCGGCGAGCTTCGCCCCCTCCAGCGCGAGCGCGACCTGTGCCGCGAGCGTCTCCAGGCCTTCCCGGGTGCTCGGAGGAAGCTCTTCCGGGCTGTGCACGACGAGCGTCCCGTGCGGCGTGCCCTGCACCGCGAGCGGGACGGCGGTGACGGCGCAGCCGTCGGCGGCGCGATGGGGGCCGAGCTCGGCGAGCTCGCGCGCCCGGGCTCCCGCCGCCGCCGCGATGGCGGGGCCGCCCTCGCTCTCCAGGACGAGGGCGGCGCTCGCCCCCGGGCGGTCGACGATCCGCAGGGCCGCCTGCGCGGCCACCCGGTGGACGTCCTCGCGCGTCCAAGCGGCCGCGAGCGCCGCGGCCGCCTCGGCGAGGGCGTGCTCGCGCCGCTCCGAGCGCTCGTGCCGGGCGACGAGGCCGGCCAGCCGCACGGTGACGAGCGCGGAGAGGGTCGTCGCGCCGCCGACGATGACGAGGAGCTCGCCGAGACCCTCGCGCAGCGCCGCGACGGCGAGCATCGCCGGCGCCGTCAGCGTCGCCGCGGAGAGGAGGGCCAGGCGCTTCCCACTCAGCCGCCGCTCCGGGTCCGTGTTCGGCTCGGTCAGCTCGACCATGGAGGGGTGCAGCGCGGCCGTCCCGAGCAGGATCGCCGAGAGGACGAAGAGGAGGTCGACGGGATCCCCCGCCTGGTACCAGCCGTGCAGCGAGCCGAACCCGTAGAGCGCGTCGCCGACGAGCTGGAAGACGAGGGCGACGACGACCATCGCAAACGGGGGCGAGCGGAGGCCGGCGGCGAGCACCATGCGCGCCGCGAGCGAGACGAGGAGCACGTCCGCGACCGGAAAGCCGAGGGCGACGACCGTCTCGACAGCGCCGCGGCCGGCGATCCGCGGCTGCACGAGGAGCGCCCAGGCGACGAGGGCGAAGCCGACGGCGACGATGGCGGCGTCCACGAGGCTCGGCCAGTCGCGGCCCGGAGCCTGCCGGCGGATCATCGCGACCAGTCCGGCGGCGAGAACGAGGGAGGAGGCGAGCGAGACGTAGTCGGCGAGCGAGGGGAACGCGACCTCTCCCCCGCGCTCCAGCTCGACCGAGTACACGGCGTCGGCGAGGACGCCGAGGAGCCCGCTGTAGGCGACGAGGTACCAGGCGACCGGCGAGCGCGGGCGGTTGCGAGCGACGCCGGCGAGGATCGCGACGACCGCCGCGATCGGAAAGAGCTGGTACCAGCGGTCGTAGAGCTCGGAGCCGCGGGGCAGCGACAGGTAGGCGAGCGCGCTCGCGGCGGCGATCAGGAAGAAGGCGCGATCGGGGCGCGCGAGACTCATCACGAGCTTATCGGCGCGCCCCCGCGGGCGATTGAGCCCCGGCGCCGGCCTGCCGGGGCGTCCGGCGCCCCGGCAGGCCCGCTACGCGTCTGCGCGCGCCGGGGGTCGGGGAGGGAGGGGGCAGGAGACGAAGCGGCGGCCGGTGAGCAGGTAGGCGAGCTTGTAGGCCTCGCAGCCCGCGCAGAAGCCGGTTGCGGCCGCGAACAGCGCGAGCGCCGCGACGAGCGCGCCGAGCGCCGCGCCGACCGTGGCGGCGCCGAGCGCGTAGGCGAGCGCGGCCGCCGAGAGCGCCGCCGCTCCCACCATGTTCGCGAAGCGCGGCGGCCGCGCGTCCTCGAGCGGCCCCTCCCCGAAGAGCGGCTGCACGAGCTCGAAGTAGGCGAGGCAGGGCAGGCAGAAGCGGCGTCCGAGCGTCAGCCCCACGAGGAGCTGCGCGGCGAGCAGCCCGAGGAGCCACCACCAGCCGGTGAGCACGGCGAGCACGGCGAGCGAGCCGACGACAGCCTGGTTGAAGCGGGGCGCGCGCGAGTCGATGACGTCCAGATCGCGGTAGGGGTCCGCGAGGCGCTCCGCAGTTCGCTTCATTTCGGAAAGTGATACCAGATCGGCGGCCGCCGTGCAGCGGCTACCGGCCGCCGAGCGCGCCCAGCGCCTCTACGAGCGCTCGCAGCTGCTTGCCCTCCTCGGTGAGGAGGTAGCGCACGACGGGGGGCCGCGTGTCGTGCACCTCCCGCCGCAGCAGCCCCGCCCCCTCGAGCTCGAGGAGCCGCTGGGCGAGCGTCCGCGGCGACACCTCCCCGAGCGCCCGCCGGAACTCCGTGAAGCGGGTGCAGCCCAGGTGGGAGGCGTAGAGGACGGAGACGGCGTAGCGGCGCTCGAGGAGGTCCGCCAGCCGGCGGACCTCCTCGGGGACGGACACGCTCGACCTACACCGCCACATTCGCCTCGACGGCCTCCTCCTCGAGCGCGAGCGCGATCACCTCGTCGATCGACATCACCGGGTGGAAGGTGATCTCCTGGCGCACTTTCTCCGGGATGTCCTCGAGATCGGCCCGGTTGCGCTCGGGCAGGATCACGTCGGTGATCCCGGCCGCGTGCGCCGCCAGCACCTTCTGCTTGATGCCGCCGACCGGGAGCACACGGCCGCGCAGCGTGATCTCGCCGGTCATGCCGACCGTGTGCTTGACCGGGCGCCCGGTGAGAAGCGACGCGAGGGCGGTCGCGATCGTGATGCCGGCGCTCGGGCCGTCCTTGGGGATCGCGCCGGCCGGCACGTGCACATGGAAGGAGCGGTTCTCGAACGCCTCCTCCTCGATGCCCAGCTTCGGCGCCAGCGCGCGCACGGCGGAGAGCGCGATCTGCGCCGACTCCTTCATCACGTCGCCGAGCTGCCCGGTGAGGACGAGCTTGTCGCCGCCCGGGTGCGAGGTCGCCTCGATGAAGAGGACGTCGCCGCCCGTCGGCGTCGCCGCGAGCCCGGTCGCGACGCCGGGCACCGCCGTGCGCTCCGCGACCTCGCGGTAGAATTTCTGCCTGCCGAGCGCCTCGCGCACGGCGGGCGGGTCGATCACGATGGGCGGCGTGGCCTCGCCGGAGGCGATCTTGGTCGCCGTCTTGCGCAGGATCGTGCCCAGCTCCCGCTCGAGCTGGCGCACGCCGGCCTCGCGCGTGTACTCGGCGATGACGAGCTCGAGCGCGTCGTCGGTGATCGAGACCTCGTCCTCGCGCAGCCCGTGCCGCTCCCGCTGGCGCGGCCACAGGTAGCCGCGCGCGATCTCGACCTTCTCGTCCGTGGTGTAGCCGTCGAAACGGATCACCTCCATCCGGTCGAGGAGGGGCCCCGGGATCGTCTCCGCCATGTTCCCGGTCGCGATGAAGAACACGTCCGAGAGGTCGAGCTCGACGTCCAGGTAGTGGTCGCGGAACGAGTGGTTCTGCGCCGGGTCGAGCACCTCGAGCAGCGCCGAGGAGGGATCGCCGCGCCAGTCGGCGCCGATCTTGTCCACCTCGTCGAGCATGATCACCGGGTTCATCGTCCCCGCGTCGCGCAGGGCGCGCACGATCCGCCCCGGCAGGGCGCCGATGTACGTGCGCCGGTGGCCGCGGATCTCCGCCTCGTCCCGGATGCCGCCGAGCGACATGCGCACGAACTCGCGGCCGGTGGCGCGGGCGATCGACTCGCCGATCGAGGTCTTCCCGGTGCCGGGCGGGCCGATCAGGGTGAGGATGACGCCCGTCCGCCGGTCGGCCTCGATGCCCCGCTCCTTGCGCAGCTTGGCGACGGCGATGTACTCGACGATGCGCTCCTTGACGTCCTCCAGCCCCGCGTGGTCGGCGTCCAGCACCTCGCGCGTGTACGCCGGGTCGAGGCGCTCCTCGGAGCGCTTGCCCCAGGGCACGGCGAGCAGCCAGTCCAGGTAGTTGCGGATGACGGTCGCCTCCGGGGTCTGCTCGCCCATGCGCTCGAGGCGCCGGAGCTCCCGCTCGGCCTGCTCGCGCACCTTGTCCGGCATCTGCGCCTCGGCGATCTTCTGCCGGTACTCCTCGACGACGGAGGCCTCGTCCTCGCCCAGCTCCTTGCGGATCGATTCGAGCTGGCGGCGGAGGATGTACTCGCGCTGCTGCTTCTCGACCTGCGACTGGACGTCCTCCTGGATGCGGCGGCGGACCTGCATGAGCGCCAGCCGCTCGCGCTGCATCTCGAGCGCGAGCTGGAGCCGCTCCCGGACGTCGATCGTCTCCAGGAGCCGCACCTTCTGCTCGAAGGTGAGATCGGGCGAGTAGCCGGACGTGTCGGCGAGCGCGCCCGGCTCGGAGATGGAGCGGACGAAGGCGGCGATCCGGCCGTCGTCGCCGCGCAGCTCCAGGATCTCCTCCACCACCGCCCGGTACTCGCGCTCGAGCTCGCGCAGGCGCCCGTCCACCTCCTCGGGATCGGGGCGCTCCTCCACCTCGACGAACAGCCGACCCTGCGCGTCCGTCCGGGCGGCGCCCGCGATCCCGCGGTGGAGCCCGGCGAGCGCGACCGCCCGGCCGCCGCCCGGCAGCCGGATGCGGTCCGTCACCTCGGCCACCGTGCCGACCTTCGCGTACTCGCCCTCGTGCTTGGGGACGAGCAGGACGCGCTGCTCGTCGCCCACGTCCACGGTGAGCGTGACGTTCATGTGCGGGAAGACGACGAGGTCCTCCAGCGGCACGAGCAGGAGACGGGTCTTGCTGGAGCTCACTGAATCGTCCTCGCTTTCAGGTCGTTCTGGATAGTTAGTGCAAAAAGTATAGCGAGTGGCGCGGGCCCAAAACCGACCGGCTGGAGCGGCCCCTCGCGCCGCCCGCTCACCCGCGCATGCCGGCCAGCTCCCGGAAGCGGGCGAGGGCACGCAGGGCGAGCCGGCCGGCGAGCACGTCCGCCGCCTTCGCTCCGGCCGGGCGCCAGGTCATGGCGGCGGCGACGAAGACGCCCCCGCGCCAGAAGACGAGCCCGGCGTCGTGGCGGGCGGTCGAGATCCAGCCGGCCTTGTGCAGCACCGCGACCCCCGGGCGCCCGGCAAGGAAGCGGTCGAGCTTGGGCGTGTCGCGGACGCTGGCGAGGAGCCAGAGCAGGTAGCGCGCCTCGGCGGCGGTCAAGCCCGGCCGGACGCGCCCGAAGGGGCCGAGCCCGGCGGAGCGGAGCCACAGGGCGCGGAGCAGGAGCGCCAGGTCCCGGGCGCTCGTCCGCTTGCCGACGAAGGCGGGCTGTCGCTCGACCCGGACGGGGATGGGCCCGGAGACGGAGCGCGTCAGGTACCCCCCGTACATCTCCGAGTCGCGCATCCCGAGGTCGCGCATGAGACCGGTGACGCGGCGGCCGCCGGCGCTCGTCGAGCCGCCGAGCCAGACGAGCAGCTCGTTCGCCGCCTCGTCGTCGGAGGGGACGATCATCTCCTGCAGAAGCCGGTCGAGCCGCGAGCCGGGCGGAGGCAGCCCGCGGTGCTCGGCGAGCACGGCGGCCGCGATCGCGACCTTCAACGTGGAGGCGCCAGGGAACTCCGCGCCCGCGTTCCAGGCGGCGCCGGCGCCCGACGTCAGGCTCTGCACGTAGAGCCCGGCCGTGCCGTCGAAGCGCGCCCCGAGCCGGCGCAGCTCGCGGGCGAGCCGCAGGTCGTGGCGGGCCCGGACCAGGCGCGGCCGGGCCGCGGCCGGCAGGCCGTACACCGGCCGTACGACG
>DATLYP010000131.1:0-21609 GCA_035574655.1 Gaiellaceae bacterium
CGGGACCCCCGTCGCCCGCTCCTCGGCGGCGCGCGCGCGCTCGTCCAGGCGGCGGGCGGCGGCCTCGACGTGCGCGTCCAGCGCCTCCTGCTCCTCGCTCGTGCGGAGGGGGAGCCAGCGGGTGATCGCGAGCGCGAGCCCGGCCGCGGCGACGAAGACCCCGCCTGCGGCCGCCCACACGGGCCGTGCCCCGAACGCGTCGACGAGCGCGCCGGCCGCGACCATCGCCAGGCCGAACGCCGCGTAGTTCGCGCTCATCAACGTCGCGAGCGCGCGGCCCCGGTAGCGGTCGGGCGCGCCCCGCTGGACGAGGAGCTGGTTGGCGACGACCGCCGCCCCGTTGCCGGCGGCGCCCGCGACCACGAAGGGGACGGCGACCCAAAGCGCCGGGCTGAACGCCGCCGCGCCCCATCCTGCGCCCATGAGCGCGATCGAGCCGACGTAGTGGCGGCGCAGGCCGACCGACCCGAGCGAGGACGGCGCCAGGTAGCTGCCGAGCGCGAGCCCGACCCCGCTCGCCGCCACCAGGATCCCGAAGCCCAGGTCGCCGGCGTCGAGCGTGTCCTTCGCGAACACCACCTCGGCGACGTTGATCGCGCCGCTGCCGAGCACGACGATGTTCCAGACGACGAGCACGGTGCGCAGCGGCTTCGAGGTCGCGACGAGGTGGATGCCGTCCGCCACGTCGCGCCAGTGGCCGCGGGTGAGGGGCTCCTCGGAGCGGAGGCTGCGCTCGGGGATGCGGGCGATGAGCGCGGCGGAGACGAGGAACGTGGCGGCGTTTGCCAGGTAGGGCACGGACGGGCTCCAGGTGGTGAGCATGGCCCCGGCGGCGACGGGGCCGACCATCCAGGCGAGCGTCTCCACGGTCTGCAGCAGTGAGTTGGCGTTCGTCAGCTCCTCGTCCCGGACGAGGTTCGGCAGCCCCGCGTAGGCGGCGGGGCGGAAGAAGCCGGTGGCGACCCCGGAGACGCCGGCGAGGACGACGATCGCCGCCGGGCTGTCGACGAAGGGGAGGGCGGCGAAGACCGCGAAGCGGGCGAGGTCGGAGACGATCAGCAGCCGGCGGCGCGAGAGGCGGTCGACGAGGGGCCCGAGGAGCAGGCCGATGAGCACGATGGGCAGGAAGTCGGCGATCAGGAGCGCAGCCACCCAGAGGCCCGAGCCCGTGCGGTCGAAGACGTCGACGGTGAGGGCGACGGCGGCGAGGTAGGTGCCGACGCTCGAGCCGGCGGTGGCGAGGAAGAGGAGCCCGAAGGAGGGGGAGCGGCGGACGAGACCGAGACGGCTCACGGCCCCGCTGACGCTACCACCCGGGACGGCCGCCCTCTACGGGCCGTTTCGGCCCTGTCCCGGGCGGCCGTGCCCCCGGGAGGGGCTCAGGCGGCGGCCGCGGCCGGCTCGTAGGCGAGGTTCTGCCGCAGCCAGCGCTCGACCTCTTCCAGCCGCGCGCCCTTCCGCGCCGCGTAGTCCTCCACCTGGTCGCGGCCGATCCGGCCCACGGAGAAGTAGCGCGCCTGCGGATGGCCGAGGTAGAGCCCGCTCACGCTCGCGGGCGGCGTCGTCGCGCACGACTCGGTCAGCCCGATGCCCGCCCGCTCCGCCTCGAGCAGCCTGAGCAGCGTCCGCTTCTCGGAGTGGTCGGGACAGGCCGGGTAGCCGAACGCGGGCCGGATCCCGCGGAAGCGCTCGGCGATCAGCTCCTCGTTCCCGAGCGCCTCGTCGGGCGCGTACCACTCCCGCCGGGCCTGCTCGTGCAGCTTCTCCGCGAACGCCTCCGCCAGCCGGTCGGCGAGCGCGCGCACCATGATCGCCCGGTAGTCGTCGCGCTCGGCGGCGAAGCGCGCGGCGAGCTCCTCCGCACCGTGGACGGAGACGGCGAACGCGCCCGCGTAGTCCGCGAGGCCCGTCTCCGCAGGCGCGACGTAGTCGGCGAGGCAGCGGTTGGGCCGGGAGTCGCCGTGGTCCGCCTGCTGGCGCAGCATCGGGAAGCGGACGCCGCCCAGGACGAGGTCGTCCCCCTCGGCGCAGGCGGGCCAGAAGCCGTACACGCCGCGCGCCCGCAGCGCCCCGCCCGCCTCGATCTCGTCCAAGAGCTCGTTCGCGGCGGCGAGCAGGTCGCGCGCCGCCTCCCCCTTCTCCGGGTCGTCGAGGATCGCCGGGTAGCGGCCCTTCAGCTCCCAGGCGTGGAAGAAGAACGTCCAGTCGATGTACCGCCGGAGCTCCCCGACCGGGACCTCCACCAGCCGCGAGCCCGTGAAGGCGGGCGCGGCCAGGTCCTCCTCGTGCCAGTCGATCGGCGTCCGGTTCGCCCGCGCGGCCGCGAGCGGGAGCAGCGGCTTCCGCCCCTTCTCCGCGTGCAGCGCCCGGAGCCGCTCCTGCTCGGCGCGGTTCGCGCGGTCGAGCGCCTGCCGCCGCTCGGCGTCGAGCAGGTCGGCGACGACGCCCGCGACGCGCGAGGCGTCGAGGACGTGCACCGTGGGCGCGGAGTACTCGGGCGCGATGCGCACGGCGGTGTGCTGCTTGGACGTCGTCGCGCCCCCGATCAGGAGCGGGAGCTGCAGCCCGCGCCGCTCCATCTCCTTGGCCACGCCCACCATCTCGTCCAGGGAGGGGGTGATGAGGCCGGAGAGCCCGACCGCGTCGCACCCTTCGCCGAGAGCGGTGTCCAGGATCCGGTCGGCCGGGACCATGACGCCCAGGTCGATCACCTCGTAGCCGTTGCAGGCGAGGACGACGCCGACGATGTTCTTGCCGATGTCGTGCACGTCGCCCTTGACCGTGGCGAGCACGATCCGGCCCGCGTGCCGACGCTCCGTCTTCTCCGCCTCCATGAAGGGCTCCAGGTAGGCGACCGCCCGCTTCATCGCCCGGGCGCTCTTCACCACCTGGGGCAGGAACATCTTCCCGGCGCCGAAGAGGTCGCCCACGATCTGCATCCCCCGCATGAGCGGGCCCTCGATCACGTCGAGCGGCCGCGCCGCCTGCCGCCGCGCCTCCTCCACGTCCTCCTCGATGAAATCGACGATCCCGTGCACGAGCGCGTGCGCGAGCCGCTCCTCGACCGGCGCCTCCCGCCAGGAGAGGTCGAGCTCCCGGCGCGTGGCGCCGCCGCGCACGGTGGACGCGTACTCGACGAGCCGCTCGGTCGCGTCCGGGCGCCGGTCGAAGAGGACGTCCTCGACCCGCTGCAGGAGCTCGGGCTCGATGTCCTCGTACACCGCGAGCTGGCCCGCGTTGACGATCCCCATGTCGAGCCCGGCCCGGATCGCGTGGTAGAGGAAGGCGGCGTGCATCGCCTCCCGCACCGGCTCGTTGCCGCGGAAGGCGAAGGAGAGGTTGGAGATGCCGCCGGAGACGAGCGCGCCCGGGCAGCGCTCCTTGAGCAGGGGGATCGCCTCGATGAACGCCTTCGCGAAGCGGGCGTGCTCCTCGATCCCGGTCGCGACCGCGAGCACGTTCGGGTCGAGGACGACGTCCTCGGGCGGGAAGCCCGCCTCGCGAACGAGCAGGTCGTAGGCGCGGCTCAGGATCTCCACCTTGCGCTCCACCGTCTCCGCCTGCCCGCGCTCGTCGAAGGCCATGACCACCACCCCCGCCCCGTAGCGGCGGATCGTGCGCGCCTGCGCGAGGAACGCCTCCTCCCCCTCCTTGAGCGAGATCGAGTTGACGATCCCCTTCCCCTGCAGGCACTTGAGCCCCGCCTCGAGCACGGAGAAGCGGGAGCTGTCGACCATGATCGGCAGGCGGGCGACCTCCGGCTCCGTCGCGACCAGGTTGAGGAAGGTGGTCATCGCCTGCTCGGAGTCGAGCAGGTCGGCGTCCATGTTCACGTCCAGGAGGTTCGCCCCGCCCCGGACCTGCTCGAGCGCGACCTCGAGCGCGCCCTGGTAGTCGCCCGCCTCGATCAGCCTGCGGAAGCGGGCCGAGCCCGTCACGTTCGTGCGCTCGCCGACGACGACGAAGCCGGTGTCGGGGCGGACGACGAAGGGCTCGAGCCCGGAGAAGCGGGGCAGACGCAGCGGCTCGGGCAGGCGCCGCGGGGGCAGCCCCTCCACGGCCCGGGCGATCGCGCGCACGTGCTCGGGCGTCGTCCCGCAGCAGCCCCCGACCACGTTGACGAGGCCGTCCTCGGCGAAGGCGCGCAGGAAGCGGCTCGTGTCCGCGGGCTTCTCGTCGTAGAGGCCGAGCGCGTTCGGCAGGCCCGCGTTCGGATGGCAGGAGACGTACGCGCCGGCGACGCGGGCAAGCTCCTCGAGGAAGGGGCGCATCTCCGTCGCGCCCAGGGAGCAGTTGACGCCCACGATGAGCGGCTCGGCGTGCTCGATCGAGATCCAGAACGCCTCCGGTGTCTGGCCGGAGAGGTTGCGCCCGCTCCGGTCGACGGCGGTGAAGGAGAGCCAGAGCGGCAGCTCGGGCGCGGCCTCGCGCGCGGCGGCGATCGCCGCTTTCGCGTTCAGGGTGTCGAAGACCGTCTCGATCAGGAGCAGGTCGACGCCGCCCTCGCGCAGCGCCCGCACCTGCTCGGCGTACGCGTCGCGGACCTGGTCGAACGTCACCGCCCGGTAGGCGGGGTCGTCCACGCGGGGCGAGAGGGAGAGGGTCACGTTCAGCGGGCCGATCGAGCCGGCGACGAAGCGGGGCTTTCCGGGCGTGCGGCGCGTCCACTCGTCGGCCGCCCGGCGGGCGAGGCGGGCGCCCTCCCGGCTCATCTCGGCGGCCGCCTCCTCCAGCCCGTACTCCGCCTGCCCGATGCGGGTGGCGGTGAAGGTGTTCGTGGTCGTGATGTCGGCGCCGGCGGCGAAGTACGCGTCGTGGATCTCCGCCACCACCTCCGGGCGCGTCAGGTTGAGGAGGTCGGGGTCGCCGCGCAGGTCGCGCGGGTGGTCGCGGAAGCGCTCGCCCCGGTACTCCTCCTCGCTCAGCCCGCGGCGGTGGATCAGCACCCCCCAGGACCCGTCGAGGACGAGGATCCGCCGCTGGAGGAGGGCTTCGAGCGTCTGTCTGGTGTCGGTCATGAAAACGGCTCCCGCCTAAAGAGGTCGGGAGCCGGACGCCCCTCTGGCTCTTTAGGCGTTTGGTAACCCGGTCGCCAAGCTGCCTGTCAAAGCTGTCCGGGGTCCGGAGAGGCTAGCGGATCTGGCGCGCTCACTCGCAGCCGTAGCCGTCCCCGTCGCCGTCCAGGCGGTGCGGGTCGGCGCCCACGACACGGACGGGGAGCGGCAGCCCGCGGGCGCGCAGGTCGTCGCAGTCGAGGTCGGGCGGGTAGGGCGGGACGCAGGCGCCGACGTAGCCGGGGTCGCAGCGCCCGCCGGAGGCCGCGGCCGGGGGCGGGCCGCTTTGCCCGGTCTCCACCGGCCGGAAGGGGTCGAGCACCGTGCCCGGACAGGCGCCCCAGAGCCCCCGCCGCGCCGCCCGGGCGGCGCGGGCGGCGGCGAGCAGGCGGCTCGCGTACCGCCCGCGTTCGCCGCGGTAGAAGTAGGGGGCGGCGGCGCCCCGGCGCACGAGCTCGAGGTTCACGTTCACGCCTCCGCGCCAGAGGTAGCGGAGGAGCCTCCCGTAGCGGTCGACCGCGTCGAGCGCCGGGTCGCGCTCGAGCGTCACCCGGCTCCCCGGCGGGAGCAGCCCGAGCAGCGCGGTGCGCGCCGCCCGCGAGTAGCACTCGCCGGTGCCGACCTCGGGCGCGTCGATCTGCAGCAGCCGCACGCGCTCGCCGCCCGCGAGGGCGACGGTGTCCCCGTCCACCACCCAGGCGACGGACGCCCGCGACCCGGACGGGGCGGCGGCGCCGGCGTGCCCGGCAAGGGAGAGGACGAGCGCGGTCGCGACGGCGACGGCGGGCGTGCGCATCGGCCCAAATCGTGCGCGGACAGGTCCGGAACCGTCAAGACCCGCCTCGTGGCGCCGCCGCCGCCGGGCGAAGACGTCCGGCTCCGAGCACCTCGCCTCGGCGCGGATCCTCGGCTGCCGGCTCGCAGGGGCGCCGGCCGGCTCGGGCTCGTCGTGTCGCCGAGCGAGCTCTCGGAGAGCGCTTGGATCGCGTCGTCGTGCGCGCGATCCTTTCCTCGGCGACGCCTTCTTCTTCGCCTTCCCGAGCGCGCCCGGGGCGCTGCGCGCGGCCCGCGCCCTCGTCGAGGCGCTCGCGCCCGGCCCGATCCAGGTGCGGGTGGGGCTGCACACGGGGACGCCGCTCGTGACCGAGGAGGGCTACGTCGGCAGCGACGTCCACCTCGCCGCCCGCGTCGCCGCCTGCGCGCACGGCGGCCAGGTCGTCTGCTCCGCCGCGACGGCGGCCGCGATCGATCCAGGCGACCGCCTGTGGCGAGCGTTGTCGGCCCTCGGCGAGCACCGGCTGAAGGACGTCCCCGAGCCGGTCGCGCTCTTCCAGCTCGGCGAGGGCTCCTTCCCGCCCCTGAGGACGATCTCGAACACGAACGTGCCCCGCCCGGCCAGCTCGTTCGTGGGGCGGGAGCGCGAGCTGCGGGAGGTGCTGGATCTGATCCGCGGAGGTCGGCGCCTCGTGACGCTGACCGGGCCGGGCGGGTCCGGGAAGACCCGGCTCGCGCTCGAGGCCGCCGCCGAGCTGGTGCCGGAATTCGGGGCGGGCGTGTTCTGGGTGGGGCTCGCCTCCCTTCGCGATCCGGCGCTCGTCACCGAGACGATCGCGCAGACGCTGGGAGCGAAGGACGGGCTCGCGGAGCACATCTCCGAGCGGGAGCTGCTGGTGCTGCTCGACAACCTGGAGCAGGTGATCGACGCCGCCTCCGAGCTCGCCGACCTGCTCGAGCGCTGCCCCAACTTGACCTTGCTCGTAACGAGCCGCGAGCTGCTGCGGGTCCGCGGCGAGGTCGAGTACCCGGTCCCGCCGCTCGCCTCCGCGGAGGCGGTGGCGCTCTTCTGCGAGCGGGCCCAGCTCGACCCCTCCGAGGAGATCGGCGAGCTGTGCGCGCGGCTGGACAACCTGCCGCTGGCGGTGGAGCTCGCCGCCGCGCGGACGAAGGCGCTGACCGTCTCCCAGATCCGGGAGCGGCTCTCGCAGCGCCTCGACCTGCTCAAGGGGGGCCGCGACGCCGACCCCCGCCAGCAGACGCTGCGCGCGACGATCGAGTGGAGCTACGAGCTGCTGTCCGCCGCCGAGCAGGAGCTGTTCGCCCGCCTCTCCGTGTTCGCGGGCGGCTGCACGCTGGACGCCGCCGAAGAGGTGTGCGGCGCCGGCCTGGACACCCTGCAATCGCTCGTCGAGAAGAGCCTGCTCCGCTTCAGCGACGGCCGCTACTGGATGCTGGAGACGATCCGGGAGTTCGCAGGAGAGCGCCTCGAGGAGACGGGCGAAGGGGACGCCGTGCGACGCCGGCGGGCGCGCCACTTCCGCGAGCTGGCCTGCCGGCTGGACGCGGCCCTGCGCGCCGGCGACCCGGAGGAGGGGCCCGTCTCCGTCTTCGCCTCGGAGATCGACAACCTCCGTGCGGCCGTGGCGTACGGGCTCGAGAGCGGCGCACGCGAGCTCGTGCGCGAGGTGACGGCGTCGCTCCCGACCTACTGGCTCGTTCGCGGCCTCTATCGGGAGGGCCGCTCGTGGGTCGAGCGGGCGCTCGCCCTCGACGGCGCGGAGGACGACGTGCGCCGACGCCTGCTCTCGGCGCTGGGCACCATCGCCTACGCGCAAGGCGACGCCGCGCTGGCGATCGCGGCTTCGGACGAGGCGGCGTCGCTCGCGAGCCGGCTCGGCGGCGCCACCGAGCGGCTCGACCTGCTCCGGGAGCAGGCCCTCGCCGCGATGAGAAGAGGCGACCTCGAGCGTGCCGAGAGCCTCTTCGCAGACCGGCTCCGAGTCGCGCTCGACGTGGACAACGGTGTCGCCGTCTCGTCGTGCCGGCTGAACCTCGCCGAGATCGCGAACCGCACCGCTCGCCACGAGCGCGCCGAGGGGCTCCTCGAGGAGAACCTCCCGTTCGTCCGCGCGCGCGGCCAGGCGCGCTGCGAGGCGTACACGCTCGCCGGCTTCGCCGAGACGGCGCTCCGGCGCGGCCGGCTGGAGGGCGCGGCGGCCAACGCGGTGGACGCCGCGTCGCGGGCGCTCGAGATCGGCGACAGGCCGCTCGCCCTCGACTGCCTCGACGTCTTCGCGGCCGCGATGGCGGCACGGGGCGACCACCGGTGTGCGGCCGTCCTGCTGGGGGCGACGGCAGCCCTGAGAGAGGCGCTCGAGATCGGAGGCGACGGGGGCGCGGAGGGTGCTCGGGCGCTCGCGCTGGCGGCGGTCGACCGGACGAGCGCGACAGTCGCGGAGGCGTGGGGGGAAGGCGAAGCGCTCACTCTGGACGAGGCAGTCGGATTCGCCCGCGCGGCCCTGGACTGACCCGGAGCGGCGCCGGCCCGAGACCTCCGCGAGCGGATCGCGCTCCTCGAGCGCGGGGCGAGCTGCACCGCGTCGCCGGCGCAGGTCGACCCCCGACCTCGAGACGCTTCCGGCGGACCCGCGCTCGAAGGTCCTCGAGGCGTCCTGATCGGCCCCGCGGCGGTCTCGGCGCCGGCATGACGCTGCCCGGGGCGTCTGAGGGGCTACCCCTCGGGCAGGGCGGGCGGGCGCCCTGCCGCCCGCTGGGCGCGCGCCGCGGGCTCCAGCCTCCCCGCCACCACGAGCTGGTTCTCGGCGTGGATGATCCGCTGCTCGAGCTGCCAGCGGTCGGCCTGCGACTCCCCGCGCTCCACGCGCTCGAGCTCCGCCCGCGCCGCCTCGAGCTGGGCGCGGGCGCGCTCCTCGTCGATCTCGCGCACGTTGATCGCGTCGTCCACGAGCGCGAGCGCGCGGTCGAGCTCGACCTTGAAGAAGCCGGGGCCGGTCGCGAACTCGAGCACCTCGTTCTCGCCCACGTGGACGCGGGTCGAGCCGGCCTTGAGGGTCGCAACGAGCGGGGCGTGCCGGGCGAGAACGCCGATCTCCCCGGCGGCGCCAGGGACGACGATCATCTCCGCCTCGCCCTCGTAGGCGGGGCCGTCGGGCGTGACGAGGGCGACGTCGAACTTGCGGCGGGCGTCGGCCATCGCCGCTACGCCGCGGCCGCCGCCTGCGCCTTGCCCGCCTTCTCCACCGCCTCCTCGATCGTGCCGACCATGTAGAAGGCGGACTCGGGCAGCTCGTCGTGCCGGCCGTCGATGATCTCGCGGAAGCCGCGGATCGTGTCCTCCAGCTTCACGTACTTGCCGGGGGTGCCGGTGAACTGCTCGGCGACGAAGTTGGGCTGGGAGAGGAAGCGCTCGATGCGGCGGGCGCGGCTGACGACGAGCTTGTCCTCGTCCGTCAGCTCGTCCATGCCGAGGATGGCGATGATGTCCTGCAGGTCCTTGTAGCGCTGCAGGATCTGGAGCACGTCCGTCGCCGTCTGGTAGTGGTCGTCGGAGACGATCCCCGGCTGCAAGGCGCGCGAGGTGGAGTCGAGCGGGTCGACCGCCGGGTAGATGCCCTTCTCCACGATCGCCCGCGAGAGCACGACCGTGGAGTCGAGGTGGGCGAACACGTTCGCCGGGGCCGGGTCGGTGAGGTCGTCCGCGGGCACGTAGATCGCCTGCACGGAGGTCACGGAGCCGGTGCGGGTGGAGGTGATCCGCTCCTGCAGCTGCCCCATCTCGGTCGCGAGCGTCGGCTGGTAGCCGACCGCGCTCGGCATCCGCCCGAGCAGGGCGGAGACCTCCGAGCCCGCCTGCACGAAGCGGAAGATGTTGTCGATGAAGAGCAGCACGTCCTGGCCTTGGTCGCGGAAGTACTCGGCCATGGTGAGCCCGGAGAGGCCGACGCGGAGGCGCGCGCCGGGCGGCTCGTTCATCTGCCCGTAGACGAGCGCCACACGGTCGATCACCCCCGACTCGGTCATCTCCAGCCAGAGGTCGTTGCCCTCCCGCGTGCGCTCGCCGACGCCTGCGAAGACGGACACGCCGCCGTGCTCCATGGCGACGTTGTGGATGAGCTCCATGATGAGCACCGTCTTCCCCACGCCGGCGCCGCCGAAGAGGCCGACCTTGCCGCCGCGGACGAAGGGGGCGATCAGGTCGATCACCTTGATCCCCGTCTCGAAGATCTCCACCTTGGGGGAGAGCTCGCGGAAGCTCGGCGGGTCGCGGTGGATGGGCCAGCGCTCGGCGCCTTCCGGCGCGGGCTTCTCGTCGATCGGCTCCCCGATCACGTTCCACAGGCGGCCCAGGGTGGGCTGCCCGACGGGGACGGTGATCGGCTGGCCGGTGTCCACGCAGGGGGTGCCCCGGGCGAGGCCGTCCGTCGAGTCCATGGCCACCGCGCGCACCCGGTCGTCGCCGAGGTGCTGCTGCACCTCCGCGATCAGCGTTCGCGTCCGCCCGTCGCCCTCCGGGACCTCGATCCGGAGCGCGGTGTAGATCTCGGGGAGCTGGTCGGCGAAGACGGCGTCGATGACGACGCCCTTGATCTCGATGATGCGGCCGGTGTTCGCGCGGTCGTTTCCGTTCTCGGGCATGCGTCTCCTCGAGGTCGCGGGGCAGGACGGGCAGGCTGCGCCGGCGGCGCGAGTGTAGCCGAGGCCGGGCGGGCCGCCGGCCGGGAAGCGACGGGGCGACGGCTATCCTGGCCTCGATGTCCGCGCGGAGAGTGCGCCTGCTCGCCCTGGGTGCGGTTGCGCTCGCCGCCGCGCTCGCCGCCGTCGCGCTCGTCGCCTCCGGCGCCGGCGGCCGGCCCGCGACCCGTGCCGAGTACCGGGCCGAGGTCGCCCAGGCCCGCGACCGGGTCGACTACGCGCTCGGTCGGATCACGCGGGCGAAGACGTACGACGACCTCACCGGGCGGCTCGAGGAGGCGGCCGCGGTCGCCGACAAGGCGGCCGACGACCTCGAGTCCGCGGGCGCGCTTCGCGGCTTCGAGGACGAGCACGAGCAGCTCGTGCGCGCGCTGCGCGCCCTGTCGGCGGAGATCTCCGGCACCGCGGACACGCTGCGCGACCCGGGCTTCCAGGACGTGCTCCCCCTCATCCGCACGATGAGCTTCCCTCAGTGGACGGCCGTGAACCGGGCGCTGGGGCGCCTCGACCGGCGGGGGATCCGGGTCCAGCCGCTCTCGCGCCACTGACCGCGCGCCGCGGGCGGGCTGCGCCCCGGCGAACCGGAGCGCCGTCCGCGGCGTACCATGGGAGGCGGTCCTCGCCGCACGAGCGGAGGTGAAGGGTGGACGATCGCGTGTATGGGCGGGCGGCGTTCCTCGGCATCCTGGGAGCGGGCGCAGCCGGGCTCGTCTGGGGCCGCGACCTGGCCGACCTCGCCGGGCGGCTGCTTCCCCGGCAGGTGGCCGCCCTCGTCCCGTCGCGCGGCTGGCGCATCTACACGATCCGCGGCGTGCCCCGGATCGACCCGGCGCGCTACCGCCTGCGGGTGGACGGGCTCGTCGAGCGGCCCCTCTCGCTCTCCCTCGAGGACCTGCGGGCGCTGCCGCGGGCCGAGCAGGTCTCCGACTTCCACTGCGTCAGCGGCTGGTCGGTGAAGAACGTGCACTGGGCGGGCGTCCGCTTCGACGACCTCCTGGGCGAGGCGGGGCTGAAGCCGGAGGCGCGCTACCTCCAGTTCGTCTCCGCGGAGGTGCCGTACGTGGACACGCTCACGGTCGAGCAGGCGCTGCTTCCGGACGTGCTGCTCGCGCTCGAGATGGACGGCAAGCCGCTCACCCGCCCGCACGGCTTCCCGGCCCGGGTCGTGATGCCGCGCATGTACGGGTACAAGAGCGTCAAGTGGGTGAGCCGCATCCACGCCCGCCGCGACTTCGTTCCCGGCTACTGGGAGACGCACGGCTACGACTCCGATGCCTGGATCGGCAAGTCCAACTTCTTCCGGCAGGGCCTCGAGTAGCCGGGCGAGCCCCCCGCCGGAGCCGGAGAGCACCCCGCGGCTGCTTCCCCGCTTCGGCCGGACGGAGCGCGCCCTCCACTGGATCCACGCGAGCGCCTTCTTCTGCCTGCTCGGCACCGGGCTCGTGCTCTGGCTGCCCGCGCTCTCCGCGTGGGTGGGCAGGCGCGCGCTGGTGAAGGACGTGCACGTGTGGACGGCGGTCGCCTGGGCGGTGCTCGTCGCGCTCGTGATCGCCCTCGGCGACCGGCGCGCCCTGCTCGCCGACTGGCGCGAGATCGAGCGGCTCGACCGGGACGACCGCCGCTGGCTGACCGGGCGGCGGGCCCCGCAGGGCCGCTTCAACGCGGGCCAGAAGCTGAACGCGATCGTCACCGCCTCCTTCGCGCTCCTCTTCGCCGTCTCCGGGCTGCTCCTCTGGCTCGCCGCGCGCGACAGCCGCTTCCGCTGGGAGGGGCCGATCGTCGTCCACGACGCGCTCACCCTCTTCTCGGTCGTCCTCGTGCTCGGCCACCTGTACCTGGCCGTGATCCACCCCTCGACCCGCCATGCCCTGCGCGGGATGACGCTCGGCGACGTGCGCGAGGACTGGGCGCGGGAGCACCACCCCAAGTGGGCGGCCGGAGCGGGCGGCCAGCCGCCGGTCGGCCCGTCCTGCCCCGGGGAGCCCTCCCGAGGCGCGTCCGGACGCTAGCCCGAGCGTGTGCGAGCGGCGCGTGGCCGCGGCTGCGGCGCGGCTACCCGCCGCGCCTCGCGCCCGCGACCGGGGCGACGAGCTCCCGCGGGTCGAGCTGCGCGAAGGCGGCGACGACCGCCGGGTCGAACTGGCGGCCGGAGAGGCGGTGGATCTCGCGCACGGCCTCCTCGAGCGGCCAAGCCCGCTTGTACGGACGCTCGTGGGTGAGGGCGTCGAAGACGTCGGCGAGCGCGACGAGCCGCCCGCTGAGCGGGATCTGCTCGCCCGCCAGCCCGCTCGGATAACCGCTCCCGTCCCACCATTCGTGGTGCGTCCGCGCGATCTCCTCGCCCAAGCGAAGCACGTCGGAGGAGCTGCCCCCCAGGATCTCCGCGCCGGCGGCGGCGTGCGTCCGCATCTGCTCGACCTCGGCCGGCGTGAGCGGGCCCGGCTTGAGCAGCAGCGCGTCGGGGACGGCGAGCTTGCCGATGTCGTGCAGCGGGGCGGCCAGCCTCAGCAGCTCCACCTCGGCCTGCGGACGGCCGAGGCGCTCGGCGAGCAGCGCCGCCGTCCGCGCGACGCGCTCGGCGTGCTCGGACGTCGCGTCGTCGCGGTACTCGGCGGCGATCGCGAGCCGCCGCAGCGTCTCGAGGCGGGCCTCCTCGAGCTCGCGGTAGACGCGCACGTTCTCGAGCGCGACCGCGGTCGAATCGGCCAGCGCCTGCAGGAGCTCGACCTCGTCCGCGCTCGCTCGATGGCTGGACGCCCAGTAATTGCCGATCGCCCCCACCGGGTCGAGCTGGCGGATCGGGACCATCGCGAGGCTCTTGACGAAGGTCGGGCGGTAGGCGTCGTGGGGGATCCGGTCGTCCGCGTAGATGTCCTCAATCACAGCCGCGCTTCGGTTGACCATCGCCCAGCCGCTGATGCACTGCTCGAGCGGGAAGCGCTGGCCCTTCCACAGGGGAGAGATCGCGTCCTCGTCCGCGTAGTAGCAGCTGCTCCCCTCCCGGAGGACGAACGTGGCCCCATCGGCCCTCGTCAGGCGCCGCGCCGCCGTGCGGACGATCTCCTGGATCTCGGGGATGGTCCGAGCGAGCGACAGCCGCTGCACCGTGGACACGAGCTCGCGCCACTGCTCCCGGTGGGAGAGCCGGGGAAGCGCTGCGGGCTGCTGCTCGGTGGATGTGGGCTCCGGCGTCACGCGTTCGCCCCGATGGGGATACCCCTTCATCGGCAGCGTGCGCCGGCGGCTTGAGAGGGCGAGAGCCGCGGCCGCGCCGGGGAGTCCGCCGCCGGGGCGGCGGTGCCCTAGAGCGGGAAGGCGGGGCCCTCGCCCTCCAGGTGCGCGTCGTACGCGCGCTGGTAGGCGATGATCAGCTCCACCTCGCGCGCGATCTCCTCCGAGGTCTGGAAGCGGACCGGCTCCTCGAGGCGGAAGACGCCGGGCGAGCGCCGCGGCTCCGAGCCCGCGAGCTGGACGGAGACGCCGACGAGGAGCAGCGCGGCGGCGGCGGCGAGCCCGGTCTGGACGCGGACCGTCCACGGCCGTCGCGGACGGTGGACGACGACGGGCCGCTGCGGGCGCTCCGGGGGGGCCTGGCGCAGCAGCGCCGTCACGGCCTCCGCGTCCTCCGCGAACGCGCGGCAGTCCGGGCAGCGGGCGAGGTGCGCCTCCGCCATCCTGCGCTCGAGCTCGGAGAGCTCGCCGTCGAGGCGGAGCGAGGTCTGCGCGCGCACGCGCTCGCAGACGATCGGTCTCACCGTCCTCATACCCTCGTCAGACGAGACCGGCCGACGAGAGTTAGCGGGGAGCTACCCGGCGGGCGCGGAGCTCGCCTTCGGCACGGGAGAGGGGACGAGGTCGAGCGGGCGCATAACCTCCGCGAAATGGCAGGCGACGGGGTGCGCACCCCCGGCCCGGGGGACGAGCGGCGGCTCCTCCTCGGCGCAGATCGGCTGCGCCTTCCAGCAGCGAGTGCGGAAGCGGCAGCCGGAAGGCGGGTTGGCCGGGCTCGGCACGTCCCCCTCGAGGATGATCCGCTTGCGCTTCCCCCGCTGCTCCGGCGACTGAACCGGGACCGCGGAGAGGAGCGCCTGCGTGTAGGGGTGCATGGGCGACTCGTACACCTGCCGCCGGTCGCCGATCTCGACGATCTTGCCCAGGTACATGACGGCGACCCGGTCGGAGACATGGCGCACGACCGAGAGGTCGTGCGCGATGAAGAGGTAGGTGAGCCCGAACTCGCGCTGCAGCTGCTCGAGCAGGTTCACGACCTGGGCTTGGATGGAGACGTCGAGGGCGGAGACGGGCTCGTCCAGCACGAGCAGCTTCGGGTTCAAGGCGAGCGCCCGCGCGACCCCGATCCGCTGCCGCTGGCCGCCGGAGAACTCGTGCGGGAAGCGGTTCGCGTGCTCCGGGCTCAGGCCCACGGTGCGGAGGAGCTCCTCTACCCGCCGCCGCCCCTCCTGGCCGCGGTAGAGGCCGTGGATGCGGAGCGGCTCCGCGACGATCTCGCGCACCGTCATCCGCGGGTTCAGCGAGGCGTACGGGTCCTGGAAGATGATCTGGATGTCGCGGCGCACGGGCCGGAGCTCGCGCCTGCTGAGCCTCGTGATGTCGCGGCCGTCGAAGATGATCCGGCCCGCGGTCGGCTCGATCAGGCGGATGATCGTCCGCCCGAGCGTCGTCTTGCCGCACCCGGACTCGCCGACGATGCCGAGCGTCTCTCCGGTTCGGACGGACAGGTCGACCCCGTCCACCGCCTTCACCCAGCCGACCGTGCGCTTGAACAACCCCGCCTTGATCGGGAAGTGCTTGACGAGGCCCTCCACGCGCAGGATCTCGCCGGCGCCGGCGAGCCGCGCCTCCACCCCGGCCTCCCGGACCTCGCTCACGTCCCCCCTCCCACTCCCGCGCCGACCTGCAGCGGGCGCGCCTCCAGCTCCTCCGCGAAGTGGCAGGCGGAGAGGTGGTCCCCCTCCCCGACCTGGCGCAACTCGGGGATCTCGGCCCGGCAGCGGGCCCTCCCCTGCGAGTGCGCGCAGCGCGGGTGGAAGGCGCAGCCGGGCGGAGGCGTGATCAGGCTCGGCGGCTGGCCCGGGATCGGCTCGAGCCGCTCCAGGTCGGCGTCGAGGCGTGCGAGGCTGCTCATCAGGCCGACCGTGTAGGGGTGCCGGGGCGCGCCGAAGATCGCGTACACGTCCGCGAGCTCGACCACGCGGCCCGCGTACATGACGACCACCCGGTCGGCGAGCTCGGCGATGAGGCCGAGGTCGTGGGTGATGAGGACGATCGCGGCGTGCGTCTCCCGCTGAGCGGCCTTCAGCACCTCCACGATCTGCGCCTGGATGGTCACGTCCAGCGCCGTCGTCGGCTCGTCCGCGATCAGCACGGAGGGGTCGTTCGCGATCGCCATCGCGATCATGGCGCGCTGCCGCATGCCGCCCGAGAACTCATGCGGGTACTGGTGCACCCGCCGCTCGGCCGAGGGCACGCCGACCAGCCGCAGGAGCTCGATCGTCCGCTGCTCCGCCTGCTTGTCGCTCAGGTCCGGGTTGTGCGCCTGCAGCGCCTCCGCGATCTGGTACCCGACGGTCAGCACCGGGTTGAGCGAGGTCATCGGGTCCTGGAAGATCATCGCGATGTCGCCGCCGCGGATGGCGCGCAGCTTGCGCCGCGGCATCCGCAGCAGGTCCTCCCCCTTGAAGATCGCCTCGCCGCTCACGATCCGCCCCGGCGGCTGCGGGATCAGGCCGAGCACGGAGAGCATGGAGACGCTCTTCCCCGAGCCGGACTCGCCCACGATCCCGAGCACCTCGCCCGGGTGCAGGTCCCAGCTGACGCCGGTGACGGCGTGCACGACCCCGTCCTCCGTGTCGAACTCGACCGTCAGGTCGCGGATGGAGAGGACGGGCTCAGGCACGGACCCTCCGCTGGGTCGGGTCGAGCGCGTCCCGCAGGCCGTCGCCCACGAAGTTGATCGCGAGGCAGATGATCACGATCACGAGGCCGGGGAAGGTGACGAGCCACCAGAGCGCGAAGCCCTCCGTCTCCCCTTCGGCGATCAGCTTCCCGAGCGCGGGCTGGGGCGGCTGGATCCCGAAGCCGAGGAAGGAGAGGGCGGCCTCGACGAGGATGGCGGTGGCGACGATCAGCGTCATCGTGACCACGATCGGCCCGACGCAGTTGGGGAGGATGTGCCGAAGGATGATGCGGCCGTCGCTCGCCCCCGCCGCCCGGGCGGCTTCCACGAACTCCTTCTCCCGCAGGGAGAGGAAGAGGCCGCGGACGATGCGGGCGAGCCCCGTCCAGAAGAGGAGCGCGAGGATGACGGCCACCCGCACCGGCTTGCCCTGGCCGAGGTAGACGGAGGCGGTGAGCAGGACGGCGAGCGTGGGCAGCGTGAGCACGAGGTCGGTCACCCGCATGAGCAGGTTGTCGAGCCAGCCGCCGTAGTAGCCCGCGATCGCGCCGATCGCCGTCCCGATCGCCGTCGAGAGCGCGGCCACGAAGACCGCGACCCAGAGCGAGGTGCGCACGCCGAAGATCACCCGGCTCAGGTAGTCGCGGCCGAGCAGGTCGGTGCCGAACAGGTGCCAGCCTTCCAGCGTGGGCGGGGAGGCGATGTTCTCCAAGTCGAGCTCGTCGTAGCTGTAGGGCGCGAGCTGGTCGGCGAAGACGGCGACCAAGGCGATCAGGAAGAGCACGACGAGGCTCGCGACCGCGAGCCGGTGGCGGAGGAAGCGCATGCGCGCGTACGCCCACTGGCTGCGGGCGCGGAGCTCCACGCCGTGCTCGTAGGTGAGCGAGACGTCCGAGGGGACGCTGAGCGGCTCCTCCGGGATCGCCATCGCGCCGCCCACGGGGGCGGAGGCGGGGCGGCCGACGCTCTGCGACCCGAGCTCGACCTCCTCCCGCTCCTCGGGGAGCCTGTCGGCGGAAGGCTGGCGGTCAGTCATAGCGCACCCGCGGGTCGAGGAAGCCGTAGGCGATGTCGGCGACGAGGTTGAAGACGATGATCGCGGTGGAGGTGACCATCAGCCAGGCCATGATCGGGTACGGGTCGCCGACCCCGAGCGCCTGGATGAAGTAGAAGCCCATCCCGTCCAGGGAGAAGACCGTTTCCGTGACGATCGCGCCCCCGAGCAGGGAGCCGAAGTTGAGCGCGACGACGGTCACGAGCGGGATGAGCGCGTTGCGGAACGCGTGCTTCATCGTCACCCGCCGCTCGGGCAGCCCCTTGGCGCGCGCCGTGCGCACGTAGTCGGCGTTCACGACCTCGAGCATGGAGGCGCGCATGTACCGAGAGTAGGTGGCGATGCTCGCGACGGCGAGCGTGATCACGGGCAGCGCCAGGTGCTGGATGCGGTCGATGAGGAACCCGAGGCTCCACGTCGGGCCGGGGTCCACCGAGCTCAGGTTGGACGTGTAGAAGATCCGCACGTCGAACCAGAGGTAGATGTTGACGAACAGGACCTGCAGCATGAGGGCGAGCCAGAAGACCGGCGTCGCGAGCCCGACGAAGCTGAAGGTCGTCGCCGCGTAGTCGAAGAACGAGTACTGGCGTAACGCCGAGTACACCCCGATCCCGACGGCGATGAGGAGCGCCAGGATCTCGGCCGTGAGCACGAGCTGGATCGTGTTCTTCATCACCCGCCAGATGTCGGGGAGGATGGGGCGGTCGTGGACGGTGGTCGTCCCGAACTGGTGGAGGAGCGCGTCCCTCGCCCAGTACAGGTACTGCACCGGGATCGGATCGTTCAGGTGCTTGCGCTCCTCGATGTTCCGGATCGTCTGCTCGGAGACCCTCGGCTGCATCCGCAGGAAGGCGAGCGGGTCCGAGACGAGCCGGACGAACGAGAAGATGATGAAGCTCGCCGCGATGAGGACGAGGACGCTGTAGAGGAGCCGCCGGACGACGTAGGTGAGCATGGTGGGGTTTTACTGGTTTCGCAGGCCGGTGAGAAGTCCCGCCCCCGCCGCGGGGGCGGGGGCGGGACGTCGAAGCGTCGGCGTCGCGGCCGGCAGGGATGCGGTCGTCGAGCCTACTGGCTGATCGACCACACCTCCGCGTTCCAGGTCGAGCCCTCCTGCGTCGGGTTCTTCAGGAGACCCTTGATGTTCTTGTAGTGCAGGAGGAAGCCAGGCTGCGAGTAGAGCGGGATCGTCGGCACGTCGTTCGCCATGATCCGCTCCGCCTGGTAGACGAGCTGCGTCCGCTTCTGCTCGTCCACCTCGACCTTCGCCTGGTTCATCAACCGCGTGTACCTGCGGTTGCAGTAGTTCATGTCGTTCTGGCCGCCCTCGGGCGGGCACGAGTAGAGGTCGCCGGCCGTGAAGTTGTGGGTCGGCGAGCTCAGCCAGGTGAACATGATGATGTCCCAGTCGTGGCTCGGCAGGACCGTGCCGAAGACGACCGGCGCCGGGCCGAAGCGCGGGACGAGCTCGATGCCCACGCTCTTCAGCTGGGCCTGGATGATCTCGAAGGTCAGCGCCCGCCGCTGGTTCGGGCTCGTGGTCGTGAAGCGGAAGGAGAGCTTCCCGACCCCCGGGCACGTCCAGATCCTGTCGTTGCCACGCGTCGGCCGGTCGGGCCCGCCCGTGCAGCCGGCGCGCTTCAGGATGTCGATGACCCTCTGCTGGCTGAACTTGTACTGGTTGAAGTAGTCGTGGCCCTTGTACTGCGGCTGGAACGGCATCCAGTGCACGCTGCCCAGGACGGGGAGCGGCTTCGGGAGGACCGCCCCGTAGATCGCCTGGGAGATCTGCGCCCGGTTGATGCCGTGGGCGATCGCCTTCCGCACGTACGGCTGCTTCAGGGCCGGGTGGCCCTTGGGGCCGAACTGGAAGTCGATGTGCTCGTACTGGAAGCCGGGCCCGTACTGGACGTTGATCTTCGGGTCGTTCAGGAAGTCCTTGATCTGGAGCTGGAACTGCGGCTCCGTGATCTGGACCTCGCCCGAGCGCAGCGCCTGGAACTGGGTGGCCGTGTTCGGGATGAAGCGGAAGACGATCCGCTCCAGCTTCGGCGCCGGGCCCGCCTTCCAGGACGGGTTGCGGGCGATCACGAGCTGCTGGCCCTTCGTCCAGCTGACGAACCGGAAGGGGCCGCTCGCCGGCGAGATCTCGTTCTGCCACATCTTGTTGAAGTCCTTGCCGGCGAAGGCGTGCCTCGGGATGGGCGCCGCCCCGTTGAACTCCTCCCAGTTCGCGTACGTGCTCTTCCAGACGATCGTCACGGTCTTGCCCTTCGCCGTGACGCTCCGCATCTGGTCCCAGCCCTCACGGGTGACGACGTTGTTCTGCGGGTTCATCTGGGCCTGCCACCTGAACACGTAGTCGGCCCCTGTGAGCGGCCGGCCGTCGCTCCAGTTCGCGGTCGCCTTGTACGTGTGCTGCGTCGTGAACGGGCGCCGCTTCACGATCTTCGGCTTGCCCTCGAGCAGGTACGGGACGAGCTGAGCCTTGTCGTTGTAGATCATGCCCGAGGCCGTGATCTTGCTCGTGATCAGGCTCATCCAGTACATGGAGTCGGTCATCCAGTTGAGCGTGTTCGGCTCCTGGTCCGCTCCGAAGACCACCGTCCCGCGCGCCTGCGACTCGCCTGCTGTCGCCGCCGGGCCGATGACGAGGCTCGCGACGAGCGCTGCCGCGCACGCCACGAGCAGAGCTGACGACTTACGCATGTGCTCCCTCCATCCGAGTGATGCCCTGCGAGCACTGCCCACCGCGAGGAGGGCGTGCGAGAGCGCGAGCGCAGGCGCCTGCCGCTCGCGCCTGCCCGTCGACCGCTCCGCGTGCCTCCAGCGCCATGGTCAAGTGCAGGATCGTATCCTCAGACGAGCGGACGGTCGTTTGGTTAGCGAGTCAGGAAGGAGCAGCGGTGCGCATCCCCCGGAAGGACGAGCGGCGGACGTCCCAGTTCTCGATCGCGGCGGACGACGCGGCCCGCTTCGCCCGCGAGGCGTCCGTCTACCTGGAGCGCGCGCTCGGCGTCCAGTGGTACGAGCGGCCGGGGAACGCGGCCGACCTGGCCGCGCTCTCCCTCTGCCGGCTGCGCCGCGCGGGGGCGGCGCTCGGCGGCGCCGGCGAGCACGGCGACCAGGCGGTCCGGGCCGCGCTTGCGAAGGCGAGCCCGGAGACGATCGTCTGGATCGCGAGCCGCGCCATCTCCTACATGGACGAGAGCGGCTTCCCGGAGGCCGTCGAGCCGTACGCCCCCCGCGAGGAGGGGCAGCCGGGCGGATAGCCGGCGCGGAGACGGCTACCGGCCCCGGCGGACGAGGAGCACCGCGAGCGGGAGGAGCCCCGCCGCCACGAGGTAGGGGGCGAGCGGCACGCGCCAGGAGCGAAGCCCGCGGGCGACGGTGGGGCCGCGGCCGAGGAGCTCGCGGGCGAGCCCGGCCGCGGCGCCCGCCTCGCTCTCGGCCAGGACCCGCCCGCCTACCTCGCGCGCAAGCCGCTCGAGCGTCGCCCGCGCGGCCGGGTCGGCGCGGTAGCCGGGCTCGGCGACGCCGCCCGCGTACACGCGCTCGTCGCGGCCCCACACATGGACGAAGACCGTCCCGATCGCGGGCGGGCGGCGGAAGAGGGGGCCGAGCCGGAGCCCGCTCCCGGCGAGCGTCTCCCCGTCCGTGAGAACGACGAGGAGGCGGGCGCGCGCGGAGGGCGAGAAGAACTCCTGCCGCGGCACGTCGGCGAGCGCCTCGAGCTGCGTCGCCCGCGCGAGCAGACGGTGGACGGGAGGCGGCCGGTCGACCCCGATCGCGCGCGCAAGCGTCGCCCGGAAGACGTCCTCGTCCGCGCTCGGGAAGAGATGGGGCAGCGTGCGGTCGGTGATGGAGGCGAGCCCGGCGCGCACGTCGGGGAGGGCGCGCCGCACCTCCTCGGCGACGGCCTTCGCCCGGGCGAGGCGCGACGGCGCCCCCGGCGCCCGTCGGGCGAGCATGGAGCGGCTGGTGTCGAGCACGAAGAAGGCCTCGGCGTCCGTGCGGACGCGGCGCGTCGTCGCTCCCTCGAGCACGGGCTGCGCCGCCGCCAAGCCGAGCAGCGCGCCGGCGAGCGCGAGCGC
>DATLYP010000132.1:0-5049 GCA_035574655.1 Gaiellaceae bacterium
CCGGGCCCGCCGCCCGCGCTCGCCGCCCCCGCGCCCGCCCCGAAGGCGACGGGCGGCGGCCTCGAGGCGCTCGTCGCGCGCGGCGAGCTCACCCCGGCCCTCCTGCTCCTCTCCCTGCTCGTCGCCGCCTTCTGGGGGGCCGCGCACGCGCTCACGCCTGGGCACGGGAAGGCGCTCGTCGCCGCCTACCTGGTGGGGACGCGCGGGACGCCTCGGCACGCCTTCCTCCTCGGGGGGACGGTGACGCTCGCCCACACCGCGGGCGTCTTCGCGCTCGGGATCGTCACGCTCGCGCTCTCCCGCGTCGTCGTGCCGGAGCGGCTCTACCCCTGGCTCACGCTCGTCTCGGGCCTCCTCGTCGTGACGGTCGGCGTCTCAGTGCTCCGCGCCCGCCTGCGCCGGGCGCGAGGGAGCGCCTCCGGAGGCGCTCATCCCCACCGCGACGGCGGCGACGGCCATCGCCACGAGCACGGCCGCCACCATCATCCCCACGGTCACGGCCACCACCACGACGAGGCGCCCACCACGAGGGGCATCCTCGGCGTCGGGCTCGCCGCCGGCGTCCTCCCCTGCCCGTCCGCGCTCGTCGTGCTTCTCTCGGCGATCGCCCTCCACCGGATCGGCTTCGGCCTCGCGCTGATCGTCGCCTTCAGCCTGGGGCTGGCCGCAACCGTCACCGCCATCGGGCTCCTCGCCGTCCTCGCCCGGCGGTCGTTCGCGCGCCTGTCCCTGGACGGCCCGCTCCTGCGCGCGCTGCCGGCGGCGAGCGCAGCCCTCATCGTCGTCGTCGGGCTCGCGCTGACGGCGCGGGCCCTGCCGGACGTGCTCTGAGGAGGCCGGCGAACCGCTCGCGGCGGGCCGACGAACCAGGGGCATGTTGGGGCTCGACGACTGGATCGCGGGGCTCTCGGAGGGGGCGTCGGTCGCGGTCGTCCTGCTCGTCGCCGCGCTGCTCGGCCTCCGCCACGCGACCGACCCCGACCACATCGCGGCCATGACAGCGCTCGTCGCCGCCGGGCGGGAGCGCGCGGGGCGCTCCGCCGCCCGGCTCGGCGCCTGGTGGGGGGCGGGGCACGCCGTCACGCTCGTCGCCTTCGGGCTGCCGATCCTGCTCGCCCAGCGCTACCTGCCCGAGCTCGCCCAGCGCGGGTCGGAGACGGCGGTGGCCGCGGTCATCGCCTTCCTCGGGATCCGTCTGCTCGTCCGCTGGCGGCACGGCTACTTCGACCTGCACCCGCACCCGCACGAGGACCGGCGGCACCGGCACGCGGTGCGGACGCCGGCTGCCGCCTTCGGGGTGGGGCTCGTGCACGGGATCGGCGGGAGCGCGGGCGTCGCGGTGCTGCTCCTCGCGGCCGTGCCCTCCCGCCCGCTCGCGGTCGCCTCCCTCCTCGTCCTCGCCCTGTTCACGGGCGTCTCCATGAGCGCGGTGACGGCGGGCTTCGGGCGCACCCTCGCCGCGCGCCCGGTCGCCGCGGCGGCGAGCTCGGCGGTGCCCGCGCTCGGCGTCGCCAGCCTGGTCTTCGCGCTCTGGTACGGCGCCGCTGCCTGGAGTCTCACTCCCTATCCGTTCTAGGCCCGACCCGGCTACGCTCCTCGCCGCATGGAGGAGCTGCTCACCCTCGATGACGCCGAGCGCCTCGCGGAGAAGGCGGTCCCGCCCGACGCGTGGAGCTACATCGCCGGCGGGGCCGGCGACGAGCGGACGCTGCGCTGGAACCGGGAGGCGTTCTCCCGCTGCCGTCTCCGCTACCGGGTGCTCGTGGACGTGAGCGAGGTGCGGACGGAGACGACCGTGCTCGGCACGCCCGTCTCCATGCCGGCGCTCGTCGCGCCGATGGCGTTCCAGCAGATCGCGCACGAGGAGGGCGAGCTCGCCACCGCCCGCGGCGCAGCCGCCGCGGGCACGCTGATGTGCCTCTCGACGGTCGCCACGGCGACGCCCGCGGACGTGGCTGCCGCCGCCCCGGGGGCGCCGCGGTGGCTGCAGATCTACGTCTTCCGCGACCGCGAGGTGTCCGACCAGGTGATCGAGGAGGCGCTCGAGCACGGGTTCTCGGCCCTCGTCCTCACCGCCGACCTGCCCGTCTACGGCCGGCGCTACCGGGAGGCGCGCACCGGCTTCGCCGCCCCCGAGGACGCGGTGCCGGCGATCGTCGCCGCCCGCGCCCGGGGCGCCGGGCACGAGGGGCCGCACTCGCTCGGCCTGCTCGACGCCGGGCTGCAGTGGGACTACGTGAGCGAGCTGCGCGAGCGCTGGCGCGTCCCGGTGATCGTGAAGGGGCTCGTGACGGCCGAGGACGCTCGGCTCGCCTGCGAGCACGGCGCCGCCGGGGTGGTCGTCTCCAACCACGGCGGCCGGCAGCTCGACGGCGCCATCGCCTCGCTGGAGGCGCTCCCGGAGGTCGTGGAGGCGGTCGACGGCCGCGCCGAGGTCTACCTCGACGGCGGCGTCCGCCGCGGAACCGACGTCCTCGTCGCGCTCGCGCTCGGCGCCCGCGCCGTGCTCGTCGGTCGGCCCGTGCTCTACGGGCTCGCCTTCGGCGGCGCGCAGGGGGTGGAGCAGGTGCTCGGCATCCTCCGCGACGAGATCGAGAACGCGCTCGCCCTGCTCGGCTGCCGCTCGCCGGAGGAGGTCACGCGGGCGCACGTGGTGACCGGGTTCCCGGCGTAGCCGCCGATGTCCGCCGCCGAGCTCACCCGCGACGCGGTTCACGTCCTGCCCGAGGGCGGGCTGGAGGCGAAGCTCGCGCTCGGGCGCCCGCTGCGGGTCAAGCTGGGGATCGACCCGACCGCGCCCGACATCCACCTCGGCTTCGCCTACGTCCTCGACCGTCTCGCCGCCTTCCAGCGGGCGGGGCACACGGTGGTGCTGATCGTCGGCGACTACACGGCCCGCATCGGCGACCCCTCGGGCCGCTCCGAGGAGCGCCCGGTGCTCCCGGACGAGGTGCTGGACGCGAACGCCCGTCTCTTCGCGGAGCAGGCCTTCCGCGTCCTCGACCGGGAGCGGACGGAGCTGCGCTTCAACAGCGAGTGGCTGGGCGCGCTCACCTACGCCGACGTCGTCCGCCTCGCGCGCACGCTCACCGTCGCCCGCCTGCTCGAGCGGGACGACTTCGCGCAGCGCTTCCGCGCCGGCGAGCCCATCTCCGTCTCCGAGCTCCTCTACCCGCTCATGCAGGCCTATGACTCGGTGGCGGTCCGGGCGGACGTGGAGATCGGCGGCACCGACCAGCTCTTCAACCTGCTCGCCGGGCGGGACGTGATGCCGCACTACGGGCTCGAGCCGCAGGTGGTGATCACGTTCCCGCTCCTCGTCGGGACCGACGGGGTGGAGAAGATGTCGAAGTCGCGGGGCAACTACGTGGGCGTCGCGGAGCCGCCGGAGGAGATGTTCGGCAAGACCATGTCCATCCCGGACGCGGCCCTTCCCCAGTGGTGGCGGATGCTCGTCGGCGACGAGCGCCCGCCGGCGGAGCCGATGGAGTGGAAGCTCGAGCTGGCCCGCCGCATCGTCCGCCGCTGGCACGGGGAGGAGGCGGCTCGCGCGGCGGAGGCGCACTTCACGCGGGTGGTGCGGGAGGGCCGCGCGCCCGAGCAGGTCGCCGAGGCGCCGCTGCCGGCGGGCGAGACGGTGCACCTCCCGGCCCTGATCGCAGCCCAGTTCGGCGTGTCGACGAGCGAGGCGCGGCGGCTCATCGCCCAGGGCGGGGTGCGGATCGACGGCGAGGTTGTCGCCGACCTGGACGTGAGCAGGGAGCGCCTGGAAGGCGCTATCCTGCAGGCCGGGAAGCGCCGGTACGTGCGGCTCCTCGGGTAGGCCGGGCCCGCCCGGGCTCGGTTGACACCCCGAGGCGCTGTGCTACCATGCTCCCGCTGCCCGGAAGGGCGTCAGAAAGCCTGGACACTCGACGACTGGAGCGCCTTCGAGCGAGCGGATACGGCCCAAGCGGATTCCCTCTCGAAGGCCTCTGGCGCGAGTCGGAGGCCTTTTTGTCGCCCCCCGGCCCGGTCTTTGAAAACTCAACAGCGTGCGAACGCCGAGACCTCTCGCGTGCTGCGCCTGCTCGCAGGCGAGCCCGCGTGAGGCATGAACCCGTCATTCCGCCGCGGGAGCGTGCTCCCGCGGGCGATGACGCACGGACTCGACGGGAAGAATTGCCCGCGGGCGTGGTCTCGCGGGCGAGCGGTTTCTTCACGGAGAGTTTGATCCTGGCTCAGGACGAACGCTGGCGGCGCGCCTAACACATGCAAGTCGAGCGAGAACCGGGGCTTCGGCCCCGGGGAAAGCGGCGAACGGGTGAGTAACACGTGGGTAATCTGCCCTCGGCACCGGGATAGCCCGGGGAAACCCGGATTAATACCGGATGGCCCCTCCGGCCTGCGGGCCGGCGGGAAAAGGTAGCTTCGGCCTCCGGCCGAGGATGAGCCCGCGGCGGATTAGCTTGTTGGTGGGGTAACGGCCCACCAAGGCGACGATCCGTAGCTGGTCTGAGAGGACGATCAGCCACACTGGGACTGAGACACGGCCCAGACTCCTACGGGAGGCAGCAGTGGGGAATCTTGCGCAATGGGCGAAAGCCTGACGCAGCGACGCCGCGTGAGGGACGAAGGCCTTCGGGTTGTAAACCTCTTTCAGGGGGGACGAAGCCACTCGGGTGAACAGCCCAGAGGGTGACGGTACCTCCAGAAGAAGCCCCGGCTAACTACGTGCCAGCAGCCGCGGTAATACGTAGGGGGCAAGCGTTGTCCGGATTTACTGGGCGTAAAGCGCGTGTAGGCGGCCAGGAAGGTCCGTTGTGAAAACTGGAGGCTCAACCTCCAGACGTCGACGGAAACCTCTTGGCTAGAGTCCGGAAGAGGAGAGTGGAATTCCTGGTGTAGCGGTGAAATGCGCAGATATCAGGAAGAACACCGATGGCGAAGGCAGCTCTCTGGGACGGTACTGACGCTGAGACGCGAAAGCGTGGGGAGCGAACAGGATTAGATACCCTGGTAGTCCACGCCGTAAACGATGGGTGCTAGGTGTGGGAGGTGTCGACTCCT
>DATLYP010000133.1:0-19083 GCA_035574655.1 Gaiellaceae bacterium
GCCGCCCGGCCGGCTCGCCGACCTCGTCCGGGAGATGCTCGTCGGGCGCGGGCACCCGCTGGACGACCCGGTCACCCGGAGCGGCGACGAGCCCGAGCTGGCGGCGACCTACCTCGCGGCGCGAGAGAGGGCCGAGCGGGCGGAGCTCGGGGCCGCCTCGCGCGCGGACGCGCTCGCGGCCCTCGACGACCTGGGGCCGCTGTTCGACACGCTCGCGGGCGCGCCCCCGACCGGGGCGCGCCGCTTCCGCTACCTGCGGCGAGAGAGCGGGCGCTGGATCTCGATCAGGAGCCGCTTGAGCGAGGTGACGCCGAGCGCGTCCGTCACTTGGAACGTGACGCGGTAGAGGCCGGCCGTGGCGGCGACGCCCGAGAGCACCCCGAGCTCCGGGTCGAGCGTCACCCCGCGCGGGAGCCGGCCCCGCACGACGCTCCACGCGTAGGGCGGGATGCCTCCCCTCGCCCGCAGCTTCATCTGGTACAGGCGCCCAACCCGGCCCCTGCGCAGGAGCTCCGTCTTGATCGCGACCCGCGCGGTGACCGCGAGGACGGCCGAGTAGTGCGCGCTCCGCCCCTCCGTGTCGGCGACGGTGGCTCTGAAGCCCCAGCGGCCGCGGGTCGTCGGCTCGCCCGCGATGGTCGAGGTGGCGGGGTCGAACGTCAGGCCGGGCGGGAGCGAGCCCGCGAGCGTCCAGGTGTACGTCCCGGTGCCCCCGCTCGCGGCGAGGCTGAGGACGAAGGGCACCCCCACCTCGAGCGCCGGCTTGCCGCCGGGCGTCGTCACCTCGAAGCGGGGCTCCGCGATCCGGAGCTGCTCCCGGACGACGATCGTCAGCGCCTTCGAGTCCGAGGCGCCGTTGGCGAGGGCCGCGCGCACGGTGAAGGCGAACGTGCCGGCCGCGGTGGGCGTTCCCGAGATAAGGCCCGAGGCGGCGTCGAGCGCGAGGCCGGACGGGAGCGCACCGGCCGTGATCGACCACGTCTTCGCGTCCTGCAGATTCGCGGCCAGCTGCAGCGAGTAGGGGACGCCGACCGTGCCCGGCCCCGCGGACTCCGTGGTGATCCGCAACGCGGAGGCCGGCGAGGGGGGCGCGACGCCCGTGCCGGGCCGGATCTCGATGATGAAGCGGTCGTCCGAGGGAGTCTTGGCGCACGAGGGCTCCTTGTCGTAGCGCACCGTCAGGTAGAAGTCGTAGATCCCCGCTTCCGTCGGCGTCCCGCTGATGTAGCCCTCGTCCGAGATGCTCAGCCCCGGTGGGAAGCTCCCTGAGGTGTGGTGGAAGGTGGCGCAGCCGAAGTCCTCCCCGCGCCCCCCGTCAGGCGGGGTGAGATAGATGGTCAGCGAGTAGGGCTGGCCGACCGTGCCGGGAGGGCACGTCGCCGGGTTCTCCCCGGTGCAGCCCATCTTCTCCTCATCGAAGTTCCCCGCTCCCGCTCCCGGGACGACCGCGAGCGCGGCCGCGAGCGCGACCGCGAGAAGAAGAGAGAGGCGCTTCAGACCCACGACAGAGGGCGAGACGCTAGCAGACAGGTACGCGGAAGACGTTAGGAGAGTGCAAGCAGCACCAGGTTCGCGACGCACACCGGCTTCTCCTCCCCCTCGCGCTCGACGAGCGCCTCGATCGTCGCGCGCTCGCCGTGGGGCGTCTCCTCGACGGAGGCGACGCGGAAGCGGCCGCGGATCCTGCTCCCGGCGGGTACGGGCGCGGGGAAGCGGACGCGGTCGACCCCGTAGTTGACGACCGTGCCCAGGGGCGGGAGGAGCTCGTACAGCATGGGCACGCAGAGCGAGAGGGTGAGGAACCCGTGCGCGACCGTCGTCCCGAAGGGGCCGGTGGCCGCGCGCTCGCGGTCGACATGGATCCACTGCGGGTCGTCCGTGGCGGCCGCGAACGCGTCGATCCGCTCCTGCCCGACCTCGATCCAGGAGGAGGGGCCGAGCTCGCGCCGGGCGAGGTCGCGCAGCCGACTCACGCGGCCGGCCCCCAGCGGAGCGCCGTCGCCGCCCACGTGTAGCCGGTGCCGGCGGCGAGCAGGAGCACGAGGTCGCCGCTTCCGACCTCGCCGGCGCGCACCGCGCGGTCGAGGCCGAGCAGCGGGTCGACGCCGCTCATGTGCCCGGTGTCCTCGAGATAGGAGGCGCGCGCCGGGTCGATCCCGAGCTCGCGCACGATCGCCTCGTGCATCGACCGCTTCATGTGGATACCGCTCAGGTAAGAGACGTCCTCCAAGCGGGCGCCCGAGCGCTCCACCGCCCCGCGCGCCGCCTCCACGAAGTTGCGCAGCGACACCTCGTCCAGCCCGTTCTTCATCTCGACCGGGTCGGCGACGTCGAGGAAGTGGCGGCGCGCGGCCACGCTCTCGAACGAGGCCGGCTCCACGGAGCCGCCGGCCGGCACCTTCACCTGGAGAGCGAAGGAGCCGTCCGTGATCGCGTGCGAGCCGAGAATGAGGTTGCGGTCGGCGTCGGCCGCGAGCAGGCCCGCGACGGCGCCGTCGCCGAAGTTGAACATGAAGCGGGCGCGCGGGTTCCCGTAGTCGAGGAGGTAGGACTCGCGGCAGGCGGCGACGAGGAGCGCGGTCCGCCACTCCGGCTCGGCGACGAGCAGCGCGCGCGCGGCCCGGAGCGCGACCGGGGTGCCCATGGAGACGTTGTCGTACTCGATCGCGTACGCCCGCGAGCAGCCGAGGCGGTGCGCGATCCAGGGCGCCGCCTGCCACACGGGGTAGTCCTTCCACGTCGAGCCGTAGTAGATGAGGACGTCGATCGCCTCCGGGTCGAGGTCGCCCTCCTCGAGCAGCCGGGAGGCGGCCTTCACCGCCAGGTCGCTCACGTGCTCGTCGGGGGCCGCGATGTGCTTTCCGCGCAGCCCGAACTTCGTACGGATCACCTCCTCCGGGATGCCGCTCGCCTCGGCGACCTCCGCCGCGGACATCCACCGCTCGGGCAGGTAGTGGGCGGTGGCGGCGAGCCCCACGCGCCTCACCTCCCGTCCTCCCGCGCGCCGAGCGTGCGCCGGATGATGCGCGCCAGCTCCTCGAACACGTCGGGGGGGAGCGCGTCCCTGCCGGCCCAGAGGATCCAGCGCATGCCGACGAGCTCGCCGATGCCCATGAGCGCCCAGGCCAGCACCTCCGGGTCGCCCTCCGCGATCTCCCCGTCGAGCATCGCCTGCCGAAGGCCGGCGACGTACCCCTCGGTGAGCCGCTCGTAGTGGCGGTGCAGCATCTCCGGGGAGACGAACTCGGCTTGGCGGATGATCCGGTACAGGGCCGGGTGCTCGGCCGTGAAGCGGAAGAAGGCCGCGAAGCCGAGCACCTCCTTCTCCGCGCGCGTCCTCCCCGCGGCGGCGCCCTCGGCCATCGCGTGCCGGACGCGCCGGTTCAGGTCGAGCACGAGCTCGTCGAAGATCTCCTTCTTGCTCGAGAAGTAGAGGTAGAAGGTGCCCTGGCCGACGCCCGCCGCCTCCGTGATCTTGACGATCGACGCGTCGTGGTAGCCGAGCTCGGCGAACACCTGCTCCGCCGCCTCCAAGAGCCGCGTCCGCGTCGCCGCTCCCCGCGAGGAGAGCGGGCGCCCGTCCGTGCCCGTGAGCGCGTCCGTCACGTCCGCGCCTCCTCCCGGGCTAGCGCCGCCCGCAGCTCGTCCTTCGCCACCTTGCCCATCCCCGAGCGCGGGAGCCTCTCGCAAAAGCGCACCTCCCGCGGCACCTTGAAGCGGGCCAGGCGCGCCCGGCACCAGTCGAGCAGTTCCTCCGCGCCCGCCTCGCGCCCCTCGCGGAGCGCGACGAAGGCGACGCACGCCTCGCCCCACCGCTCGTCGGGCGCGCCGACCACGGCCGCCTCCGCCACCGCCGGGTGCGCGTGCAGGACGTCCTCGACCTCCGCCGGGTGCACGTTCTCGCCGCCCGAGATGACGAGCTCCTTGAGCCGCCCCACGATCCGGTAGTAGCCCTCCTCGTCGCGCTCGGCGAGGTCGCCGGTCACGAGCCACCCGTCCGCGAAGGCGGCCGCGGTCGCCTCCGGGTCGTTCCAGTAGCCGGCGAAGACGTTCGGCCCGCGCACGAGCAGCTCCCCGGTCGCCGGCCCCTCGAGCAGGACGCCGGTCTGCGGGTCGCGCCGCGCGACGTCCACGTACGGGTACGGCTTGCCGGCGAAGCCGAGCTTGCGCACGGCGTCCTCGGCCGGGAGGCAGAGGACGTTCGGCGCCGCCTCGGTCAGCCCGTAGCCCTGGACGATCGCGACCCCGCGCTCGAGCCAGGCGCGCAGCAGGCTCTCCGGCATCGGCGCGCCCCCGACGACGGCCAGGCGCAGGCTGGAGAGGTCGGCGGCCGCGAAGCCCGGCTGCTCCGCCATCAGCAGGTAGGTGGCGGGGACGCCCATCGTCGCCGTCACCCGCCGCTCCTCGATCAGGCGGAGCGCGCGGGCCGGGTCGAACGAGGGCTCGAGGACGACGGTCGCCCCCTTCCACCAGGCGAGCAGCGGCTGCACGTTCCAGCCCCCCGAGTGGAACTGCGGCAGCACCTGGAGGACGACGTCCTCCTCGCCGATCCCGCCCGCCCGATCGAGGGAGAGGTTCGTCCAGAAGCAGTTCGCGTGCGTGAGGACCGCCCCCTTCGGCTTCCCCGTCGTGCCCGACGTGTACGCGAGCAGGAGCGGGTCTGCGTCCTCGACCGCGACCGGGGGCGGGTCGTCCGGCGAGTCGAGGTCGGCGAAGGCGCACCGGGGAACGGGCCCGCCCGCCTCCTCGGCGAGCGCCGCGTGCTCGGGCGCGACCGCGAGCAGCGCCGGCCCGGCGTCGTCCAGCTGGTAGCGCACCTCGGGCGGCGCGAGCCGCCAGGAGAGCGGCTGCAGCGCAGCCCCGAGCCGGGCGCAGGCGAAGAGGAGGGCGACGTGCTCGGGCGAGTTCGAGGTCAGGGTCGCCACGCGGTCGCCGCGGGCGACGCCGCGCTCGGCGAGCGCGGCCGCCATCGCCCGCGCCCGCGCGTGCAGCTCCCCGTACGTGATCGCCGCGCCCTCGAAGACGATCGCCGTCCGGCCCGGGGTGTTCCGGGCCCGGTCGTCGAGCCAGCGTCCGAGCGTGTGCAGGCCGCTCACCCGAGGAACTCCGTGACGACGCTCGCGAAGCGCTCTGGCTCCTCCCAGAAGAGCAGGTGCCCGCAGCCCGCGAAGAGCTCGAGGCGCGCGTTCGGGATCCGCTCCGCGAGCAGCCGCGCGTTCGCCGGATCGACGACGGCGTCCTCGCTTCCGTGCAGGACGAGGGTGGGCGCGCGCAGGCCGGGCAGGCGCTCCCAGGCGTCGAAGGCGGCGCCCGCGGCCGCCTGGGCCAGCCACGCCTCCCGCGGCTGCGCCGCGCGCAGGCGGTGGCCGAGGATCCGCTCCACGAGCTCCGCCGGCGCGCCGGGCGCGAGCGCGTTCTCGACGAGACGGCGCAGCGCGGCCGCCGGCTCGAGCGAGGGCGCCTCCGCCAGCAGCCGCCGCGTGCCCTCGGGCATGGGCGCGGCGTTCGGCCCGCCCGGCGTCGTGCAGACCAGGACGAGCCGATCGACCCGCCCCGGCGCGGAGAGGGCGAGCTCCTGCGCGACCATCCCGCCCAGGCTCGTCCCCGCGACGTGCGCGCGCTCGACGCCCGCCTCGTCCAGCACCTGCAGCACGTCGCCCGCCATCTCCGCCACCGTGTACGGCCCCGGCGGAGCGTCGCTCTCCCCGATCCCCCGGTTGTCGAGAAGGACGACGCGGTAGCGGTCGGCGAGGAGCGGCGCGACCGGCTCCCACCCCCAGCGGGCGTAGCCGAGCCCGTGCACGAGGACGAGCGGCGCCCCCCGGCCGCGCTCCTCCCAGGCGATGCGCACGCTCACGAGGCGGCCTCCCCCGCCGCCCGCCGCCGGAGCAGCAGCCGGGCCCGGGCCGGCACGCTCGCCAGCCCGCCCGGCACGAAGAAGACGACGGCCACGAACAGCGCGCCGAGCAGGAAGAGCGGCTCGGAGAGCGGCACGCGAACCACGTCCGGCAGCTCGTGGATGCGCTCCTCCCCGGAGAGGGCGCGCAGGCGGTAGTCGAGCAGGGTGTAGAGGAAGCCGCCGAGGAGCGCGCCGAAGCGCGTGCCCGCCCCGCCCAGCACGACCATGACGAGCAGGGTGAGGGTGAAGGTGGCCGTCGTCACCTCGGGGGTGACGCCCACGAGGAGCAGCCACACGAACCCGCCCCAGGCGGCGAGGAAGCCGGCGAGGACGAACGCGAGCAGCTTGTACGGGTACGGCCGCAGGCCGAGCACCTCCACCCGCCGCTCGTTCTCCCGGATCGCCCGCCACACGTGCCCCGCCGAGGAGCCCACTGCGACGCGCGCGACGAGGAAGACGGCGGCCGCGTAGGCGAGCGCGAGCCAGTACAGGTTCCTCGTGTTGACCACGCCGACCAGGGCGTCCGGGAGCGGGTCGACCTCCAGCACGATCCCCTCCTCGCCCCCGGTCAGCCCGCCCGGGTTGGTCTGCACGATCACGTTGCCCGCTTGAGCGAAGGCGAGCGTGACCATGGCGAACGCGATCCCGCGCACCCGCAGGCTGACCGCGCCGAGCGCGAGCGGGACCGCGAGCGCGACCGCGGCGAGCAGGGCGAGGGCCGCCGGCAGCCCCCACCCCCACCTCGTGAGCGCGATCGCCGGCAGGTACACGCCGAGCGCGAAGTACAGGGCGTGGCCGAACGAGAGGAGCCCGGTGAAGCCGAAGAGGAGGTCGTAGGAGAGCGCCACCCCGGCGAACGCGAGACAGAGGGCGAGCAGCTGCAGCGTGCCCGGGGAGTCGAGCGGGCCAGGCAGGAGCCGCGGCGCGTCGAGCGGGAGGAGGGGCAGGGCGGCGAGGAGCCCGAGCAGCGCGAGCGGCAGGAGGTAGGCGCGCAGCCGCATCAGTGCGCCACCTTCGGGGCGAACCCCTCCGGGCGCAGGAGGAGGACGCCCGCGAGCAGGAGCATGACCGCGACGTCGCCCGCCCCGCTCCAGTCCAGCCAGTCCGCGGCGTAGTAGTTCGCGTACTGCTGCACGAGCCCCACGGAGACGGCGGCCACCGCGGAGCCGCCGATGGAGCCGAAGCCGCCGATGACGACGACGATGAAGGCGAAGATGAGCAGCGAGGTGCCGCGGGCCGGGTCGACGCTCCCGTAGTAGACGCCGGAGAGCACGCCCGCGAGCGCGGCGAGCGCGCCGCCGAGGGCGAAGACGAAGGTGAACGCCCTCCCCACGTCGATCCCGAGCGCCTGCACCATCGCCCGGTTCTCGACCCCGGCGCGGATGACGAGCCCGATCCGGGTGAGGCGCAGGAGGGCGACGAGGCCGCCGAGAACGAGGGCGGCCGCTCCGATCTCCAGGAAGCGGTCGTTGGGGATGCTGGCGCCGAGCACGGACGTCGTGTCCACCACCCAGTCGGGCAGCTCGAACAGCTTCGGGTCGGCGCCGAAGACCCCGAACACGAGCGCCCCGAGCGCCAGCGCGAGGCCGACCGTGACGAGCACCTGCTCCACCGGCCGGCGGTAGAGCGGGCGGATGAAGACGAGCTCGACGAGGGCCCCGAGCGCCGCCCCCGCCGCGAGCCCGAACGCCGTCGCGAGCGCCAGCTCCACCTCGTAGGAGGCGGCGACCTTCGTGGTCGACCACCAGGCGGCGTACGCGCCCAAGGTGATGAACGCGCCGTGGGCGAAGTTGAGGACGCCCATCAGCCCGTAGATGAGGGAGAGGCCGGAGGCGACGAGAAAGTACATCGCCCCCAGGCCGAGGCCCGTCACCGTCAGCAGTACGAAGGTGCTCACCGGCGCCTCGCCCCGTGCACGCCGAGCAGCTCGTGCACCCGCTCCCGGTCGCCGAGCAGCTCGCGCGCCGGCCCTTCGTGCACGACCCGGCCGCCGTCGAGCACGACCACGTCCTGCGCCACCCGCTGCACGACGCCCAGGTTCTGCTCGACGAGGAGGATCGTGGCCATCCCCGCGGCCCGCTCGAGCGCGGCCGCCACCTCGGAGACGAGCAGCGGCGCGAGGCCCTTCGTCGGCTCGTCCACGAGCAAAAGCTCGTTCTCGTTCAGGAGGGCGCGGCCGATGGCGAGCATCTGCTGCTGCCCGCCGGAGAGGGTGCCCGCCTTCTGCGATCTCCGCTTCTCGAGCTCGGGGAAGAGGTCGTACACGAGCTCGTACCGCGCCCGTCCGCCCCGCCGCTCGGCGAGCCGCAGGTTCTCCTCGACGGTGAGGCCGGCGAACACGTCCCGGTCCTCCGGCACGTAGCCGACGCCGCGGCGGACGATCTGGTGCGTCGGCAGCCGGGTCACGTCCTCGCCCGCGATCTCGACCGTGCCGCGCGTGCGCGGGACGAGCCCGAGAAGCGCGCGCAGCGTCGTCGTCTTCCCCACCCCGTTGCGGCCGAGGAGCGCCGTCACCCTCCCTTGGGCGGCAGCGAGCGAGACGCCCTGCAGGACGTGCGACTCCCCCAAGTGCACGTGCAGCCCGGAGACCGCGAGCGCGGGGGCGGCGGTCACAGCGGCTCCCCGAGGTAGGCGCTCTGCACCGTCGGGTCCCGCATCACGGCCTCGGGGGCGTCGAAGGCGAGGAGCGCGCCGTGGTGCATGACGGCGATCCGCTCGGCGAGCCCGACCACGACCTCCATCCGGTGCTCGACGAGGAGCACGGTCGCTCCCTGCTCGCGGTGCACGGACCGGACGAGCTCGACGAGGCCCTCCACCTCCTCGTGCGAGACGCCCGCGAGCGGCTCGTCGAGCAGGATCACCCGCGGGTGGGCGGCGAGCACCATCGCGAGCTCCAGCTTGCGCTTGTCCCCGTGGGCGAGCGAGCCCGCCGGCCGCATGGTCTGCGCCGAGAGGCCGACCCGCTCGATCGCCCGGTCCGCCCGCTCGAGGGCGGGCCGGAACCGCGCGGCGCGCCGCCAGAGGCGGAAGGTGCCGCCGAGCGCGGCCTCGGCCGCCAGCCGCACGTTCTCCCGCACGGGCAGGCGCGGGAAGACGCTCGAGATCTGGAACGTGCGGCCGAGGCCGCGGCGCGCCCGGGCGGCGGGCGGCTCGCCGGTGACGTCCTCCCCGTCCAGCTCGACCGTGCCCGCGGTGGGCCGGACGAGGCCCGAGAGGAGGTTGAAGAGGGTCGTCTTCCCCGCCCCGTTGGGCCCGATGATCCCGACGAGCTCGCCCTCCCGGACCTCGAGCGAGACATCGGCGACGATGCGGGCGCCGCCGATGTCCAGCCCGAGGCCGCGGGTGGCGAGGATCGGCGCGCCGCCCGCCACCGCGCTCCGGCCTCGGTCCGCGCTCCCTTACCGGCTCTGGGGAGGCGCCGTGTACTTCGCGCGCAGACGGACGGTGGTGATCGCGTTCCAGCGCCCGCCCTGGTTGCGCAGCTGGACGAGGAACATCGGCTGCAGCATGGCGTGGTCGGACGCCCGGATCTCCTGCTGCCCCTTCGGGCCGGTGAAGCTCCAGCCCTCGAGCGCCTCGATCATCCGGTCGACGTCCGTCGTCGAGCGCGAGAGCGCGCGCACGATCATCTGCGCGGCCACGAACCCGTCCGGGGTGAAGAGGTCGGGCACCTGGTTCCGCCGCTTCATCGTCGCGACGAGCCAGTCGTTGACCGTGTTCTTCGGCGCCTGCGCGTTGTAGTGGTTGAGGAACTTGATCTTCCCCGCGGCGGGGCCGTAGAAGGGCCAGGTGGCGCGCTCGGCGAGGCCGGTCACGACCGTGTCCACGGCGTCGAAGACGCCCTGCTGGTCGAGGGCGTTCCACATGGCGCCCGCCGTCGTCCCCGCCCAGGCGACGAAGACGAGGTCGGGGTTCTTCTGCCGCAGCTGGCGCGCGTAGGGCGTGAAGTCCTGCGCCGAGAGCGGGACGAGCAGGCGGTCGACCTTCTGCCCGCCGAGGTTCCCGAAGACCGTGTTCACGGCCGCGTAGTTGCCGACCCCGAAGGCCGAGTCCTGGGCGAAGACGACCACGTTCTTGCCCACCGCGCCGCGCAGGAACGCGGTCGCGGCCTTCACGTCCTGGAACGTCTGCCGCCCGGAGCGGAACGTGTACCTGTTGATGCCGGTGATCGCGTCCGTCGCCGCCGGCCCCGAGATGTACAGGATCTTGTTCTGCTCCGCGAGCGGCGCGAGCTGCAGCGCGACCCCGGAGGACACCGTCCCGACGATGATCTTGTAGCCCTGGCCGATCAGGTCCTTGGCGGCGGTCACGGCTTTCGCCGGGTCGCCCGCGTCGTCCACGAGCGTGAAGTCGATCCGGTGGCCGTTGACCTTGCCCGTGCCGCGGGTCGCGTACTGGAGGCCGAGCCGCAGCCCCTGGACGTACTGCGCCCCGTAGGCGGAAAGCAGGCCCGTTCGCGAGTAGATGACGCCGACCCTGATCGTGTGCGACGCCGCGCGCTCCCCGCCCTCGGGGCGGGCCTGCGCGCCGGCCGCGAGCGCGGCCACGAGGGCGAGCGCCGCGAGCAGGGCGACCGTCGTCCGGCGAAGTCCGTGCATGGGGATCCTCCTCGTCGTTCCTTGGGCCCTCGACCTGAGACCCGATTCAGGTCTTGGAAAGTAGAACGGGGACGTGCCGCTGTCAAGCGCGCGGCCCCGACCCGTCGGCCGCGGGCGCCCGCGGCCGGGCAGGCGGCCCGGGGCCCCTGCTGCTCAGGCGGCGGCGGGCGCGCGCTCCCGCGCCACGCGCAGGCGGCGCAGGGACTCCTCTCTCCCCAGCAGCTCCAGGCTCTCGTAGAGGCCGGGCGAGACGCGGGAGCCGGTGACGGCGACCCGGATCGGCTGGTAGACGGTGCGCGGCTTCTCTCCCAGCTCCTCGCAGAGCCGCTTGAGCGCCCCCTCGATCGCCGCGGCCGTCCACGGCTCGACGGCGGCGAGCGCGCGCTCGGCCTCGACGAGCATGCGTCCGTCGAGGAGCGCGGGGTCGGGCTCCACGTCGTGGAAGAGGAACCCGGCGAAGCCGGGGAACTGCCCCAGGCGCTCGATCTTCTCCTGGACGAGGGGAGCGGCGGCGCGGATCCGCTCCTCCGGCCAGTCGTAGCCCTGCTCGCGCAGGTAGGCGACGAGGCGGTCGGCGTACTCTTCGGGCGAAAGCGCGCGCAGGTAGACGCCGTTCATCCAGTCGAGCTTCTGGTAGTCGAAGGTGGCGGGGCTCGAGCCGACGCGCTCGAGGGAGAAGCGGGCGATGAGCTCGTCGCGGCTCATGATCGTCGTCTCCCCGTCCGGGGCCCAGCCGAGGAGGGCGAGGAAGTTCATGAGCGCCTCCGGCAGGTAGCCGGCGGCGCGGAACTCGTCCACGGAGACGGCGCCGTGGCGCTTGGAGAGCTTGCGCCCGTCCGGCCCGAGGACGTTCGGGACGTGCGCGTACACCGGCGGCTCCGCGCCGAGGGCGCGCAGCACGACGATCTGCTTGGGCGTGTTCGAGACGTGGTCGTCGCCGCGGATGACGTGCGTGATGCCGTCCAGCCAGTCCTCGAGCGGGGAGGCGAAGTTGTAGGTGGGGCGCCCGTCGGAGCGGACGAGGACGAGGTCCTCGAGCTGCGCGTTCGGGAACTCGATGCGCCCCTTGACCGCGTCCTCCCAGGCGGTCACGCCCTCGTCGGGCATGCGGATGCGGATCGCGCCCTCGTCCTCGTACGCGGCGCCCTCCGCGACGAGGCGGCGCGCCTCCGCCTGCGCCCGCTCCATCCGGTCGAGCTGGAAGCGCGTGGGGCCGTCCCAGTCGATCCCCAGCCAGCGCAGCGAGCGCTCGATCTGCTCCACCGACTCCGCGACCTCGCGGCTCGTGTCCGTGTTCTCGATCCGGAGCAGGCACTCGCCGGCGCGCCCGCGGGCGAAGAGCCAGTTGAAGAGGAAGGTGCGGACGCCGCCGACGTGCAAGAACCCGGTCGGCGAGGGGGCCATGCGCACCCTGACCGTCACCCGCCGCTCCCGGGAAGGAGGGGGCCCGCGGGGGAACCATGGGCTCCCCCGCGCTCAAACCCGGTCGGCGAGGGGGCGATGCGGACGCCGACCCTCACCGGGCCTGCTCGGCGGCGCTGCACAGACGGACGGACACCGGCGTAGCGTAGTTTCAGGCCCGTGCTCTTCGGCGCCCACGTCTCGGCCGCGGGCGGCATCTCCAAGGCGATCGACCGCATCGCGGCGATCGGCGGCGAGGCCGTCCAGGTGTTCACGCAGAGCCCGCGCGCGTGGAAGCCGACGAGGCACCCCCCCGAGGAGCTGGCGCGGTTCCGGGAGCGGCGGCGCGAGGCGGGCGTGCGCTCGGTGAGCTGCCACGCCCTCTACCTCGTGAACCTGGCCGCCCGCGACCGCGAGATCCGCGAGCGGTCGCGCGCCTCGCTCGTCGCCACGATGGAGACGGCGCGGGAGATCGAGGCGGACGCAGTCGTCTTTCACGTCGGCTCGCACCTCGGCTACGGCTTCGAGGAGGCGGTCCGGGCGGCGGCGCCGGCGATCGCGGAGGCGCTCGAGCTGACGGCGGACGGGCTCTGGCTGTGCATGGAGAACTGCGCTGGCGCCGGCGGCACGATCGGGCGCTCGATCGCCGAGCTGGAGGCGCTCCTCGACGCGCTCGACGGCCACCGGCGGCTGGGCGTCTGCCTCGACTCCTGCCACTGGTGGGCGTCCGGGGTGGACGTGACCGACGAGGATGTGCTGGAGGCGGCGCTCGCCGACCTCGACGCGCGGATCGGGCTCGACCGGCTCCGCGTCCTGCACGTGAACGACGCGAAGGTCCCCCTGGGCGCCAACCGCGACCGGCACGAGCTCGTGGGCCGCGGCCTGATCGGCGAGGGGCTCGCCACCTTCCTCGGCCACCCCGCCTTCACGGAGCTGCCGGCGATCGTCGAGACCTGGGAGGACCGGGGCCCGGCGACGGAGGACCTCGAGCGGCTGCGCGCCCTCTACCGCCGCGGCCGCCGCCGCTGGGCTCGCCGGCGCCGGCCGCCGCCTCCGCCCTGAGACCTGCGATGATTCCCGCCGGCGGTCGGCGTCGTACTCCCGACGTCGCTGGCGACGAGCGAAAGGAGGAGCCATGGCGCTGCAGCCTGTTCCCGAGGGCTACCACACGCTGACGCCGTACCTCGCGGTCGAGGAGGCGGCCCGGGCGATCGCGTTCTACGAGCGCGCCTTCGGCGCGAAGGAGCGCGTTCGGATGGACGCCCCGGACGGGAGGGTCGCGCACGCCGAGCTCGAGATCGGCGACTCGGTGCTCATGCTCTCCGACCCCTTCCCGCAGGGGCAGACACGGCCGCCGGCGCAGCTCGGCGGGACGACCGTGAGCGTCTTCATGTACGTGGAGGACGTGGACGCGGTGGCGAAGCGGGCGGTCGAGGCGGGAGCGACGATCGTGACCGAGGTGCAGGACCAGTTCTGGGGCGACCGCTTCGGGACGCTCAAGGACCCCTTCGGCCACGTCTGGGGCATCGCCACGCACGTGGAGGACCTGAGCCCCGAGGAGATCGCCGAGCGCGCGAAGGCGGCGATGGCCGCGATGGGCGGGTAGCCGGGCCCGCCTCCGTTCGGCCTCGCGGGCCCGCTGCCGGCGGGCCCGGCCGCTCAGCGGGCGTCGCTGACGCGGGCGAAGACGCGGAAGCCGGCGCGCTCGCGCGGGAGCTCGTGGAACTCGGGGTTGCGGCAGCCGATCTCGTCCTCCCGGTGGGCGTAGCAGCGGACGACCTCCACCTCGCACATGGGGAGGGGGGCGCGCCGCGCCCGCACCGCGCCGAACCCGCCCGGCTCCGCCTCCGCCGCCTCGAGCAGCTCGAGGTCGAGCTCCACGTCGAACACCTTCTGCAGGCAGCCCACGTACGTCCGCCCCCACGCCTCGTACGCGTACACGAAGGGGCACGCCATGCGCAGGCACGCGGCGGGGTACACGACCTTCTCGCAGTGCACCGCGCAGTGGCGGCACTCGACCTCGTCCTGCACGCGCAGGGGGAGGGAGAAGTGGGCCGTCGCCTCGCTCATCCGTCCGATTGTGTTCCCTGCGCACATTTCCCCGCAAGACTTGACAAACGAGGGGTTTTCAGGCAGGGGCCGCCGGCGGCGGCGGCTAGGGTCCCCCTCCATGGCCCGCCGGATCCTCTTCGCGAGCCTCGCCGTGGCGCCGGCGGCGATCGCGCTCCACTACCTGGCGGGGCTCCCGCAGACGGTGGAGTTCGTGCTCTCGGCGGCCGCGCTCGTGCCGCTCGCGTGGCTGATCGGGGAGGCCACGGAGCACGCCGCCGAGCACACGGGCCCGGGCATCGGAGGCTTCCTCAACGCCACCTTCGGCAACGCGCCGGAGCTGATCATCGCGCTCCTCGCCGTGCACCAGGGCCTGACCGAGGTCGTGCGCGGCTCGCTCACGGGCAGCGTCGTCTCCAACCTGCTGCTCGTGCTCGGCGCCTCGCTCGTCGCCGGCGGCCGCGGCCGCCTCGACCGCTTCTCCAGCCTGCTCGCCTTCGCCTTGCTCGCCGTGGCGACGCTGCTCTTCCTCGTCCCCGCGATCCCCGGCTGGCGGGGCGACCCCGACCGCGGCTCGCTGGCCGCGCTCTCCATCCCGGTCTCGATCGCGCTCCTCGCGCTCTACGTGGGCGCGATGTGGTACTCGCTCCGCCGCCACCACAAGCTGCACGTGGCGAGCGACGAGGACATCCGCGCCTGGTCCCTGCGCACCGCGCTCGTCGCGCTCGCGCTGGCCACGGCGGCCACCGCGCTCGTCGCCGAGATCCTCGTCGGCTCGCTGGAGACGTTCGCCGAGCAGGCGGCGCTGAGCGAGTTCTTCGTGGCCGCGGTCATCGTCGCCATCGTCGGCAACGCGGGGGAGCACGGGGGCGCGGTCGTCGTCGCCTACCGGGGCAAGATCGCGCTCGCGGGGGAGATCGCCCTCGCCTCCGCAGCGCAGGTCGCCGTGTTCCTCGTCCCCGCGGTCGCGCTTCTCTCCTGGCTGATCGAGCCGCTCGCGCTCAGCTTCCGGTTCGTCGAGATCGCGGCGCTCGCCGTGTCCGTCGTCTTCACCTCGCTCGTCCTCTTCGGGGGCCGCTCGAGCCGGGCGCGCGGCGCCCTCCTCCTCGCCGGCTACCTCGCGGTCGCCGTCGCCTTCTTCCTCGCCGGCGATCGCCGCTAGGGCAACAGGGCGCGACGAGGACGAAGGGCGCGAACCGCAGCGGGCGTTTTGGACCTCGTAAGGAAACCGTGGGCACCCGGCGTGCTCGCTCGGGCGAGCGGGTATCCGTTCAGAGGATGAGGCTTCTCGCCGCGGCCCTGCTCGCCCTCGCCGCCCTGCCCGCGACCGCCGGGACCGCCGCCGCCTCCCCGCAGGTCCTCTTCGGCATCCAGGACGACGCCTGGCTCGAGCACGGCCCCGGCACGCTCTCGAGCCGGGTGGCCCGCCTCGACCGCTTGGGCGTCGACGTCGTCCGGGTGACCCTGCACTGGCACCGGATCGAGCAGGCCCCCGGCCGCTACGACTGGGCGCGCGCCGACCGCCTGCTGCAGGCGCTCCGCCGCCGGGGCATCCAGCCCGTGGCGACGATCTGGGGGACGCCGGCGTGGGCGAACGGGGAGCTCGGCCCCAACGTGGCGCCGTTCGAGCCCGAGCACGCGTTCCGCTTCGCGCGCGCCGCCGCCGGCCGCTACCGGTTCGTCACGCGCTGGCTCGTCTGGAACGAGCCGAACAAGCCGCTCTGGCTCAACCCCGCCTCCCCGGAGACCTACGTCGCCCGCATCCTCAACCCCGCCTACCGGGGGATCAAGAGCGCCAACCCGCGCGCCCTCGTCGCCGGCGGCGTGACCGCGCCCCGGGCCGGGCGGGACGGCGTCTCCCCCGTCGACTTCCTGCGCCGGATGGACAGGGCGGGCGCGCAGCTCGACGTGTACGCCCACCATCCCTACCCAGTGTTCCCCGGCGACACGCCCTACCGGGGCGGCTGCCGCACCTGCGGGACGATCACGATGGCCTCGCTCGACCGGCTCGTGCGCCTCGTCGCGCACGCCTTCCCGCGGGCGCGGATCTGGCTGACCGAGTACGCCTACCAGTCGCGGCCGCCCGAGCCCTTCGGCGTGAGCCTCGCCCAGCAGGCGCGCTTCATCGGCGAGGCCGCCCGCCGCGTCTACCTCGCCCCGCGGGTGGACATGCTCGTCCACTACCTGTACCGCGACGAGCCCGATCTCGCGCGCTGGCAGAGCGGGCTGGAGACGGTCGCCGGGCGCCCGAAGCCGGCGCTGGCCGCGACCGCGCTCCCCCTGGCGCAGGTCGCGCGCCGCGGCTCGCGCACCGTCGTCTGGGGCCAGGTGCGCCCGGGAGAGGGCCGCCAGCGCTACGTGCTGCAGCGGCTCGCCGCGAGCCGCTGGGTCGCGATCGGCCCCGCGGCGCGCACGTCGCCGCGCGGCTACTTCGTCCGCACCGTGACGGCCCCGAAGGGCGCGAAGCTGCGCGTCTGGTACCCGGCGCAGCGCCTCGCCAGCCCGCCGCTCGTCGTTCGCTAGCCGCTCCGCTTGCGGCGGGACGCGCGCGGGCTACGCGGGGACGCGGACGCCGAGCGCGCGCGGCACGAGCTCGGCCGCCCGCTCCACGTCCTCGTCCCCGATCCCGAGGTGGGTGACCGCGCGGATGCGGGTCGGGTGGTAGGTGGCGGAGAGCCCCACCCCCTCCGCGCGCAGCCGGGCGAGCGCCTCCTCCCGCCCGAGGCCGAGGGGGGCGAGGTCGATCTGGACGAAGTTCGTCTCCACCTGCTCGAGATCGACGGGCAGCCCCGCGTCCGCGAGGCGCTCGGCGAGCCGGCGCGCGCGGGCGTGGTCCTCGGCCAGGCGCTCGACGTGGTGGTCGAGCGCGTACAGCCCGGCCGCGGCCACGATCCCCGCCTGCCGCATCGCGCCCCCGAAGAGGTGCTTCTCCCGCCAGGCCCGCTCGATCAGCTCGGCGGAGCCCGCGAGGAGCGCCCCCAGCGGGCAGCCGAGGCCCTTGGAGAGGCAGAGCGTGACCGAGTCGAAGCGGCCGGCGATCGTCCGCGGCTCCACCCCCTGCGCGACGGCGGCGTTCAGCAGGCGCGCCCCGTCCAGGTGGGCGCGGAGGCCGAGCTCGCGCGCCGCCGCCACGACCTCCTCCAGCTCGTCGAGCGGCCAGACCCGCCCGCCGGCGTTGTTGTGCGTGTCCTCGAGCGAGACGACGGCGGCCCGCTGGTCGGCCTGCTTCGCGCTCGGCCTCACGGCCGCCCGCAGCTCGGAGGCCGAGAAGCGGCCCGCCCGACCCCGGAGGCCGACCGTCAGCAGGCCCGCGTGCACGGCCGGCCCGCCGTACTCGTAGACGAGCACGTGCGAGGTCTCCTCGGCGAGAAGGACGTCCCCCGGCCTGCCGTGCAGCTTGAGCGCGATCTGGTTCGCCATCGTCGCCGTCGGCAGGAAGAGCGCCGCCTCCTGCCCGAGCAGGGCCGCGACCCGCTCTTGGAGCGCGATCACGGTCGGGTCCTCCCGCTTCTGCTCGTCGCCCACGGCCGCCTCGGCGATCGCGCGCCGCATCCCCTCCGTCGGCTGCGTGACCGTGTCCGTACGCAGGTCGATCATCGCGCCGCACGCTACCGGGTACGGCCCCGGCGCGCGCCCGGCGCGCCGCATCCGGCCCGCCCGCGCCGCCCCTCTACACTGGGCGCATGGCCCACCAGGCTCTCGCCTGCCGGGCCGGCGCCGGCCTCTCCACGGCCGCCGAGACCGTCGAGGCCGCGCGCGAGGCGGCCCGCTCAGCCTCCGCGGCCGTCGCCGGGGCGGAGGTCGACCTCGCGTTCTGCTTCCTCTCCCCCGCCCACCTCGACGAGGCCGAGCAGGCGTCCGCGGCCGTGCGCGAGGAGCTCGAGCCGCGGCACCTGCTCGGCTGCGTCGCCGAGGGCGTCGTCGCCGGGCGGCGGGAGCTCGAGGCCGGCCCCGCGATCGCGGTCTGGGCCGCCTCGCTCCCGGACGCGACGATCCGCGTCTTCCACGCGAACGCGGTCGAGGCGGCGGGCGGGATGGCGATCGCCGGCTTCCCCCGGCCGGAGGTCGCGGACCTCGTCCTCCTCCTCGCCGACCCCTTCACCTTCCCAGTCGCGCCGTTCCTCGCCACGCTGAACGAGACGGGCGCGGCCGCGCCCGTCGTCGGCGGGCTCGCCGTCGGCCGCCGGCAGCGGGGCGAGCAGGCCCTGCTCGTGGACGACGAGGCGCACCCGGAGGGCGCGGTCGGGGCCGTCGTCTCCGGGGTGGCCGTCCTTCCCCTGGTCTCGCAGGGCTGCCGGCCGCTCGGGCGCGAGTCGGTGGTCACCCGCTGTGAGGGGAACGTCGTGCACGAGCTCGCGGGCAGGCCCGCGCTCGAGCGGCTGCGGGCGGAGATCGCCTCGCTCACCGCCCGCGAGCAGGCGCTCGCCGCGCAGGGGATCCTGGCCGGGATCGTCGTGGACGAGAACCGCCCCGAGTACGACGTGGGCGACTACCTGATGCGGGGCGTGCTCGGCGCGGACGAGCGGACGGGGGCGCTCGTCCTCGGCGAGACGGTGCGCGTGGGGCAGACGGTGCGCTTCTTCGCGCGCGACCCCGCCTCCGCCGACGCCGACCTGCGCCGGACGCTCTCCGGGCTCCCGTCGGGCGCGCGGCCGGCGGGGGCGCTCCTCTTCACCTGCAACGGGCGGGGGACGCGCATGTTCCCGGAGCCCGACCACGACGCCCGTCTCGCCTCCGAGCTCTTGGGGACGGAGGCGGTGGCCGGCTTCTTCTGCGGGGGCGAGATCGGGCCCGTCGGCGGCCGCGCCTTCCTGCACGGCTTCACCGCCACGCTCGCCGTCTTCCTGGAGCGCTGAGCGCTCAGGCCGGCCCGGGTCGGGCGGCGTCCGCGAGGAGCGAGGCGACGTACCACTCGTCGAGCGGGTCGAAGACGTCGTAGGCCTGGCCCACGACGGCGAGCTCCTCGACCTCGTGCGGGCAGACGACCCGGTCCGCCTCCGCGCGCAGCCGGGCGAGGCCGCGCGGGTGGGAGACGGGGACGGCGGCGACGACCGCGGAGGCGCCCGCGGCGCGGGCCCAGCGGCAGGCGGCGGCGAGCGTGAGGCCGGTGACGGCGCCGTCGTCCACGGCGAGCGC
>DATLYP010000134.1:0-18756 GCA_035574655.1 Gaiellaceae bacterium
CCCGCCACAACCTCGCCTACTGGCGCGGGCGCGACTACCTCGGCATCGGCGTGGGCGCCGTGTCCACGCTCGGCGGGGTACGGCGCCGGAACCTGGCGGCGATCGGGCGCTACCTCGCCGCGCTCGCCCGGGGCGAAGCGCCGCCGCGCGAGCTCGAGCCGCTCGACGGGGCGACGCGCGCCCGCGAGCGCCTGCTGCTCGGCCTGCGCATCGACGAGCCGCTCCCGCTCGCCGGCCTCGAGGACGCGGTCGACGGCGAGGCGCTCGAGCGGCTCCGCGCTCGCGGCCTCGTCGAGGTGCGCGCGAACGGCCGCGGACCCGAGGTCGCGCTCACCCGCCGCGGCCGCTTCCTGGGCGGCGCGGTGACGGCCGAGCTGCTCGCGCTCACGTAGCGCTCGCGCGCGACGGGACGCCTACTCGACGAGTACCGCGACGCAGGGCTGGAAGCTCGCCTCCGGGTTGCAGAGGATGCCGGACGTGCTCGTCGAGAAGGGATTGGGCTTGACGTCCTTGACGAAGTGGCCCCAGACCCAGGTCGTGTTTCGCGAGTAGTCGAGGTCGGGCGGCGGGAGATTCCCGGCGCCGGTGATTCCACTGCTGTTCCCGTCCGTGCAGGGGTCGTCCGGCGCGCCTCCCTGCCAGGACCCGTTCTGGGTCGTTCCGTAGCCCGTGATGTAGAAGTTCCCGAAGCCGATGATCGGGTAGACCTCGTTGCCGGGCGAGTCGAAGGACCTGTAGCTCGTGAAGAAGAGCGTCACGAGCCTCGGGTCGAGGTCGGCGATCTCGTTCCCCCAGTCGTCGGACCTGTCGGGGGTGTCGGCGTCCCATGCGAACGTGATCTCGTCGTTGTTCGCGTTGTTCGCGCGGTGCCAGTAGTTGCGGCCCCATGTGAACGACGGGTCGGACCGCGGAAGGTCTGCCGGGCACTTCGGGTTGTTCTGGCGTCCGAACAGCCGGAGATTGAAGCCCTGAATGATCTGCTCCGGGTTCGCGGTCGTCTGTGTGAGCACGCAGCGGAACGGAGGCCAGTTCGCGAACGGCTCGGGCTTCGGGAGATTGAAGAACCCTGCCGTGCCGGGACAGACCGGCGTGGTGTCGAACTTGTTCGCGGCGTACGAGGGCGACTGGCACCCGAGCTGGATCTCCTCTTTGAGGTTCGGGATGCTCGGGTCGCAGTCGATGACCGCCCGCTGGCTGGATCCGGTTCCGAGATTGAGGGCGATGGGCGGCTCGTCTTGGTCGCGCGCCAAACCGCCGGCCATCCCCATCTCGACGATGTAGCAGCGCTCCTGCCCTCTGGGTTGGCTGGCTGCGTCTTTGCCGCTGAGGGGGTCTTGACCGACGATCCGATCCTGCAGCGTGTCCATGACGCAGTCGGTGTCCACGGTCAAGCGAAGCCACTTCAAGGGTCCCGTTCGGTCGATCCCGCCCATGAACGAACGGTGGAGTGGCGCGGCGAGGATCTGCTCGGCCGTCGGCAGCACGCTGTCCCCCGCGTAGCCGTTCCCCGTGTAGAAGAATCGGCAAGTGTCCTTGAAGTCGCCGTCTGCCCGGCATTCAGGAAAGCCGGTCACCTCCGTTCGGCGGAGACGGACCTCGATCGCGAACGCGTTTTCCCTCGACTCGCGCTGGATCAGCGGGTGGGTTCCGGCTTGACTCGAGCAGGTCACGACTCCCGGCCCGCCGGTGCACGCGAGCTCCTGGGCCTCCGAGAACTGGCCATCGCATACGCTTCCCGTCTGGCCCGAGCGGGCCAGGCAGTACCGGACCTGCACGTTGTGCTCGAGCGGGTCGGGCGACGCCTTTCGAGTCTCCTTGGCGGGCGTCTGGCTGGGGTCGTCGAAACATTCGCCGGGACCCCGGAGGCACGATCCGATGTCGACCCGAACGTTCAGCTTGACGCGGCATGAGGTCGGCATCGAGTTGAAGTACCCGTTCGCAGCGCAACTCACGTTTTCGAGCCAGGCGTCGCGCACCTGCGGAACGTTCGGACCCGCCGCGACGGACACATTCTCGTACCCGGCGATGAGATGGACGCCGGAGCGGACGAGTTGCGCGCTCCCGGCGCCGTCGGCGTCGTAACACTGAACAGCATCCCCCGCCTGCCTGCAGTAGTCGTCGATCGACTTGCCCTTCCACGTCGCTGGCGAGGTGTCGAGACAGGGCGGGCTTCCGACCGCACATGAGGGGCGGACGCTCGTGGCGACGACGAGGCCTGTCTTGGCCCTGACGGAAAATTGCGCCCACGTATCGGTCGATCCCGTCTTGGGCTCGGTTGTCCAGTGCCCGAGGCCCGGAGGGGCACCGAAGATGCACGTCGGCTCGCCCACGGTGCAGATCTGCCGGAACGGCCGCACGTCGAGTATCTCTTTTGTCGCGCTGGCCTCGTCGTAGAAGACAGCGGCTGCGCTCAGCGGCTGCGGAACACGAACCGCGATCGGGAGCAAGCCGGTCAGGCCTTCGACTTCTTCGATCTGCACGCGCGCCTTGCGCTTGATGTCCGGGAAGAAGGGGAGCCAGCTCCAGAGGAGCGGCGCGTCGCGCTCGGTTGCCTTGACGTCGAGGACCTTCGACTGGCACACGGAGCCGGACGGGCTCGTGAAGTCCGCGGCCGCGAACGATCCGCTCCACCATGTGGCCTGGTTGAGCGCGACGTAGATCCGGTCGGCGCCGACGCCGCCCACCTGGGGGTTGAAGGGGGTCGCGCGGGTGGTGCCGTCGGCGGCCGTATGCGGGCCGACGTAGCGCCGGGCTTGGGCCTCGATGTTCGCGTCGATGTCGGGGCCGCAGGGGAAGCCCCACACCCCGCCGCCGGCGAGCGCGGCCGCGTCCACCTTCGTCTGCAGGTGGCGGGCGTGCACGAACCAGTTGCCGACCGCGATGACGATCGACCCGAGCGCCATGAGCGCCGGCAGGAGCAAGGCGACGAGAACGACCACCTGCCCCCGCTGCCGGCACGAAGCCGTCCGTCCGGCAGCGAAGGCTGCGCCCTCGCCCCATCGACCGTGGGAGGCGGTGCACGCCGCCGTGTCCATCTCCCCCTGCAGTCGTCCCCCTTTGGACGGTTCCCCGAGGTCGCATTCTGCCTGGTTTCCGGCGAAAGTGAAAGAGGCGGGCGAGGAGACCCGCCGGGGCGCACGGCTACCATCGGACGAGGGGATGCAGGCGACGCATGACCTGACGGAGCAGCTGACGGAGCGCAAGCGGGAGCTCCTGCGGCGCGTGGTCGAGGAGTACGTGGCGACGGGGCAGCCGGTCGGCTCGCGGGCGCTCGTCGAGCGCGCGCGCCTCGACGTCTCGCCGTCCACGGTCCGCCACGAGCTCGCCGAGCTGGAGGCGCTCGGGCTCTTGACCCACCCGCACACCTCGGCCGGGCGTGTGCCGACGGCGAGCGGCTACCGCGTGTACGCGGAGGAGCTCGTGCAGACGGTCGAAGGCGGCCCCGCGCTCCTCGGGGTCGGCCTGCGCGCCATGCGGGACGAGATCGAGGACGCGCTGCGGGCGACGACGGAGACGCTCTCGCGCGTGACCCGGCTGCTCGCGCTCGTCTCCGCGCCCACGCTGGAGACGGCGACGATCCGCCACGTGGAGGTGCTCGCGCTGCAGCCGACCGCGGTGATGGTGGTGGTCATCACCTCCACGGGCGGGGTGACCAAGCGCGTCTTCCGGCTCGAGGAGCCGGTCGACCGCGGCCTCGTCAGCTGGGCGGCCGCCTTCCTCAACGAGCGGGCGGTGGGGGAGCGGCTGGGCACGCGCTCGCTCCGCCGCCGCCTCGACGACGCGGAGCTGAGCCCGCGCGAGCGCGAGTTCGTCTCCCTGCTCGCGCAGGCGTTCCTCGAGCCGCGGCCGGAGGAGCTGCCCGAGGTGTTCGTCGGCGGCGCCGCCGGGCTGCTGGAGGAGGCGCGCGCGGAGGAGGTGGAGGCGGCGATGCGCCTGCTCGAGCTGCTCGAACGGCGCGCGGCCGTGCTCCAGCTCCTGAGCGAGGCGCTCGAGCCGGCCCGTCCGGTCGTGCACGTCGGGCCGGAGCTCGCGGGGGCGCGCGTCGCGGGCGCCTCGCTCGTCGGCGCCACCTACGGCGTGCGGCACACGCCGCTCGGCGCGGTCGGGCTCGTCGGCCCCCTGCGCATGGACTACGAGAAGGCGATCCGCGCCGTCCGCGCCGCCGCCTTCGAGCTCTCGCGCTTCGTCGAGGACATCTACGACGAGGCCTGACCCCGCGGGCGATGGCGACGAGGGAGCGCGACTACTACGAGGTGCTCGGCGTCCGCCGCGGCGCGAGCGGGACGGAGATCAAGCGCGCCTTCCGAAAGCTCGCCCGCGAGCTGCACCCGGACGTCTCCGCCGAGCCGGACGCGGAGGAGCGCTTCCGGGAGGTCGCCGAGGCGTACGAGGTGCTCTCCGACCCGGAGCGGCGCGCCACCTACGACCGGTACGGGCACGCGGGGCTGCGCCGCGGCGGCTTCGAGCCCAGCTTCCGGGACTTCGGGACGATCTCCGACCTCTTCGCCGCCTTCTTCGGCGAGGACATCCTGGGCGCCCCGAGCGCGAGGTCGGCGCGCGCCACCCGCGGCGGCGACGTGCAGGCGGTGGTCGAGATCAGCCTCGAGGAGGCGTACCACGGCGTCACCGTCACCGTGCCCGTGCGGATGGCGGTCCCCTGCCGGCGCTGCGGCGGAAGCGGCGCCGCCCCGGGGACGGGCACGCGGACCTGCCCCACCTGCGGCGGGGGCGGGATCGTGCGCCGCGTGTCGCAGAGCCTGTTCGGCCAGTTCGTCCAGCAGCGGACGTGCCCCGACTGCCGCGGCTCCGGGCGGGTGCTGGAGGAGGCGTGCCCCGACTGCGACGGCGAGGGGCGCCGCATGGAGGAGCGCCGGCTGGAGGTGGATGTGCCCCCCGGCATCCAGGACGGCCAGCGCATCCGCATCCGCGGCGAAGGGCACGCGGGCTACCAGGGGGGCGAGCAGGGGAACGCGATCGTCGCCGTCCGCGTCCGGCCCGATCCCCACTTCCTCCGCGACGGGGACGACCTCCACGCCGCGGTGCGGGTGCCGATGACCGACGCCGCGCTCGGCGCCACGGTCACCGTGCCCACCCCGGGCGGGGAGGTCGAGCTCGAGATCCCGCCCGGGACGCAGCCCGGCGAGGTGCGCGTGCTGCGCGGCCGCGGCATGCCCTCCCTGCACGGGCCGCCCGGAGACCTGTACGTGCGCCTCGACGTGGCCGTCCCGACGCGGCTCGACGACGAGCAGCGGCGCCTGCTCGAGCAGTTCGCGCGCGCGACCGGGCGCGACGCGTACACCGGCGAGGGCGGCGACGACGAGGGGTTCTTCCAGCGCCTGAAGAGCGCCCTCCGCTGAGCGGGCTCCGCCGCGCGGCGATCCGCGTGCCCGCGGAGGAGGCGGAGACGGCCCGGGCGCGCCTGCTCGCCCTCGTCCCCGCGGGCTTCGAGGAGGTGGAGGGCGAGGGCTGGGTGGAGCTCGCCGCCTACGTGGAGGAGGCGGGGCTGGCGGCTCTGCGCGCCGCCTTCCCGGGGCTGCGCACGGAGCCCGTGGAGGACGGGTGGGAGGATCGCTGGCGGGCGTTCCACCGACCGGTCCAGGCCGGCGGGCTCTGGATCGGGCCCCCGTGGGCGGCCCCGCCCCCGGGGGAGTGCGCCCTCATCGTCGATCCGGGACGGGCCTTCGGCACCGGGGCGCACCCGACCACGCGGGCCTGCCTCGAGCTCCTCGCGGGCAGCGAGCGGGGAAGCCTGCTGGACGCGGGCTGCGGCTCGGGGGTGCTCGCCGCCGCCGGCGCGCGTCTCGGCTTCGCCCCCGTGCTCGCGCTCGACGTGGACGGGGCGGCGGTGCAGGCGGCGGCGGAGACGGCCAGCCGCAACCGCGTCGCCGTCGAAGTGCGGCAGGCGGACGTCCTCCGCGACCCGCTGCCCGAGGCCGACCTCGTGGTCGCCAACATCGAGCTCCCGGCCGTGGAGGCGCTCCTCGCCCGCCGCCCGGCGCGGCGGGCGATCGTCTCCGGCTACCTCGCCCGCGACGCCGTGCGCGCGCCCGGCTGGCGGCGCCTGCGCCGGCTGGAGCTGGAGGGATGGGCCGCCGAGGCCCTCGAGGCGCTCTAAGCTTGGTCGTCCCATGGCGACGTTCTCCGTCCGCTTCCTGGGCTGCAAGGTCTCCTACGCGGACGCGCAGGCGCTGCGCGAGCGGCTGCTCGCGGACGGGCACGCGGAGTCCGAGGAGGGCGCCGAGGTCGCCGTCGTCAACACCTGCTGCGTCACGCACGAGGCCGTGTCGAAGTCGCGGCAGGCGGTCTCGAGGGCGGCCCGCACCCACCGCCGCGTGTACGTGACCGGGTGCGCCGCGCGCCTGCCCGGCGCCTTCGAGCGCGTGGCGCCCAACGTGACGGTCGTCGCTCGCCCGAGCGAGGAGACGCCGGCCGCAGTCGCGGGCGACGTCGGCGCCATCGGCTGCGTGCAGGCCGAGGCCCGCCTCGAGCGCACGCGCGCGTTCGTCAAGATCCAGGACGGCTGCTCCTTCTCCTGCGCCTTCTGCGTGATCCCGCTCGTCCGCGGGCCGACCCGCAGCCGGCGGGCGGAGGCGGTGCTCGCCGAGGTGCGCAAGCGCGCCGCGCAGGGACACCGGGAGATCGTGCTCACGGGCGTCAACCTCGGCTGCTTCCGCGACCGGGAGGCGGGGTACGGGCTGCCGCGCCTGCTCCGCGAGGCGGGCGCCGTCCCCGGGGTGGAGCGGCTGCGCCTCTCCTCGATCGAGGTCAACCACCTGACGCCCGAGCTCGTCGCCGCCCTGCGCGAGACCCCGACCGCTGCCCGCCACCTGCACGTCCCCCTGCAGTCCGGGGACGACCGCATCCTGCACGCGATGCGGCGCCGCTACAGCGCCGCCCAGTACCTGGCCAAGCTCGAGCCGCTCACGGACTTCAACCTGACGACCGACGTGATCGTCGGCTTCCCCGGCGAGGACGAGCGCGCCTTCCGGCGCACCCTCGAGGTGGTGGAGCGGGCCGGGATCACGGGCGTGCACGTCTTCCCCTACTCGCCCCGCCCGGGCACGGCCACCGCCGGCGAGGACCCCGTGCCGGCCGAGGTGAAGCGGGAGCGGAGCGCCCGCCTGCGCGCCCTCTCCGCCCGGCTCGCCCGCCGCCGCTGGCGGGCGAAGCTGGGGACGGTCGAGCGCGTGCTCGTCGACCGCCCCGGGCGCGGCTACGCCGAGGACTACACGCCCTGGCTGCTCGACGCGCCGGTGGGCGAGCTCGTGCCGGCGCGCGCGGTCGCGCTCGCCGAGGAGGGGATCCTTGCCGTCGCCGCCTGAGTGCCTCTTCTGCCGGCTCGTCCGGGAGGGCGAGCACGTGCTCCGCGGGGACGGGTTCGTCGCCATCCGGGACATCAACCCGCTCGCGGAGACGCACCTGCTCGTCATCCCCGAGCGGCACGTCGCCACGTTCCGGGAGGTCGCCGCCTTCCCGGATGAGGAGGCGGCGCGCATGCTTCGCTTCGTGGCGGAGACGGCGGAGGCGGCGGGCCTGCAGGACTACCGGGTGCTCGTCAACGTGGGGCCGGGCGCCGGCCAGACGATCTTCCACCTGCACTGGCACGTGCTGGGCGGGCGTCTGGACGCCGAACGGGCCCTCGCCGCCCTAGGGGTCGGCAAGTGAGCCTGATCGCCCGCATCGAGAGGGAGCTCAGGCAGGCGCGCCTCGCCCGGGACGAGCGCCGCCGAGACGCGCTCAGCCTGATCCTGAACGCGCTCCGCGCAGCCGAGAAGGAGCTGCGGCGGCCGCTCTCCGAGGAGGAGGAGCTGCAGGTGCTGCAGCGGGAGCGCAAGCGCAGGGTGGAGGCGGCGGAGGCGTTCCGCGCCGCCGGGCGCGAGGAGCAGGCGGCGGACGAGGAGTTCGAGCTGCAGGTGCTCGAGGAGTTCATGCCCGAGCCGCTCACCGAGGAGGAGCTGGAGGAGATCATCGACGACGTCATCTCCGAGGTGGGCGCGACCAGTATCCGCGACCTGGGGCGGGTGATGGCCGGCGTCATGCACCAGGTCTCCGGGCGCGCGGACGGCTCGACCGTCTCCCAGCTCGTCAAGGAGAAGCTCGCCTAGCCTGACCGACTCCGAGATGCGCCGACAGGTGCGGCTCCTCTCGCCTCCGTCTTGCGGGCACCGCCGATGATCTCCGCCGGGATGCGTCCACGGGTGGGGCGGCCGTGGTGGACGCGGTCGACGTTGTGCTCGGTGAGGCGGCGGTGAGCCCGCGCTTGAGCCCGGTGTAGCGCGGCCGCAGGTAGCGGGCGAACGCCGGCCGCCAGCGCTCCTCGAGGATGAGCCGTGCGGGGCCTCGAGGTTGCCGTCGGTCTGCGGCCTGCCCGAGCGGATGTATGTCGGGCGCCCTCCGAGCGCGGCGACCGTGCCCGGGAAGCTCTCGCTGCGAGACTCGGTGCCGTTATCGCAGAGGACGCGCTCGAGCCGCCAGCCGGCCGCCTTCGCCTCGCGTGCCACCCGCCGGGCGAGCGCCGAGGTCTGGTTCGCGCTCGGGTTGCCCTCGCGGCAAGCGGGGCTGGGCGATCGCGAAGGCGACGATCCGCTCTCGACCGTCGCCGGCAACCGGCTCGGCATCTGCGGCCGCCGTCGCTCCCGCGGGCGGCGTAGTCGAAGAGCCGCAGCCGGTAGCCGAAGAGGACGTCATCCTCCGACATGCGGCTCCCCCCTTTCCTCCGCTTGGCCGTCGAAGGCGAGGGTGAGCCGCGAGATGGAGCGGGGACGCGCGGCTGGCCTCCCTACACTGAGGCCGTGGCCCAGCAGGTGCTGGACGTCTCGAACGAGGTCGCGGCCGAGCTCGCCGGCGTCGAGGACGCGGTCCTCGACGCGCTCCGCGAGCGGCTCGGCTGCTCGATCGCCCTGCGCGGGAACCGGCTGACCCTGGGCGGCGACGCCGAGCACGTGGCGGCGGCGCGGGAGGTGCTCGGCGAGCTGGTGGAGCTCGTGGAGGGCGGGCACCAGATCGGCCCGGACACGGTGGGGGCCGTGCTCGCCGCCCTCGACCAGGCGGAGGACGTGCGCGAGGTGTTCGAGGACGTCGTCTGGCGGCACCGGGGGAAGAAGATCACGCCGAAGACGGTGAACCAGAAGCGGTACGTGGACGCGATCCGCTCGCGCACGGTCACCTTCGCGGTCGGGCCGGCGGGCACGGGCAAGACGTACCTGGCGATGGCGCTCGCCGTCGCCGCGCTCTCGGAGGGGGCGGTGGGGCGGATCATCCTCACCCGGCCCGCCGTGGAGGCCGGGGAGCGGCTCGGCTTCCTCCCCGGGGACGTGCTGGCCAAGGTCGACCCCTACCTGCGGCCGCTCTACGACGCCCTCTACGACATGCTCGACCCGGAGCGGCTGGCCGGGTACATGGAGCGGGGCACGATCGAGGTGGCGCCGCTCGCGTTCATGCGCGGACGGACGTTGAACGACTCCTTCATCGTCCTCGACGAGGCGCAGAACACGACCCCGGAGCAGATGCAGATGTTCCTCACCCGCCTCGGCTTCGGCTCCAAGATGGTCGTCACCGGCGACGTCACCCAGATCGACCTGCCCCGCGACCAGGCGTCCGGGCTGATCCAGGTGCGGGAGATCCTGGCCGGGATCGAGGGCATCGCCTTCGTCGAGTTCGGCAACGAGGACGTCGTCCGCCACAAGCTCGTGCAGCGGATCGTGGAGGCCTACAAGCGCCACGCGGAGAGGACGGGGACGGCGCGCAGCCGGTGAGCCGCCCGTGATCACCGTCGAGACCTCGAACCGGAGCGGGGTGGAGGCGCCGGAGCGGGAGGCGGCCGAGCTGGCGCGGCGGGTGCTCGCCGCCGAGGGGGTGGAGGAGGGCGAGCTCGGGATCGTCTTCGTCGCCCCGGAGGAGATCCGATCCCTGAAGCGCGAGCACCTGGGCGTCGAGGAGGAGACGGACGTCCTCTCCTTCCCCCTCGACGGGCTCGAGCCGCTCCCGGAGGGGGTGCCGCGGGCGCTCGGGGACGTCGTCCTCTGCCCCCAGGTGGCGGGGGAGGCGTGGGCGGGGCCGCTCGTGCACGGGCTGCTGCACCTGCTCGGGTACGAGCACGGGCCGGAGATGGAGGCCCGCGAGCGGGAGCACGCGCGATGACCCCGAAGCGCAGCGCCTCGCTCCTCGACAGCTTCGACAACGCCGCGGAAGGGGTGATCCACGCCCTCCGCACGCAGCGCAACCTCTGGATCCACTTCGCCGTCGCGGCTGGGGTGCTCCTCGCCGCCCTCGCCTTCGGCGTCTCCAAGGTGGAGCTGATGGTGCTGCTGCTGGCGATCACGTTCGTGCTCGTGGCCGAGCTCGTGAACACGGCGATCGAGGCGGCGGTGGACGTCGCCTCCACCTCCTTCGACCCGATGGCGAAGCTGGCGAAGGACATCGCCGCCGGGGCCGTCCTCGTCGCGAGCCTGAACGCGGTCGCGGTCGGCTACCTCGTCTTCTCCGGCGAGGTCGCGAAGCGGAGCTCGCGCTTCCTCGACCGGCTGAGCGACGCGCCCGCCGAGCTGACGCTGGTCGCGCTCGCGCTCACGGTCATCCTCGTCATCGCGCTCAAGGCGCTCACCGGGCGGGGGACGCCGCTGCGCGGGGGGCTCCCCTCCGGGCATGCGGCGGTCGCCTTCGCCGGCTGGATGGCGGTGACGCTCGTGCTCGACGACTCCGACCACCGCTTCCTCGTCTCCTCGCTCACCCTGATCCTCGCCCTGCTCGTCGCCCAGACCCGGGTCGAGTCCGGCGTGCACTCCGCCTCCGAGGTGGCGACGGGCGGGGCGCTCGGCGCCCTCACCACGCTCTTCCTCTTCCAGACCTTCGGATGAGCGGCCCCCCCGGCGACCTCGAGCTCCTGCGGCTCGCCGACGAGGCGGCGGCGCGCGCCTACGCGCCCTACTCGCGGTTCCAGGTCGGGTGCGCCGTGCTCGCCCGGGACGGGCGGGTGATCGCGGGCGCGAACGTGGAGAACGCGGCCTACCCGCTCGGCCTGTGCGCGGAGCGGGCGGCCCTCGCGCGCGCGCTCGCCGAGGGCTACCGGCCCGGCGACTTCCTCGCGGCCGCGGTCACCGCCTCCCCCTGCGGCGGCTGCCGCCAGTGGCTGCTCGAGCTGGGCGTGGAGCGCGTCGTCTTCCGCAACGGTGGGCGGGTGGTCGCGATGGCGGCGCGGGAGCTCCTGCCGGAATCGTTCGAGGCCTCGGCCCTGCCGTGAGCCCAGCGGGCGTCCGGCCGTGAGAAGCGGCTTCGTCGCGGTCGCCGGGCGGCCGAACGTGGGCAAGTCCACGCTCGTGAACGCGCTCTGCGGGACGAAGGTCGCGATCACCTCCAAGGTGCCGAACACCACCCGCCGCCGCATCTTCGGCGTCGCGAACGGCCCCGACTACCAGCTCGTGCTCGCCGATCTGCCCGGCTTCCAGCGTCCGATCGACCCGCTCACCGAGCGCCTACAGCGCACGGTGGAGACGTCGTTCGAGGACGTGGACGCCGTCCTCCTCGTCGTCGACGCGCGCGAGCGGATCGGCGCCGGCGACCGCTTCGTCGCCCGCCGCGTGTTCTCCCTCGGCAGGCCGGTGGTGATCGCCCTGAACAAGATCGACCGCCTGAAGCGGGCGCACGTCCTCTCCCAGCTCCAGGCTGCGGCCGGCCTCGGCGACTTCCACGCCCTGCACCCGGTGAGCGCGAAGACGGGACAAGGCATCCCCGAGCTGCGCGAGGACCTCGTCTCGCTGCTGCCGGAGGGCCCCGCCTACTTCCCGCGCGAGCAGGCGACCGACCTGACGCTCGAGGAGCGGATCGCGGAGGTGATCCGGGAGAAGGCGCTCCACTTGACCCGAGAGGAGGTGCCGCACGCCATCACCGTGGAGGTGGAGGAGGTCGGGGAGAAGGTCGTGCGCGCGTTCCTGTACGTCGAGACGGAGTCTCAGAAGGGGATCCTCATCGGCGCCAAGGGGGCGATGATCCGGGAGATCGGAACGCGCGCCCGCCCCGAGATCGAGGCGCTCCTCGGCCGCCCCGTGTACCTGCAGCTGCAGGTGAAGGTGCGCCCGAAGTGGCGGCATGACCCCCGGATGCTCGAGCGGCTGGGGCTGTAGCGCGCGCCCGGCGTCCGCGGGCGGCCGCCGGCGGCCCACTACACTCAGCCGGATGGCGAAGGCCCCGGCCCTCATCGGCGGCTTCGAGCTTCCCGCGGGGCCGAGGCTCCCCCGCGTCGGCGCCGTGGACGCGGTCGCGCTCGAGGAGCGGGCGGCGACGCTCGCCCGGCGCTCGATCAAGCGCGAGTCGAAGGTGCGGGCGCTCGAGCTCGCAGTGCGCATGATGGACCTGACGACGCTCGAGGGGCAGGACACGCCCGGCAAGGTGGCCGCGCTCTGCTCGAAAGCGCTGCGGCCCGACCCGGCCGACCCGGCCGTCCCGCCGGTGGCCGCCGTCTGCGTCTACCCGAGCCTCGTCCCCACGGCGAAGGAGCGCCTCGCCGGGAGCGCGGTCAGGGTCGCCTCCGTCGCCACCGCCTTCCCCTCCGGGCAGTCGCCGACCGAGCTCAAGGTCGCGGAGGCGCGGGCCGCGGTGGAGCTCGGGGCGGACGAGGTGGACATGGTGATCGACCGCGGCGCCTTCCTCTCCGGGCGCTACGGGAAGGTGTACGACGAGATCGCCCAGGTGAAGGAGGCGTGCGGCGAGGCGCCGCTCAAGGTGATCCTGGAGACCGGCGAGCTCGGCACCTACGACAACGTGCGCCGCGCCGCTCTGCTCGCGATCGCCGCCGGGGCGGACTTCGTGAAGACCTCCACGGGCAAGATCAGCCCCGCCGCCACCCTGCCCGTGGCGCTCTGCCTGATGGAGGCGGTACGGGACGTGTATCTGGAGACGGGCCACAGGGTGGGGATCAAGCCCGCGGGCGGGATCCGCGCCTCCAAGCAGGCGGTGCAGTACCTCGTCCTCCTCTACGAGACGCTCGGCGGGGAGTGGATGACGCCCGACCTCTTCCGCTTCGGCGCCTCCACCCTGCTCAACGACGTGCTCATGCAGCTGCGCAAGGAGAGGACGGGGCGCTACCAGTCGCAGGACTACTTCACGGTCGACTGAGGAGGCGCGGTGTCCGAGAGGCGAGTCACCATCGCCTGATGGCCGAGGTCGAGAAGCGCCCCTCCCCGGCCCCCGCGCTCCTCGAGTGGGAGTACGCGCCCGCCCCGGAGGCGCGGGATCTCGTCGAGCTGAAGCCGCGCTACGGGCTCTTCATCGGCGGAAAGGAGGTGGAGCCGCGCTCCGGCGAGTGGTTCCAGTCCATCTCCCCCGCGACCGAGGAGCCGCTCTTCGAGGTCCCGCAGGCGGGCCCGGAGGACGTCGCGCTCGCGGTGGAGGCGGCCCGCGAGGCGTACGAGGAGCGCTGGTCGCGGATCGCGCCGAGCGAGCGCGCGAAGTACCTCTTCCGCATCGCCCGCATCCTCCAAGAGCGCTCCCGGGAGCTCGCGGTCGCGGAGTCGCTCGACGGGGGCAAGCCGATCCGGGAGTCGCGGGACGTGGACCTCCCGCTCGCCGCCGCCCACTTCTTCTACCACGCGGGCTGGGCGGACAAGCTCGAGTACGCCTTCCCCGGCCGCCGGCCGCGGCCGCTCGGCGTCGCCGCCCAGATCATCCCCTGGAACTTCCCGCTGCTCATGCTCGCCTGGAAGGTCGCGCCCGCGCTCGCCTGCGGGAACACGGTCGTGCTCAAGCCGGCGGAGACGACCCCGCTGACGGCCATGCTCTTCGCCGACGTGTGCCGGCAGGCGGAGCTTCCGCCCGGGGTCGTGAACATCGTCACCGGCGACGGGCGCACGGGCGGGCACCTCGTCCGCCACGAGGGGTACGACAAGCTCGCCTTCACCGGCTCGACCGAGGTCGGGAAGCTGATCATGCGCGAGCTCGCCGGGCGGGACGTGAGGCTGACCCTCGAGCTGGGCGGCAAGGCGGCGAACATCGTCTTCGACGACGCGGCGCTCGACCAGGCGGTGGAGGGGATCGTCAACGGCATCTACTTCAACCAGGGCCACGTCTGCTGCGCGGGCTCGCGGCTGCTCGTGCAGGAGTCGATCTACGAGCCGCTGCTCGAGAAGCTGAAGCGCCGCCTCGCCACCCTGCGCGTGGGCGACCCCTTGGACAAGAACACGGACGTGGGCGCGATCAACTCGAGGGCCCAGCTGGAGAAGATCCGGGAGCTCGTGCGGAGCGGGGAGGAGGAGGGCGCAGAGATCTACCAGCCCGAGTGCCGGCTCCCCGAGCGCGGGTTCTGGTTCGCCCCCACGCTCTTCACGAAGGTGGCGCAGAGCTACCGGATCGCGCAGGAGGAGATCTTCGGCCCCGTGCTCTCCGTGCTCACCTTCCGGACGCCGGAGGAGGCGGTGGAGAAGGCGAACAACACGCCCTACGGCCTCTCCGCCGGCGTGTGGACGGAGAAAGGCTCGCGCATCCTCTGGATGGCGGAGCGGCTGCGGGCGGGCGTCGTCTGGGCAAACACGTACAACCGCTTCGACCCCGCCTCCCCCTTCGGCGGGTACAAGGAGTCCGGGTTCGGCCGCGAGGGCGGCCGGCACGGGCTCGCCCACTACCTCCGCTTCGAGTGAGCCGGCTGCCCGTCCGCAAGACGTACAAGCTCTACATCGGCGGGGCCTTCCCCCGCTCGGAGTCGGGGCGGACGTACGAGGCGGAGGGCCAGAACGTCGCCCGCGCCTCGCGCAAGGACGCGCGCGACGCGGTGCGGGCCGCCCGCGCCGCCTTCCCCGCCTGGTCGGGGCTCGCCGCCTACACCCGCGGCCAGGTCCTGTACCGGCTCGCGGAGATGCTGGAGGCGCGCGTCGCCGACCTCGAGCGGGTCTCCTCCGGCCGCGAGGAGGTGGAGGAGGCGATCGACCTGGTCGTCTGGTACGCGGGCTGGGCGGACAAGCTCGCGCAGGTGCTCGGGAGCGCGAACCCGGTTGCCGGCCCCTACTTCGACTTCACCGTGCCCGAGCCGACCGGCGTCGTCGCCGTGCTCGCGCCCGCGGAGCCGCCGCTCGGGGGCATCGTCTCCCGGGTCCTGCCGCCGCTCGTCGGCGGCAACGCGGTGGTCGCGGTCGCCTCCGAGCCGCGCCCGCTCGCGGCGATCGAGCTTGCGGAGGCGTTCGCCACCTCCGACCTGCCTGCGGGCGCGGTGAACATCCTCACCGGCTTCCAGGACGAGCTCGCGCCCTGGCTCGCCGGCCACATGGACGTGAACGCGATCGACCTGACGGGCGTGGACGGCTCGGGCGCGGAGCTGGAGCGGCTCGCGGCCGAGAACGTGAAGCGGGTCGTCCGCTCCTCTCCGGAGGCCCGCAGCCCCTGGGAGATCGAGGCCTTCCTCGAGCTGAAGACCGTCTGGCACCCGATCGGGCTCTGAGGCGCGCGCAACAGGGGGTCAGGTCCCGTTCGTTGCGCGCCGTCGGGTTCCGCTGCAACAACGGGGACCTGCAACAACGGGGACCTGACCCCCTGTTGCGTCTGGCCGGCGCTGATCCGCGCTGATCGGCCTCCACCGCAACAGTTGGGACCTGACCCCCGTTGCAACACTCTGGGTCAGGTCCCGGTCGTTGCGCGGCGTCGGGTTCCGCTGCAACAACGGGGACCTGACCCCCTGTTGCGTCTGGCCGGCGCTGATCCGCGCTGATCGGCCTCCACCGCAACAGTTGGGACCTGACCCCCCGTTGCGACGGCACCCGCCTATCCGCGCGTCGCGAAGACGGCCTGGCGCAGCTCCCCGTCCTGCGGGCGCGACGCGAGCACCCAGACGACGAGGGGGCGGCCCTCCGTGTAGGTGACGCCGATGTAGTCGGCGAGCATCCGCCCGGAGACGGTGTCGGGGAGCCACTCCGGCCGCATCGTCTCCGCGGAGAGGCGCCGCGGCGAGGAGCGCGTTCCCGCGCCGGGCCGCGTCTCCAGGAGCTCCACGTCGATCCCGCCGGCCGGGCGCACCACGTGGTACGCGAACGCGAGCCGCCCGCTCGTCGGGTCGAGGGCGAGGGCGGGGAGCATCGCGTTCCGCCCCCCGGTGACCTCGGCGGGCGCGCTCCAGGAGACGCCGTCCAGGGAGCTCGCGACGACGACGTCGTTGGCGGCGCAGCCCGGCCGGAAGCGGCAGTCGTGCCAGGCCACCCACACGCGGCCGTCCGGCCCCACGTCCGCCGCCGGGAGGGTGAAGAAGCGGAGGCCGCGGACGGCGCGGGCCCGCACGTCCGCGATCGGGGCGGGCGGCGAGAAGGTCGCTCCCCCGTCCGCGGAGACGGACGCCGCCATCCGGTTGCCCCGCCAGAGGAAGGGGATGACGAGGCGGCCGGCGGGCGTCGGCACGGGCACTGCGCCCACCGCTCCGGAGACGGGGACGTAGGCGGGCTCGGACCAGACGACGCCCCCGTCGCCCGAGACGACGACGCCCAGCGCGTCGCCCCGGCGCGCGTCCGTGAAGACGAGGTAGCAGCGGCCGCGGAACGGGCTCGCGGCGCCGTTGTCGCACGCGAGCCACTCCTTGTCGAACGCGATGCCCTGGGAGGCCGTCCCTTCGGCGGCGACGAGCGGCAGGCTCCACGAGCGGCCGTCCTGCGAGCGGCTGACCGTCAGCCGCGTGACGCGCCCCTCGAGCGCCAGCGCCGCGATCAGCCACGTGCGGCTGGGAGCGTGGTAGGCGACGACCGGGTCGCTCGCGCGCTCGTGCGGGCCCGGCGGGACGCTCGCGCGCGTGAGGCCGGGCAGCAGCCCGCTGCGCCACGTGCGCCCGCCGTCCGTGCTGACCGAGAAGCCGAGGTTGGTGGCGCCGCCGGCGTACTGCCTGCCCACCTGGTAGGCGGCCACGGTCGTCCGCCCAACGGTGAGCGTGTCCGGCTCCGCGTGCGTCTCGTGCTGCGCCTCCGCATCTCCGTACGGGTCGCGCGCGAGCCGCCTCCCCACGAGCTCGCAGTCCGGACCCGTTCGGTCGAGCGGGTCGGCGTTGACCAGGTCGCGCCCCGGCCCGCAGCGCACGTCGTCGCGCGAGCCGTCGTACTGGACGGCGATCCGGTCGTCGCCAGGCCCCGCGTCCGCCAGGTCCCGGCCGGGCCCGCCGTGGAGGAAGTCGGGCCCGGCGCCCCCGGCGAGCCGGTCGCCGCCCCCCTCGCCCAGGATCGTGTCCGCGCGCGGCGTCCCCAGCAGCCTGTCGGCGGCGTCGGTTCCCACGATGCGGGCGGCGGAGGCCCCGGCCGCGAGAAGGAGCGCGGCGAGGAGGACGGCGGCGAGCGGAAGCCCCATGTTCGAGAAGACGCGAGGCATACGTTAGGGGTTGGTTGCGCCCCGCTCATTACCATTCGCCCTCGGTGGGCAAGCTGAGCCAGGCGATTGCCGAGGGCGAGGCGATCTCGATCCTCGTCGAGGTGCGCGACGCGAAGACGGCGCGGACCGCCGAGCGGCAGGGGGCGGACGGCCTCGTCGCCGGCCCGGACGCGAGCGAGGTGCGGGCGTCGTCCGAGCTGCCGCTGCTCTACCGGGGGCCGCTGCACGTCGCGAGCGGCCTCGCCGCGGACGCGGTCGTCGTTCCCGTGGACACGGTCATGTGGCACGAGGCGCAGGCGCTCGGCTTGGAGCCGGTCGTCCGCGTCACCCGCCCCGAGGAGCTCGCCCGGGCCCTGCAGGCGGTCGACCCCGAGGTCTTCCTGCTCGCCCGCGCCCACCCGGACGACGACCCGCTGGAGGCGCTCCTCGCCCTGCTCCACGACGTCCCCGCCGGCAAGCTCGCGATCGCGGAGCTGCCGGACGCCACCGCGGACGACATCGCGGAGCTCGAGCGCGCAGGCGTGGACGCCGTGCTCGTCTCCGTCGAGACCGCGGCCGCGCTCGTCGCTGCCGAGCGGCCGCAGGTGTGACAGGGGGCTGAGCGCCGGGCGCGCCGCTACGCGACGACGCGGCCGGCCTCGATCCAGCCCGGCGGGACGGCGCGCCGCTCCCGGGTCGCCTCCTCGAGCGAGACGTCCACGATCTCGTTCCCCCGCACGGCCGCCATGCGCCCCCAGGCCTGCGCGCACGCGAGCTCGGCCGCCTTCAGGCCGAGCCGGGTCGCCAGGAAGCGGTCGCGCGCGGTCGGCGTCCCGCCCCGCTGCACGTGCCCGAGCACGGTCACGCGCGACTCGAAGCCGGTCAGGCGCGTGATCTCCTCGGCGACGACACGCCCGATCCCGCCCAGGCGGGCGAACCCGTACTCGTCCACCTCCTGCACGACCGGCCCCAGGCGCTCCCCCGAGCGCCGGGTGAGCGTGTACCCCTCGGCGACGACGACGATGGAGAAGTCCTTGCCCTCCTCGTGGCGGCGGCGGATGTGGTCGCACACGTCCTCGATCGTCGCCGGCAGCTCCGGCACGAGCACCACGTCCGCCCCCCCGGCGATCCCGGAGGCGGCCGCGATCCAGCCCGTGTTCCGGCCCATCACCTCGACGACGATGACGCGGTTGTGGGATTCGGCGGTCGTGTGCAGGCGGTCGATCGCCGCCGTGCAGACGTGCACGGCCGTGTCGAACCCGATCGTGACGTCCGTGCCCGCCAAGTCGTTGTCGATCGTCTTCGGCACGCCCACCACCGGGAAGGCGTGCTCCTTGTAGAGCGCCGCCGCCACGCCGAGCGTGTCCTCGCCGCCGATCGCGACGAGCGCGTCGAGGCCGGCGTCGCGGAAGTGCGTCAGGACTCTGTCGACCGAGCCCGTCTTGTACGGGTTCGTCC
>DATLYP010000135.1:0-7361 GCA_035574655.1 Gaiellaceae bacterium
CTCGTCCCCGGCGCGAGCGGCGAGCGCGCCCGCCTGGCGCGCGCCCGGGCCGGGCGGCTCCCGTCTGGCCGCCCGTAGACTCCGCCCATGCTCGACCAGCGCAAGGTCGCGATCCTCGGCGCCGGCCGGATCGGCGAGGCGCTCGTCGCCGGCCTCCTCTCCTCGGGCTGGCGCGAGCCGCACGAGATCTGGGCGACCGCCCGCCGCGCCGAGCGCGCGGCCGAGCTGCGCGAGCGGTACGGGATCGAGGCGACCCTCTCCAACCGCGAGGCGGTCGCCGGCGCCGCGCTCGTCGTCATCGCGGTCAAGCCCCAGGACATCGAGGGGCTGCTGGGCGAGATCGGCGCCTTCGTCCTTCCCGAGCAGACCGTGCTCACGGTCGCTGCGGCGATCCCCACGCGGCACATCGAGAGCCGGCTCGCGCCCGGCGTCCCCGTCGTGCGCGCGATGCCCAACACCCCCTCCACCGTGCACGAGGGGATCGCGGGCCTGAGCGCCGGCGCGCACGCAGGCGAGCAGCACCTCGACCTGGCCGAGGAGGCGCTCTCGCATCTCGGCGCCGTCATCCGCGTCCCCGAGGCGGCGCTGGACGCGATCACCGCCGTCTCGGGATCCGGCCCCGCCTACTTCGCCCTGCTCGCGGAGGCGATGATCGAGGCCGGCATTCTGCTCGGCCTCTCCCGCGAGATCTCCACCCAGCTCGTGGTGCAGACCATGCTCGGCACCGCGAAGCAGCTCCGCGACGCGAAGCTGCACCCGGTCGAGCTGCGCGAGATGGTCACCTCCCCCGGCGGTACCACGATCGCCGCCATCCGCGAGCTGGAGAGCGCCGGCGTCCGCGCGGCCTTCCTGAACGCGATCCAGGCGGCGATGGTGCGGGCCCGCGAGCTCGCCGCCGGCCAGCCGTAGCGCCCGCGAGGGCGGGGCCCGCCCGCGGAGCCCGGGTCAGCCGGTCTCGGCGGGCACGGCCAGGAGCAGCGGCGAGGCGAGCTCCGCCTCCGAGCCCCGCTCGCGGGCGAGGAGCTGGAGCACGAGCACGGTGTCCGCGACCGGCACGTCTTCGAGGAACGCCTCCCGGCGCTCGAAGTCGGCGAGAAGCGACCGCGCCGCCTCCGCGTAGCCGCCCGCGTCGCCGCCCGCGAGCGCGGCGAGAGCGGTCGCCGCGGGACGGGGGAAGCCCTCCTCTCGGAGCAGCGTCGCGGCAAGCCCGCGCGCGGCCTCGTCCTCGCCGAGCACGAGGTGGGCGAGCGCCGCCGCATAGCGGCCGATCGGGCTCGCGGAGCCGGCTGCGCCCGCCGCGAGGCAGGCGCGCGCGTCCTCCCGCGCCCCTTCCCGGTCGCCGGCGAGGAGCGAGGCCTTCATCGCCGCGATCGGCCGCCCCCAGCTCTCGGGCGGGGCGAGCGGCCAGGACTCGCGGTAGCGCTCGGCGGCGCGCCGCAGCCAGCCCGCCGCCTCCTCCCGGCGCTCGAGCGCGAGCAGGGAGAGGCCGGCCGCCCAAGCCGCGTTCCCCAGGCGGGTCAGCTGCCGCTGGCGCTCGTCCTGCTCCTCCGGCAGGCGCGCCTCCCCGTCCCGGTAGCGGGCGACCGCGCGGCGGACGCGCTCCTCCCACTCGCGCTCCACGAGGGAAGTATCGTCTCGCGGCGGTGGCGCGCCCGCGCGAGGTTGTGTACGTGGACGGCGTCCGCACCGCCTTCGGGCGGGCGGGCCCCGACGGCCTCTTCTGGCGCACGCGGGCCGACGACATGGCGGTCAAGGTCGTCCGCGAGCTCCTGCGCCGCACCCCCTCCCTGCCGCCCGAGCGGATCGACGACGTCGTCTTCGCGGCGACGGCCCAGGTCGGCGACCAAGGCCTCACCCTGGGGCGGTCGGTCGCGCTGCTCGCCGGGCTCCCGCACACGGTGCCCGGCTTCGCGGTCGACCGCATGTGCGCGGGCGCGCTCACGGCGCTGACCGCGGGCGCGGGGGAAATCGCCATGGGCGCCGCGGACGTCGTCCTCGCGGGCGGGGTGGAGCACATGGGCCGCCACCCGATGGGCGCGGAGGTGGACTTCAACCCCCGCTTCCTGGCGGAGCGGATCGTGGACGAGTCGGCCGCGGTGATGGGTGAGACGGCCGAGAACCTGCACGACGCCTTCCCCCACCTGACGAAGGAGATGGCGGACGCGTACGCAGTCGCCTCCCAGCGCAAGGCGGCGCGCGCCTGGGAGGAAGGGGTGATGGCGGACCTGGTCGTCCCCATGGCCGTCTTCACCGAGCAGGGGTGGACGGTCGCCGCCCGCGACGAGCTCCTCCGCCCGGACACGAGCATGGAGGGCCTCGCCTCCCTGCGCACCCCCTTCCGCGCCGGCGGGCGGGTTACCGCCGGCAACTCGGCCGGCCTGACGGACGGGGCGAGCGCGGCCCTGCTCGCCTCCGCCGACGCCGCCGCGGAGCTCGGGCTCGAGCCGAAGCTGCGCCTCGCCGGCTTCGCCTACGCCGGCGTGGAGCCGGAGCTGATGGGCCTCGGCCCGGTGCCCGCGACCCGGCGCGTGCTCGAGCGGGCCGGCCTCTCCGTCGACGAGATCGACCTCTTCGAGGTGAACGAGCCGTTCGCGATCCAGGTTCTCACTTGGTGCGAGGGCGTCGGCGTCGCCCCCGACGACCCGCGGCTCAACCCGTACGGGGGGGCGATCGCCTGCGGCCATCCGCTGGCGGCAACCGGCATCCGGCTCGTCGCGCAGCTCGCGCGCGGCCTCCGCGACCGCCCCGGCGCGCGCTACGGGCTGACCGCCCTCTGCGTCGGCCTCGGCATGGGGGCCGCGCTCCTCTGGGAGAACCTGCAGGCCGGTGGCTAGCGCGCCCCCCACCCGCTTCAAGCTCCGCCGCGTCGAGACGCCCGTCGGGCCGGTCGCTCTCCTGACCATGGACAACGGCGAGGACTGGCGGACGCCGAACACGTTCGGGGAGGCGGCGCTGCGCTCGCTCGCCGAGGCGCTCGACCAGGTGGAGGCGGAGGAGTGGGCGGGGCTCCTCCTCACCGGCAAGCCGTTCGTGTTCGCGGCGGGCGCCGACCTGGACGAGCTCGCCGAGATCACCGCCGAGCGCGCCCGGGAGGGGGCCGCCGCCGGACAGGCCCTCTTCGGCCGGCTGCGCGCGCTGCCCTTCCCGACGCTGGCCGCGATCAACGGCGCCTGCGTCGGCGGCGGCGTGGAGATCGCGCTCCACTGCGACTACCGCGCGATCGCCTCCTCCGTCCGCCACTTCGCCTGCCCGGAGGTCTTCCTCGGCCTCATCCCCGCCTGGGGCGGCACGCAGCTCGTGCCCCGCCTCGTGGGGGCCGAGCAGGCGGTGCGCGTGATCGTCGAGAACCCGCTCCGCCAGAACCGGATGCTCACCGGGCCGGAGGCGTTCGCCGCGGGCTTCGCGGACGCCCTGCTCGAGCCCGTCGAGTTCCTCGACGAGTCGCTCGCCTTCCTCCTCGAGCGGATCGAGGAGGGCGCGGGGAAGCGGCGCTTCGAGGCCGACCTCTCGGACGCGGCCGAGGTCGTCCGCAAGGCCCGCGCCCGTCTCGACGGCCAGGTGCACGGGGCGGCGCCCGCTCCCTACCGGGCGCTCGACCTGATCGAGGGCGCAGCCTCGTGGCCGCTCGAGGAGGGCTACCGGGCCGAGGAGGAGGCGCTCGGCGAGCTGCTGCCCGGCCCCCAGGCCCAGGCGTCACTGTACGCGTTCTTCCTCGTCGAGCGGCGGGCGAGGCGCGCCCCGGGCCTCCCCGACGCCCCGTCCCGGCCGGTGGAGAAGGTGGGGATCGCGGGCGCCGGGCTCATGGCCCGCCAGCTCGCCCTGCTCGCCCTCCGCCGCCTGGAGGTGCCCGTCGTGCTGCGCGACGTGAGCCGCGAGCAGGTGGAGGACGCGCTCGCCTGGATCCGCTCCGAGCTCGACGGGCTGGCGCGGCGGGGGCGGCTTCCGGAGCGCAAGGCGCGCTTCCTCGGCTCGCTCGCCAGCGGGGGTACGGAGTGGGAGCCGTTCGCAGGCTGCGGCCTCGTGCTCGAGGCCGTCTTCGAGGAGCTGGCCGTGAAGCAGGAGGTCTTCGCCGAGCTCGAGCGCGTCGTCCCTTCCGACTGCCTGCTCGCCACGAACACCTCCGCCCTCTCCGTGACGGAGATGGCCGCCGCGCTCGCGCGCCCCGAGCGCCTCCTCGGGATGCACTTCTTCAACCCGGTCGCCGTCCTCCCCTTGGTCGAGCTCGTGCGCACCCGGTACACGGAGGAGGCCGCGCTCGCCACCGCCAGGCAGGTGGCGGAGCGGCTGCGCAAGCGCCCCGTCCTCGTCCGCGACGCCCCCGGCTTCGTCGTCAACCGCGTGCTCACCCGGATGACGTGCGTGCTCCTGGACGCGCTCGAGCACGGCAACACGGTGGAGGAGACGGACGAGGCGGTGCTCCGCCTGGGCCTGCCCATGGCCCCCTCCGTGCTCCTGCAGGTGGTGGGGCCGCGGGTCGCGAACCACGTGCTGCGCACGCTGCACGACGCCTACCCCGACCGCTTCCCCCTCTTCGCCACGCTCGACAACCTCGCGGAGGGGCGGGACGAGGTCGTCGTCCGCGCGCACGCGCCGCGCAGCGTGGAGGAGCTGCACGAGGCGGTGCTGGAGGCGATCGCGGACGAGGTGCGGCATATCCTCGACGAGGGCGTGGTCGCGGAGGCGGCGGACGTGGACACCTGCCTCCTCCTCGGCGCCGGGTTCCCCTTCTGGCTCGGAGGGATCACGAGGCACCTCGACGAGACGGGGATCTCGGAGCGGGTCGCCGGCCGCCCCTTCGCGGCGGCCGCCGCCTGAGCCCCTGCGCGAGGGGCGGCTGCGGTATGCTCTGCCCGTACCGCTCGCCGGCACTCGGGCGAGCGTCAACTCTTCGGAAGGAGCGGCACGGGCGGGACGTGCTGCGCGAATGCACGACGCGACCACCATCCCGGCGCTGACGCCGGATCGAGCAGAGGAGCTGGCGGAAGCGGCCCGCCGCGCCGAGTCCTGGTTCGGCGAGCCCTTCCTGCACGAGGGCGAGGACCCGCTCGCGGCGCTCGCCCCCGGCACCGCCCGGCGGGCCGCGCTCGACGACGCGCTCGCGGAGATGGAGGCCGGCCGCCGCGAGCCCTCGTCCCGGTGGAAGGTGCGCTACGGGCTGATGCTCGGCCTCGAGCGCGTCCTCAACGACGAGCCGCCGCGGACCGCGGCGGGCACCGAGCTCCGCCGGCACCAAGTGGACGCCCTCGCGGGCATGCTCGCGGAGCTGATCGCGGCCAACCAGCGGCCCGCCGAGGAGAACGGCAACGGCGACGGCGCGGTCGCGGAGGCCGAGGAGGAGGCGGACGACGACCACGACGCGGGCTTCGTCGAGGAGCGGGAGGACGGGTACCGGGGAGCCGACCCGGGCGCCGTCCGCCGCTACCGCTTCCGCCACCCGACCGCCTCCGGGAAGACGATCGCCGCCGCCGGCTTCGTGGAGGCGGCCCGCCGCCTGGGCGTCCTCATCCTCACCCACCGGCGCCTGCTCGTCGCCCAGTTCAGGCGCGACCTGACCGCGGAGGGGTACGGCGACCGCTTCGCCGACCCGGTGCTGCGGGGGCAGCGGCCGCCGCGTCCCAACCCGATCACGATCCAGACCTACGCCTGGTTCGCCCGCCACTGGTCGGAGCTCGACCGCGAGACGTACCACCTCGTCATCTGCGACGAGGCGCACACCGCGCTCGGGGAGAAGACGAGCGCCGCCATCCGCGGCTTCCACGAGCCGCTCTACATCGGGATGACGGCCACCGAGCACCTGCTCGCGAAGCAGGTCTCCGACGTCTTCCCCGCCTCCGTGGACGACCTGCCGCTCGCGGACGCGGCGCGGCGGGGGCTCATCGCCCCGCTCCGCTGCCTGCGCGTGCCGCCGGTGGCGGCGATCAACTCGGTGCCGATCGTGGGCGGCGACTTCGAGGAGCGCGCGCTCGCCGCCGCCCTCGACCACAAGGCGCTGAACCAGGCCGCCGCGAGCCTCTATCGCGACCGCTTCGACAACACGCCCGGGATCGTGTACGCGGCCGGCGTCGACCACGCCTACCACCTGGCGCAGGAGTTCCGGGCGGCCGGGATCAAGGCCGAGGCCGTCTCCGGCCGGACGCCGCCGGCCAAGCTGGCGGAGACGCTCGCCGCCTACGAGCGCGGCGAGATCAACGTGCTCATCAACGCCCAGCTGCTCGCCGAGGGCTGGAACTCCCCGCGCGCCACGGTCTGCATGCACCTCGCGCCCACCGCCTCCCGCCGCGTCTACCAGCAGCGGATCGGCCGCATCATGCGCATCCACCCGCGCAAGGAGGCGGGCATCGTCGTCGACTTCGTGCCCAAGGGGGCGACGCACAACGAGCGCGTCGTCACTCTGCACGCGCTCCTCGACGCCGACTTCTACCGCGAGGGCGCGCGCGTGACGCCGGCGCCCCGCCGCCGCCAGCAGCGGCGCGCCCGGCGCAAGCTCTCGCCGGCGCCGTGGCTCGTCCCGGTGACCCCGGACGTGCAGCGGCGCCTCGCCGTCATCCAGCGGGAGTGGCAGCGGATCGACCCCAAGTACCTGGACGAGGACGAGCAGCGCTACTGGGCGACGATCGCCGGCCGCAACATCCGCTTCGACCAGCGGGCGGAGTTCGCGCGCAAGTTCGCCGAGGGGCGGGCGAGCAAGGCCGCCTTGGAGCAGTTCCTCACCACCTGCGCCGCCGAGAACCCGAACCGGCGCCTCCGCATCACCGCCCTGCTCGACCGGGTCGCCACCCCCGTCGAGCGCGCCGACTTCGACGACCTCGTCACCCTCGTCACCCAGGCGCCGACGTGGGAGAAGGACCGCGCGGCCGGCGTCCGCATCCTGCTCCGGGCGATCGGGGAGGGGAAGGCGGTCGCGCCCGAGCAGATCCTCGCCCGCTGGACGTGGCGCCTGGCGCGGGCGACCCGCAAGATGCAGGACCGGCGCGTCTCCACCGAGTTCCCGGAGGCGAAGCGGCTGCTGGGCGCGGTCGCGAACTCGCGCGGCCACCGCCACGAGGAGAACGTGCAGCGGCTCATCCAGGTCGCGAAGGCGATGCCCCTCCCCGTGGGCGCCGCCCTGCTCGCCTCCGCGGACGGCTACACGCCGCGGGCGAACCACGCGCTCGACCAGGCCCGGGAGGAGCTGGGCACGATCGAGGAGATCGCGAACGCGCTCGCCGACAACCTGCCCGCCCCCAAGCTCACCGCGCGCAAGTCGCGCCGCCGGCGGCGGAAGCGCAAGGGCCAGGCCCCGGCCGGCGCCGAGCTTCCCGTGGGGGCAGCGGCGGAGGGGGCGGCCGAGCACGACGGGAAGCCGCCCGCGCCCCCGCCGG
>DATLYP010000136.1:0-9742 GCA_035574655.1 Gaiellaceae bacterium
GGGCGAGGCGCGCGAGGCGCCCCGCTCCCCCGCCGAGGTCGAGCCCTACCGGCACGGGGTGGGCAGGCTGACCGTCGATCTGACGGGGCTCGAGCTCGAGGAGGAGGGGCCGGTCGCGGTCGAGGCGAGCGTCGGCGTCGGCGAGCTCGTCGTCCTCGTCCCGCGCCTGGCCGACGTCTCCGTGGACGCGCGCGTCGGCCTCGGGAACGCGGACGTGCTGGGGGAGACGGAGGCGGGGGTCGCGGTCGACCTGGAGGAGCCCGTCCCCCCGGCGGGGGCGCCCGACCTGGAGCTTCAGCTCGAGGTCGGCCTCGGCAGCCTGCGCGTGCAGCGGGCCGACGGGCGGCCGTAGCCTCCTACTCGTACGCGATCGCCTCGAGCGGGTTCAGCCGCGCCGCCCGGCGGGCGGGGAAGATGGCGGCGAGGAGCCCGACGAGCACGGCCGCGGCCACGAACACGACGATCTGCGCGGCCGGGAACGCGAAGTCGACGAAGTCCAGCCGCGCGATCAGGAGCACGGCCAGGACGATGCCGAGGACGATGCCGACGGCCGCCCCGATCAGCGCGGTGATGACGCTCTCGTGGCGGATCATCTCCCGCACCTGCCGCCGCGTCATCCCGATCGCGCGCAGCATGCCGATCTCGCGCGTCCGCTCGAAGACGGTGAGGACGAGCGTGTTGACGATCCCGAACAGGCTGACGAGGACGGAGAGCGCGAGCAGCACGTAGAGGACGTTCAGGACCGCGTTCAAGCCGGCGATCTGGCTGTCGATGAACTGCTCCCGCGTCTGCACCTTCGCGTTCGGGAAGTCCGCGAGGGCGCGCTCGAGCGCGGCCGTGTTCTCGTCGGTCACGTCCCCGCGCATGGCCACGAACGAGTAGAGGTTGCGCGGGTTTTGGACGTGCTCGTCCCAGGCGCGGGTGGAGATGGTGACGTCGCCGAAGGGGGAGCCGCCGGTCGGCGGGTCGAAGATCCCCTCCACCCGGAACGTCCTCCTCGTCCCGTTGGGGAAGGTGAGCGGCACCGGCGACCCCACCCGCAGGTCGTGCTCCTCCGCGAACCCGTCGTCCACGAGGGCGCCGTCCGCGCCCAGGCCGGCGAGGACCTGCTGCGAGCCGGCCTTCCACTCGAGGTTGATCAGCCTGCGCGCGGAGGGATCGACGGCGGTCGCGAAGATCGTCTCGTCGAAGACGCGCACCTGCCCCGTGCGCACGTTCATCACCGCGACCACGCCCGGCGCGCGGGCGGCCGCGTTCGCCGCCTCCACCGGGATGGGCGAGAAGTTGTTCTGCGCGGTGATCCCGTAGTCGGACTCGGAGGCCTTCCACAGGTCGTCCACGGAGCTGCGGAACGTCTCCACGATCCCCGCGGCGAGCGTGGCGACGAGGGTGACGAGCGCGAGCCCGATCATCAGCGCGCTCGCGGTGGAGGCGGTGCGTTGCGGGTTGCGGCGCGCGTTCTCGCGCCCGACGGCGGCGGTGGAGGCGTCGGGGAGCACACCCGGGAGATCGACCGGCCACTCGGGCTCCCACCGCGTGAGAGCGCGGCGCGCGGTCAGCGCGAGCAGGAGGGGAAGCAGGAGCGGGTTGAGGAGGGAGCCGGCGAGGAACGCGCCCGCGCGCGAACGAGCCCCTCCCGGTCCCCAGGCGGCGCGGCGCAGGAGCCAGTAGGGGAGCGTGAAGACCGGCCACACGAGCAGGCCGAGCGCGAAGACGGAGACGCGGGCCGCCGGCGACAGGAGCGAGGCGAGGCCGGGGATCAGCCGGGTGGTGACCCGGGCGGCGCCGAAGAAGACGAGCAGCACGCCGACGCCCAGCCAGAGCAGGACCCGCGTCGTGCCGAGCCCGGGGACGAAGAGGCCGTACACGAGAGCCGCGAACCCGAGCGCCCCCGAGACGAGCGCGCCCGCCGCCCGCGAGGGGAAGAGCGCGCAGCCGAGCAGGACGAGGACGAGCCCGAGCACGGCCAGCGCGGCGGTGACGAGCGTGCTCAGGGGCGCGGCCGAGATGGCGAGGACGCCGACGGCGGCGCCGAGCCCGGTCACCCCGGCCGCGAGCCGCGGCCCCCGGAGCGAGTCGAGCGGCTCGCCGGGGAGCGCGGCGCCCTCGCGGACGGCGGCGATCGGGGGGACGGTGGTCGCGCGCAGCGCCGGGTACAGGCTCGCGAGGAGCGTGACGAGGATCCCGGCGGCGAGCGCGACCGCGGTCGTGCGCGGCTCGAAGACGAGCCCGGTGTTCGGCAGGGTGAAGCCGACGGCGTCGAAGAGCGCGAACAGCCCCTCGGCGAGGAGGAGGCCGAGGAAGAGGCCGGCCAGGGAGGCGAGGGCGCCGAGGACGAGCGCCTCCACGAGCACGGAGGCGAGCACCTGCCTGCTCGTGGCGCCGATCGTGCGCAGGGTCGCGAGCTCGCGCGTGCGCTGGGCGATCGTGATCGAGAGCGAGTTCGCGATCACGAAGGAGCCGACGAAGAGGGCGATCCCTGCGAACGCGAGCAGGAAGCTGCGCAGGAAGTCGATGAACTCGTTCGTCTCCTCGGCGTCGGCCCGCGCCTGCTCCTCGCCGGTCCGGACCTGCGTGCCCGGCGGAAGGATCTCCTCCACCTGCCGGACGAGCTCCCGGGCCGGGACGCCGGGCCGGGAGGCGATCGCGATCTCGTCCAGCTTCCCGCGCTTGCCGAACAGCCGCTGCGCGGTCGGCAGAGCGAAGCCGGCGAGCGTCGCGCCCCCGATGGTGAGACCGGAGCTGAACTCGAAGATGCCGGAGATGCGCATCCGCCGCACCGGGCCCTCCGCCTGCACGCCCACCGTCTCCCCCACCTCGAGCCCCTGCTCGGCGGCCGTCTCCCGGTCGATCGCCACCTCGCCCGGGCCGGGCCAGTCGCCGTCGATCAGGGTCAGCGGGTTGAACGGGGACTCGCCGTCCGCGATCGAGAAGCCGATGTTGGGCGCGCCGCCGGAGACGATCGCCTTCCCGTCCTCGCCGATCAGGGTCGCCTCGCCGTCCACGCTCCCCTCCGCCGCAGCGACGGCGGGCAGCGCGCGCACCTTCGCGAGCAGCCGCTCGTCGAAGGGCGGCGGCTCGACCCCGCCGCCCTCGGTCAGCTCGAACGCGCTCCTGCCCGTGATCACGGCGTTCGAGCCCGCGCGGATCTCGCCGAAGATGCGGTCGAACGCCTGGTCGATCGAGTCGGTCAGAACGTACGTCCCGCTGATCATGGAGACCCCGAGCACGACCGCGATCGCGGTCAGCGCGGTGCGGAGCTTGCGGGCGAGGAGCGCGCGGAGCGCGAAGCGGGTCATGGCCGGGCGGGGGCGGCCGCGACCTCCTCCATCGCCGCGAGGATGTCGTGCTGGCTGCACTCGCCGAGCTCGCGCACGATCCGCCCGTCGGCGAGAAAGAGCACCCGGTGGGCGATGGCGGCGGCGCGGGGCTCGTGCGTGACCATGACGACCGTCTGCCCGTACTGCTCGACGGAGCGGCGGAGGAGCTCGAGGATCTCGCCCCCCGTGGCCGAGTCGAGGTTGCCGGTGGGCTCGTCGGCGAAGAGCACGGTGGGGCGGGTGACGAGCGCGCGCGCGATCGCCACCCGCTGCTGCTGGCCGCCCGAGAGCTCGGAGGGGCGGTGCGAGAGCCGGTCGGCGAGCCCCACGTCGCACACGAGCTGCTCGAACCAGGCCTCATCCGGCTTCTCGCCGGCGAGCGCGAGCGGGAGGAGGATGTTCTCCCGCGCGCTCAGCATCGGCAGCAGGTTGAAGAACTGGAAGACGAAGCCGACGTGCTCGCGGCGGAGCTTCGTCAGCGCGTCGTCCCCCAGCCGCTGGAGCTGGATGCCCGCGATCTCGACCTCCCCGCTCGTCGGCGAGTCGAGGCCGGCGAGGATGTGCATCAGCGTCGACTTGCCCGACCCGGACGGGCCCATGACGGCGGTCGCCTGCCCGGGGGCGATCTCCACGGAGACGCCGCGCAGCGCGTCCACGGCGGTGTCGCCTTCCCCGTAGCGTCTCGTCACCTCGCGGGCGACGACGACCGGTCCCTGTCCGTCGCGCGTCACGCGCCCCCTTCGCCTTCGCCGTGAGCGGGAAAGGCTAGCCGCCGGGCCGCGGGCCGCGGCCCCCTTCCGCACGCTCAGCGCATGCGCGCCGCCGCCTCCGTCAGGACGTCCCCGAGGATGGCGGCGATGCGGTCGAACTCCTCCTGCCCGGCGACGAGCGGGGGCGAGATCTGGATGACGGGGTCGCCCCGGTCGTCGGCCCGGCAGATCAGGCCGGCCTCGAAGAGCCGGTTGGAGAGGAAGCCGCGGAGCAGCCGCTCGCACTCCTCGTCCGTGAAGGTCTCCCGCGTCTCCTTGTCCTTGACGAGCTCGAGCGCGTAGAAGAAGCCCGTCCCGCGGAGGTCGCCCACGATCGGCAGCTCGAGCAGCTGCGCGAGCGTGCGCCGGAACGCGTCCTCGTGCGCGCGCACGTGCTCGACGATCCGCTCCCGCTTCATGATCTCGAGGTTCTTGAGGGCGATCGCGCACATCACCGGGTGCCCGCCGAAGGTGATCCCGTGCGAGAACATCGATGCGTCCTCCAGGAACGGCTCCATCACCCGGTCGCTGGCCACGACCCCGCCGATCGCCGCGTAGGAGGAGGAGAGCCCCTTCGCGATCGTCATCAGGTCGGGGCGGATGTCGTAGCGCTCGGAGCCGAACCAGGCCCCGACGCGGCCGAAGCCGGTGATCACCTCGTCCGCGGAGAGGAGGATGTCGTAGCGGTCGCAGATCTCCCGCACCCCCTGCCAGTACCCGGCGGGCGGGGTGAAGCAGCCGCCCGCGTTCTGCACCGGCTCCATGTGCACGAGGCAGACCGTCTCCGGGCCCATGGCGAGGATCGCCTGCTCGAGCTCGTCGAGCAGGAAGCGCGTGAACTCCTCCTCCGTCTCCTCCGGGGGGCGGTGGTAGCGGTTCGTGTTGGAGACGTGGCGCACCTCGGGCACGAGCGGCTCGAAGGGCGTGCGCAGCGCGGGGATGCCGTTGATGGAGAGCGCGCCGAAGGTCGTCCCGTGGTAGGCGATGTGACGGGCGATCGCCTTGTACCGGTGCGAGCGCCGGCGGAGCGCCGCGACGAGCTCGTCGTGGCGGATCTCCGGCTGCGCCAGGGCCGCCCTCGCCTCCCGCTCGCCGCGGGCGACGTAGTACTGGCGCGCGAGCTTCCAGGCGGAGTCGACCGCCTCCGAGCCGCCGTTGACGAAGAAGACCCGGTTCAGGTCGCCGGGGGCGAGCGACGCCACCTCGGCGGCGAGCTCGACCGCCCGCGGGTGGGCGTACGACCAGTTCGTGTAGAAGGGCAGCTCGCGCATCTGCTCGTGCGCGGCCTGCCCGATCTCGTCGCCGAACGAGTAGCCGATGTTGACCGAGAAGAGGCCGGCCAAGGCGTCCAGGTAGCGCCTGCCCTTCTCGTCCTCCAGGTAGCAGCCCTCGCCGCGGACGATGATCGGCACCTCCGCCGTCCGGTACCCGCCCATGCGGGTGAAGTGGAGCCACAGGTGCTCCTTGGCGAGCTGCTGCAGGTCGGGCGCGACGGGCGCGGTCGTGGTCATCGTCCTCCCCCGGGTCGTCGGGCGGCGCGGAGCTGCCAGAGCACGTTACCGAGCGCGAGGCCGATCGCGAGCAGGAAGATGGCGCTCGCGACCACGTTCACCTGCGGGGGGACGGCGACGCGGGCGATGCCCCAGACGAAGACCGGGAACGTCTGCTCCCCGCCGGCCACGAAGTAGGTGATGACGAAGTCGTCGATGGAGAGCGCGAACCCGAGCAGCGCCGCCGCCAGCATCGCGGGCGCGAGCAGCGGCAGCGTGACCTTGCGGAAGGTCGTCCACTCGTCCGCGCCCAGGTCCATGGCGGCCTCCTCGAGGTGGCGGTCGAGCCCGATCAGCCGCGCCTTCACCGTCACCACCACGTAGCTGACGACGAACATCACGTGCGCGATCAGGATCGTGGCGAAGCCAAGCGGGAAGACGCTCGCCGTGTTCAGGAAGAGCGTGAGCAGCGAGGCGCCGAGCACGATCTCCGGGGTGGCGATGGGTAGGAAGACGAGGGTGTTCGCCAGGCCGCGGCCGCGGAAGCGGTGGCGGACGATGGCGAGCGCGGCGAGCGTGCCGAGCGCGGTCGCGACCAGGGTGGCGAGCACCCCGATCTCGAGCGAGAGCACGACCGCGTCGCGCAGGCCGAGCACGGCGTCCCACTCGACCCAGTTCTCGAGCGTGAACCCCTGCCAGACGTAGTTGAAGCGGCCGGCCGGGTCGTTGAAGGAGAAGAGGATGACGACGGCGATCGGCGCCAGCAGGTAGGCGACGGCGAGGACCGCGTAGACGGTGAGGGCGTGCCGGCGGAGGGCGCTCATCCGGTCAGCCGCTCCGTGCCGACGAGGCGGGCGTAGGCGAGCAGGGCGAGGAGGATCGCGGCCATGAGCAGGAAGCTGAGCGAGGCCGCGGTCGGGTAGTCGAGCGACTCCAGGAACTTCGCCTGGATCACGTTCCCGATCATCTGCTGGCGGGGCGTGCCGAGCAGGGCGGCGTTGACGAAGTCGCCCGCGGCGGGGATGAAGGTGAGGAGCGTCCCGGCCACGATCCCGGGCGCCGAGAGCGGCAGCGTCACGCGCAGGAAGGCCTGGGCCGGGGAGGCGTACAGGTCCTTCGCCGCCTCCAGGAGCCGCGGGTCGATCTGCTCGAGCGCGACGTACAGGGGCAGCGCCATGAAGGGGAGGAAGTTGTAGGTGATCCCGGAGACGACGGCGAGCGTGGTCGCGAGCAGCCGGTCCTCCTCGCCGAGCAGGCCGACCCCGCGCAGGGCGCCGACCACGGGGCCCTCGTCGGCGAGGATGTTCAGCCAGGCGAGCGTCCGGATCAGGTAGGTGACGAAGAAGGGCGCGACGACGAAGAGGAGGAAGAGGTTGCGGAAGCGCCCGGCGCGGAAGGCGATCCAATAGGCGAGCGGGTAGGCGAGGAGGAGCGCCGCGGCCGTCGCGATCCCCGCGTAGAGGAGCGAGCGGCCGAGGTGGCCGCGGTACTCGACGACCGCCTCCCAGAAGTTCGCGACCTCCCAGGTGAGCTCGTAGCGCGGGAACGTCCCCGACTGCAGCGACTGGTAGCCGAGGTAGCCGAGGGGGACGAGGAAGAAGAGCCCGAGCCACGCGAACGCGGGCGCGAGCAGGAGGTAGGGCGTGAGCCCCCGGTGCCGGTGCAGAAACGCGCCCACCGCGACGGTGTCAGACACCGCGCGGCGTCAAGGCTGAGCCGCGCCGATTCGTCGCCTTTTCTTCCACAGCCCGAACGCCTTTGCCGGACGGGGATCCGACGAGCGGACAGGCCTCAGCCCGTCGTCCGACCCTCGCCGTGCTCAACACTCGGTGTCTGACACCGAACAGAGCTCACTGGCCGAGCACCTCCTGCCAGCGCTCGATGTAGGTGTCGTTGTTGAGCGCGTCCGAGTCGAACTGGTGCAGGCGGGCGAGGAGCGCGTCGTCCGGGAAGATGAGCGGGTTGGACGCCGTCTCCGGGTCGGTCTTCGCCAGCTCCTCCCGCGCCCCCTTGACCGGCGTCACGTAGTTCACGTAGGCGGCGATCTGGGCCGCGATCTTCGGCCGGTAGACGAAGTCCATGAAGGTGCAGGCGGTGGGCACGCTTCCCCCGATGGGGATGAACATGTTGTCCGTCCAGATCATCCCTCCGTCCTTCGGCACCGCCCACTTGAGCTTCGGGTTGTCCGCGAGGAGCTGGACGACGTCCCCCGACCAGGCGACGCAGGCCGCGTAGTCCCCGCGGGTGAGCGGATCGGCGTAGTCGTTCCCGGTGAAGCGGCGGATCTGCCCCGACTCGACGGCAGCCTGGATGCGATCGACGGCCCGCCCGAAGGACGCGTCGTCGACGGAGGCGGGGTCGTCGCCGTTCGCGAGCATGACGAGCCCCACCGAGTCCGCGAGCTCCTTGAGCATCGTCACCTTCCCCTTCAGCTCCGGGTCCTCGAGGAGCTGCTCGATCGACCCGACGGGCCCCGTCACGTCCTCGTTCCAGGCGATGCCGGTCATCCCCGACTGCCAAGGGAGCGAGTACTCCCGCTCCGGGTCGAAGGGCGGGCTCTTCTGCGCGTCGACCAGGTTCTCCATGTTCGGGATGCGGTCCTTGTCGAGCTTCTGCACCCAGCCCTCGGAGACGAGGATGCCGGGGAAGCGCGAGTTGTCGGTGAAGACGAAGATGTCGCGGTTGATGCCCTCCCCGCGCGAGAGCGGACCCTGCACCTTCGCGAAGTACTCCGCGTTGTCGTTGATCTCCTCGAAGTAGTTGACCTTGATCCCGGTCTCCTTGGTGAACTGCTCCAGCGTCGGCCGCTTCTTCGTCTTCTCGTCCACGTCGATGTACAGGGGCCAGTTCGCGAAGTTGAGGACGTCCTTCAGCTCCTCCTCGCCCCCGCCTCCCCCGCCGCACGCGGCGAGGACGGTGGGGAACGCGAGCAGCACGCCCATCCCCGCCCCGCGCCGGAGCAGCTCGCTTCGGGTCATCCTCGGGTTCATTCGCCCTCCTCTCCTCGGTCCACGACGAACGTCGCCTCCCGGCTCCAGGTCAGGGTCACCGGCGTCCCCGGGCCCGGGAGCCCGCCTCTCGCGCCCGCGTTCTGGGCGAACACCTGCACCGTGCCGGCGCGCGCCCGCACGACGAGCTGGGTGCCGACGCCCAAGAACGCGGTGTCCGCCACCGTCCCCTCGAGCCGGTTCTCGCCGCCGCCCTCGCCCAGCACGATCTTCTCCGGGCGCACGCCCACCGCGACCTGCCCGCTGCGCCCGTCCACGGGGGCGCGGACGAGCTCCCCGCTTTCCAGGCGAACCGCGTCGGGCCCCTCGACCGTGCCGGGGAGCAGGTTGGAGACGCCCAGAAAGCCGGCGACGAACGCGGTCGCGGGCCGCTCGTACAGCTCCTGCGGGCGGCCGAGCTGCTCGATGCGCCCGCGGTTGAGAACGGCGATCACGTCCGCCATCGTCATCGCCTCCTCCTGGTCGTGCGTGACGTGCACGAACGTGATCCCGACCTCGTGCTGGATGCGCTTGAGCTCGAGCTGCATCTGCTTGCGCAGCTTCAGGTCGAGGGCGCCGAGCGGCTCGTCGAGGAGCAGCACGCGCGGGCTGTTGACGAGCGCGCGGGCGAGCGCCACGCGCTGCTGCTGCCCGCCGGAGAGCTGCGCCGGCTTGCGCCGGCCGAGGCCTCGGAGCCCGACGAGCTCCAGCATCTCCTCCACCCGGCGGGCGCGCTCCCCCTTCGGCACCCCTTTCCGCTCCAAGCCGAAGCCGACGTTCTGCTCCACGGTCATGTGCGGGAAGAGCGCGTAGCTCTGGAAGACGGTGTTCACGTCCCGCCTGTACGGGGGTAGCCCGACGACGTCCCGCTCGCCGAGGAAGATGCGCCCCGCGGTCGGCTCCTCGAAGCCGCCGATCAGGCGCAGCGTCGTCGTCTTGCCGCAGCCGGAGGGGCCGAGCAGGACGACGTACTCGCCGTGCTCGATCGTCAGGTTGACGTCGTCGACGGCGACGACGCCGCCGGCGAACACCTTGGTGAGGTTCCGGAGCTCGAGCCCTGAGCCGGCCGGCGGAGGCGACGCGGCGGCGGCGGAGGCCGAAGGCCACGTTCTCGAACACCGAGAGGTGCGGGAACAGGGCGTAGTTCTGGAAGACCGTGTTCACGTCCCGCTTGAAGGGCGGCAGCCCGGTCACGT
>DATLYP010000137.1:0-12020 GCA_035574655.1 Gaiellaceae bacterium
CGAACTCGAGCGCGCCGTCGCGGATCGAGACCACGCCCGCCTCGATCGCCGGCGCGAGCTCCTCCTCGCTCGCCACGCGCGCGGTGGTCGGCCGGGAGAGCGCGGCCGCGGCGGCGAGGGCCTCCCGGACGCGCTCGGGGAGGCCCGCGACCCGCCGCCCGACGAGCGCGTCGAGCGTCGGCGGCAGCCGGTCGCCCGGTTCCAGCGCGATCTCGCCGCGCTGGTATGCGGTCGCGAGCTCGAGGGCGTAAAACGGGTTTCCGAGCGAGAGCTCGTGCAGCCGGCGCAGGCGGGGGCGGGACAGCGCGAGCCCGAGCCGGTCGTGCAGCAGTCGGTGAGGGCGCCGGGGCTCAGGCCGCGCAGCGCGAGGGCGCGCACGCGCGTGAGGTCCCCGAGCACCCGGTCCTCGTGGCCGGTGCGCCGGGTGCAGAGCAGCGCCACCCGCTCGCGCTCGAGCCGCCGGGCGGCGAAGGCGAGGACCGCCGCCGACGAGGCGTCGAGCCAGTGGACGTCGTCCACGAAGAGCGCAACCGGCTGCGCGTCGGAGAGCGCGCGCAGCGCCGAGAGGAAGGCGACGCCGAGCATGCGGGCGTCGGCCGCCTCGTCGCCCTGCTCGAGGAGGAGCGCTACCCGCAGCGCTTGCGCCTGCGGGGGCGGAAGCTGCTCGAGCACCGCGCCGAGCACCGGCTGGAGGAGATCGCCGAGGCCGGCGAGCGCCAGGTCCGCCTCGGCGGCCACCGGCCTGGTGGCGAGCGTTGTGAAGCCGCGCTCGCGCGCTTCGTCGAAGACGTGGGCGCAGAGCGAGGTCTTGCCGGTGCCAGCCTCGCCTTCGACGAGGAGGACGCACGGAAGGCGCTCCGGCGTCAGCTGCGAGGCCAGCTCGGAGACCTCGCTCTCGCGTCCGACGATGGAAGGCAGCGCGACTGCCACGAGACCGATCATGCAATGCTCCGCGCATGGTGCCAACGGGCGTCGTGCAGGTTCACGGCCCGCTGGTCGCGCGCTCGACGAAGTGGGCCAGGATGTCGTTGAAGCGCGGGTGGCGCTGGACGGCGTGCCCGTAGCCGGGAAGGACGGCGCGCTCGGCGTGCAGCGCCCGCTCGAGGACGTCGCAGATCGCCTCGAAGGCCGGGTGGTGCCCGCCCGAGACGACGAGCGTCGGGATCCGGGCGGCCGCGAGCTGCGCGAGCGGGATCTCGGCCTCCCAGGGGCCGCGCTCGTCCACGAGCGCGCGCGCGCCCTGGGCGAGCTCGGGCGGCAGCGGCGAGGGAGGGTCGAACGTCGAGCCGACGGCCGCGAGGAAGCGGCGCAGGAACGCCTCCGGGTCGTCGCGCGGCCCGCGCTCCCAGAGCTCGACCGCGCCCGCCACGAACGCGTCCACGGCCGCGTCGCCCACGGCCACGCGGGTCGCCGGCGGCTCGAGCACGCACAGCGACCGCAGGCGCTCCGACGCGCGCGCGGCAGCGAGCAGCGAGACGACGCCGCCGTAGGAGTGGCCGACGAGGTGGTCGCCGGGCCGGAGCCGCTCGGCCACGAATCCCGCGTCCGTCTCGAAGTCGACCCGCTCGACGGGCTCGTTGGGTGGGAACCCGGGACGATCGAGCACCACGAGCTCGAAGCGGTCGGCGAGGGGCGCCTGCGCGCTCCAGGTGGCACGCCCGCCGACGACGCTCCCGTGGACGAGGACGAGACGCTCCCTGATGTGACGAACCCTAGTCGTTTTCGGCTCAAGAAGTGGGAAACGGCTGTTACAAGCCGGTGGTATCCTCACGCCCGATGACGCCCGCTGCGGCCTCCCCGCCCCACTCGCTCGCGACCGCGTCGGGGCTCCTCCTCGGGTCGCTCGCCACCGCGATGGCGGTCGGCGCAGGCCTCGGCTGGGCGCTCGGCTCCTGGGGGCTCGGGCTCCTCGTCGGCGCCATCGCCGGCATCCCCCTCGGGATCGCCGTCGTCTACGTCGTCTACGCGAAGGAGGGGCGCCGGTGAGCGCCGGCGTCCTCTCGACGCCCCGCCCGGCGCCCGGGCGCCGGGCGCCGGCGCTCGCGGGGGGCGCCGTGGTCGCGCTCGCGCTCCCCGTCTTCGCGGTCGCGGGCTGGCCGCTCGCCGGCTGGGGCCTCGCCGCCGTCCTCTGGCTCGCCGCGCAGACGTTCGCGCTTCTTCTCGCGCGGCTCCCGGGCGGCGCCGATAACCTCGCCTCCGCAGCCATGCGGGGGATCGGGACAACGTCGCGCGCGCTCCTCGTCGGCGTCCCGCTCGTCGTCGCCGTCGCCTCCGACGAGGCGCTGGGGCTGGCGGCCGCGCTCGTCTACGCGCTCGCCTTCACGGTCGAGCTCGCGGTCGGCCTCCTCCTCTACTTCGGCCAGGAGCCGAGCGCATGAGACGCCTGCTCGCGCTCCTCGCCCTCGCCGCCCTCGCGCTGCCCTCCGTCGCCTTCGCCGCGGAGGAGGAGTTCGACCCCGCGCACGAGTGGGAGCTCAAGGAGTGGATCCCGATCCACGTCGGCCCGCTCGACCTCTCCGTGGACAAGGCGGTCGCGTACCTGCTGCTCTCGACCGTCGTCTCCTGCGCGCTCGGCATCCTGCTCATGCGCGTGCGGCCGGGGCGGGGGCCGACCCGCCGGCAGGCGGTCGGGGAGCAGATCTACGAGATCGCGCAGACCCAGGTGGCCGAGCAGGGGCTGCCCACGAAGGCGATCGGGCGCTGGTTCCCCTACTGCGCCTCGCTCCTCATCTTCATCTGGACCGTGAACATGCTCGGCTTCATCCCGCTCCCGCTCTCGGACGAGACGTTCGAGCTCTTCGGCCTGCGCCTCCCCACCCTCTCCATCTTCGCCGCCACCTCCACGCTCTCCGTCACGCTCGCGCTCGCGCTCATGACCTGGGTCTTCGCCCACGTCGAGGGGATCCGCGAGAACGGGCTCGTCGGCTACTTCAAGAGCTGGATCCCGGAGGTGCCGAAGGCGCTCCTGCCGATGATCGTGCCGCTCGAGGTCCTGGGCCAGTTCATGCGCCTGATCAGCCTCTCCGTCCGGCTCTACGCGAACATGCTGGCCGGGCACATGCTGATCCTCACCTTCCTCGGCCTCATCTTCCTCACCCACTGGCTGATCTTCCCCCTCTCCGTCCTCTTCGGGACGATCTTCTACCTCTTCGAGGTAGTGATCGTGGTCTCCATCCAGGCGTACATCTTCGCCGCCCTCTCTGCCATCTACATCGGCTCGGCGATCGAGCCCGAGCACTGAGCCAAGGAGGTCCTGCATGCTCTCGTCCTTCCTCTTCCTCGCCGCCGCAGAAGACGGGGCGGACGCCGGCAAGGCGATCGCGCTCGCGCTCGGTATCGGCCTCGGCGCGCTCGGCGCCGGGGTCGGCATCGGCAACATCTTCGGCTCCATGATCCAGGCCGTCGCCCGCCAGCCGGAGCTGCGCGGCGAGCTGCAGGGGATCCAGTGGCTCGGCTTCGCGCTCACCGAGGCGGTCGTCTTCTACGGCCTGATCGGCGGCCTGCTCGCCTTCGTGCTCATCTAGCGGATGCTCATCCTCGCCCAGGAGACGAACGGCGGCACCGGCCTGATCGAGGTCGTCCCCGGCCTCATGATCTGGACGCTCGTCTGCTTCGCGATCACCTTCCTCGTGCTCAAGCGGTACGCGTTCGGCCCCATCCAGCGCACGATCGACGAGCGGCGGGAGCGCATCCGGAAGGCGGTCGAGGAGGCCGACCACGCCCGGGAGGAGGCCCGCCGGCTGCTCGAGCAGCACCGCGAGCTGATCGGCCAGGCGAAGAGCGAGGCGGCGGCGATCCTCGCCGACGCGCGGCGGGTCGCGGAGGCCCAGATCGAGCGCGTCAAGGGAGAGGCGGAGGCCGAGCGGCAGCGCCGCCTGGAGGAGACGCGGCGCGAGATCGAGGCGGAGACGAAGCGCTCGCTCGACCGGATCCGGGCCGAGGTCGCGGAGCTCACCCTGGCCGCCACGGCGGCGGTCACCGGCAAGGTGCTCGACGCCGAGGACCAGCGGCGCCTGATCGAGGAGGCGATCGCGGAGCTCGACTTCTCGCGCCTCGAGCGGGAGATCGTCTAGCGTGGCCGTCGCCCAGCGCATGTACGCGCGCGCCCTCTTCGAGGCCGCGCGCGAGGAGGGGAAGCTGGAGCGGGTGGCCGAGGACCTGGCCGCGCTCGCCGCCGCGATCGCCCGCGTCCCCCAGCTCGCCTCCTTCCTCCGCAACCCGCAGGTCGAGCCGGAGGGGAAGGCGGAGGTGCTGGAGCGGCTCTGCGCGGAGGCCGACCCGCTCGTCCGCAACTTCGTCCGCCTCGTGGCCGAGAAGGGCCGCGCGGCGGAGCTCCCCGAGATCAACCGGGAGCTCGAGGCGCTCGTCGACCGCGCCCAAGGCCGCCTCTCCGTGAAGCTGACGACCGCCTACGAGCTCTCCGACGCGGAGGCGGAGGAGATCGTCAGGCGGATCGAGGAGGCCTCCGGGCGCACCGTGGAGGCCGCGCGCGCCGTCGACCCGGGCCTGATCGGGGGGATCGTCCTCGAGATCGGGTCCTTCCGCGCGGACGGGAGCATCCGCGGCCGCCTGGAACGCCTCCGCCACGAGCTCGCCACCGCCCACTAAGGAGCCCTGATGAAGCTACGCCCGGAAGAGATCACCGCCATCCTCAAGGACCGCATCCGCGAGTTCGAGGTCGAGACCGACCTCGCGGAGGTCGGCACCGTCCTCCAGGTCGGGGACGGGATCGCCCGCATCTACGGCCTGGAGAACTGCGTCGCGCTCGAGCGGCTCGAGCTCGAGCACGGCGTCGTCGGCCTCGCCTTCAACCTGGAGGAGGACAACGTCGGCGCCGCCCTCTTCGGCGACTGGGAGAAGGTGAAGGAGGGCGAGCCCGTCCGCCGCACGGGGCAGGTGATGACGGTGCCCGTGGGCGAGGCCCTCCTCGGGCGCGTCGTCGACCCGCTCGGCAACCCGCTCGACGGCCTCGGCCCGATCGAGGCGAGCGAGCGCCGCCCGCTCGAGTTCAAGGCGCCGGGCGTGATCAGCCGCCAGCCGGTGAAGGAGCCGCTGCAGACCGGCCTCAAGGCGATCGACTCGATGATCCCCATCGGCCGCGGCCAGCGGGAGTTGATCATCGGCGACCGCTCCACGGGCAAGACGGCGATCGCCATCGACACGATCCTCAACCAGCGCGGCGGCGACGTCGTCTGCATCTACGTCGCGATCGGGCAGAAGGGCTCGACCGTGGCGCAGGTAGTGGAGCGGCTGCGCGACGCGGGGGCGATGGAGTACACGATCGTCGTCTCCGCCCCCGCCCAGGAGGCGGCGCCGATCAAGTGGATGGCGCCCTTCGCCGGCTGCGCGATGGGCGAGTACTTCCTCTACCAGGGCCGGCACGCGCTCTGCATCTACGACGACCTCTCCAAGCACGCGGACGCGTACCGGCAGCTCTCGCTCCTGCTCCGCCGGCCGCCCGGGCGGGAGGCCTTCCCGGGCGACGTCTTCTACCTGCACTCCCGGCTTCTCGAGCGGGCGTGCAAGCTCTCGGACGAGCTGGGCGGCGGCTCGCTGACCGCGCTCCCGATCATCGAGACGCAGGCGGGGGACATCGCCGCCTACATCCCGACGAACGTGATCTCGATCACGGACGGGCAGATCTTCCTCGAGGCCGGCCTCTTCTTCTCGGGGGTGCGCCCGGCGATCAACGTCGGCACCTCCGTCTCCCGCGTGGGCGGGAACGCGCAGCGCAAGGCGATGCGCAAGGTGGCCGGCCGGCTGCGCCTCGACCTCGCCCAGTACCGCGAGCTGGAGGCGTTCGCCCAGTTCGGCTCCGAGCTCGACCAGGCGACGCAGCAGGCGCTCGCCCGCGGGGAGCGGATGGTGGCCACCCTGAACCAGCCGCAGTACCAGCCCTGGCCCTTCGAGGAGCAGGTGGTGGCGATCTACGCGGGCGTCAACGGCTGGCTCGACCCGATCCCGGTCTCCCAGGTGCCGCGCTTCCACGAGGAGCTGCGCGCGCACCTGCAGGCGGAGGGCTCGATCTACCAGGCGATCCGGGAGACGGGCGACCTGAGCGAGGAGGTGGAGGAGAGGCTGAAGGCGGAGCTCGAGCACTTCTCGAATGCGTTCAGCGTCGAGGAGGAGAAGCAGCTCGTCGGCTGATGGCCTCCGTCCAGGACCTCAAGCGCCGCATCCGCTCCGTCCGCAACACGCGCAAGATCACGCGCGCGATGGAGCTCGTGGCGGCGGCGAAACTGCGCCGGGCCGAGCAGCGGATCACGGCGCTGCGGCCGTACGCGGAGACGATGAACGAGCTGATCGCGGGCGTGGGGCGGGCGGCGGCGACGGTGCGCCTGCCCCTGCTCGAGCAGCGGGAGACGGTGGAGGCGGTCGCGCTCGTCCCCCTGACCGGCGACCGCGGCCTCGCCGGCTCCTTCAACGCGCAGGTCATGCGCCGCGCGTTCGCGCTCGAGCGGCGCCTGCAGGCGGAGGGCAAGCGGGTGCGCTGGGTGGCGGTGGGGAAGAAGGGGCGCTCCACGCTCCTCTTCCGCCGCCGCGAGCTCGCGGGCGCGTACTTCGGCTTCACCGACCGGCCGGCCTACGAGGACGCGCAGGCGATCGCGCACCGGGTGGGGGAGCTGTTCACGGAGCGCGAGGTCGACCGGGTGACGCTCGTCTACAACACGTACGTCTCCGCCCTCACGCAGCGCGTCACCGAGCAGGACGTGCTCCCGATCTCCCCCGAGATCCTGCGCACGGACGAGGAGGAGCGGGCGGCGGACGTCCTCCGCGGCGACTTCATCTTCGAGCCGGAGCCGGAGCTGATCATGGAACGGCTCTTGCCCGTCTACCTCGAGACCCAGATCTACCGGGCGCTGCTCGAGTCGGCCGCCTCCGAGCAGGGGGCGCGCATGACCGCGATGCGGAACGCGTCCAAGAACGCGGGCGAGCTGATCGACTCGCTCACGCTGCAGATGAACCGGGCCCGGCAGGCGGAGATCACGCAGGAGATCCTCGAGGTGGTCGGGGGCGCCGAGGCGCTCCTCTGACGGGTCGGGCCGCCGGCCGCTCGGAGGAGCAGGGTCGGGCGCGGCGCCGGGACGCGCCTCTCCGGAGAGGGCGCTAGGCCGCCTTCTCCTCGGCGGTGACCGCGTTCGCCGGCCGCCGACCCTCGAGCAGGACCGCCCGCAGCGCCTCGACGCAGAGCATGCCCATCGCCTCCCGGGTCTCCCGCGTCGCGCTGCCGAGGTGGGGAGCGAGGACGACCGTCTCGAGCGTGAGCAGGCCAGGGTGAACCTCCGGCTCGCGCTCGAAGACGTCGAGCGCAGCGCCGGCGATCTCGCCTTCCCGCAGCGCCTCGACGAGCGCGGCCTCGTCCACGACCGGCCCGCGCGCCGTGTTGACGAGGAAGGCGTCCCGCCGCATCGCCCGTAGCTGCTCGGCTCCGATCAGGTGCCGCGTCTCCGGCGTCAGGCGACAGTGGAGCGTGACGACGTCGGCGCGCCGCAGCAGCTCCTCGAGCGGAAGGTGCTCGTAGGGGACTCCCGGCTTCGGGCCCGAGCGGCCGCTGTAGACGACCTCCATCCCGAGCGCGCGCGCCAGCCGAGCAACCTCCGCGCCGATGCGCCCCAGACCGACGACGCCGAGCAGCCGTCCCCGCAGGCTCGAGCCGAGCATGAAGGTCGGGGCCCAGCTCCACGGCTCACGCCGGCGGAGGAAGCGGTCTCCCTCGGTTACCCGACGGGCGAGGCTGAGCAGCAGGGCGATCGTCAGCTCCGCCGTCGCCTCGGCGAGAACGTCCGGGGTGTTCGAGACGATGACGCCTCGGCGAGCGCAGGCGTCCACGTCGACGTTGTCGTATCCGACGGCGAAGTTGGCGACGATCCGGAGCTGCGGGCCGGCGGCGTCCAACAGCTCGTCGTCGACCCGCTCGGTGAGCATCGCGACGATGCCGTCGGCGCCGCGTACCCCCGCGAGCAGCTCCTCGCGCGCGGGCGGCCACTCGCTCTCGTGAAAGACGGCTGCAAACGAGCGCTCGAGCTCCGCGCGCACGCGCTCGGGTACACGCCGGGAGACGTAGACGCGGGGCGGTGGGGAGGCGGCTGCCATCGGCAGAGAATCATCGGCCGGTTCCCGACACGGCGTCAAACGCGCCGGGCGCTTCATAAAGCAAAATCGAAGTGTTTGTGCGAAACAATGAGGTTTTTCCCCAGATCTTCGCGTATCGTTGCGCGCCGTGCGACCACTCCCCTCGGCCTTCGACCCAGACGAGCGGCTGCTCTGCGGACCCGGGCCCTCGAACGTGGCGCCGCGTGTCCGGGAGGCGCTGCAGCGGCCGCTCGTCTCCCACCTCGACCCGGACTTCCCCCAGGTTCTCGACGAGCTGCGCGCGCTGATCGCGGCCGCCTACCGGGCGGAGACGGGCCTGGCCCTCTGCCTCTCCGCAACCGGCACGAGCGGCATGGAGGCGGGCCTGCGCTCCCTGGTCGAGCCCGGCGACGAGGTCATCGTCTGCGTGTCCGGCTTCTTCGGCGAGCGGATCGCCGCGCTCGCCCACCGAGCGGGGGCGGCGGTGACCGTGCTCCGCGCCGAGCTCGGTCACGCCGTCTCGGCCGAGGAGGTCGAGCAGGCGCTGCGGAAGAGCCCAGGCGCACGCCTGGTCTGCGTCGTGCACGCGGAGACCTCGACGGGCGTCGCCTCCCCGCTCGCGGAGATCGCCCGGGTCGTCCGCGAGCGCTCGGACGCCCTCGTCTTCGCCGACTGCGTCACGTCCCTCGGCGGGATGCCCGTCGAGGCCGAGGCGTGGGGGCTCGACTACGCGTACTCGTGCTCGCAGAAGTGCCTCGCCGCCCCTCCCGGCCTCTCGCCCGTCGTGCTCTCCGAGCGGGCGCGCGCGCGCATCCGCGACCGGCAGGTGCCGGCGCCGTTCAGCTACGACTTCGAGGAGCTCGCCGCGTACTGGGTCTCCCGGCCGGCGAGGTACCACCACACCGTCCCGGTTCTCGGGTTCTACGCGCTGCACGAGGCTCTTCGCGCCGTGCTCGAGGAGGGTCTCGAACGGCGCTGGGACCGCCATGAGGCGGTCGGAAGGTCGTTCCAACGGGCGCTCGCCGCAGACGGCCTCGAGCTCCTGTCCGCCCCGGAGTGCACGCTTCCGCAGCTCTCCGCCATACGCGTGCCGGAGGGCGTCGAGGGCGGCGAGGTGCAGCGGAGGCTCCTCCGCGAGCACGGGATCGAGGTCGGCGGGGCGCTCGGGCCCGGGTACCCGCCGATCTGGCGGATCGGGCTGATGGGTGTCAACGCGCAGCTCGATGTCGCGACGCGCGTCCTCGGCGCGCTCGAGGAGGTCCTCCACGCGGAGCCCCGCCGCGTCGCCGCGGCCTCGTAGCGGAGGGCAGAGGCGCGATGCCGCGGCGCGATCGTCTGCACCGAAGCGAGCTGACCGTCCCCGGGTCGAACGTCAGGATGCTCGAGAAGGCACCGAAGAGCGGAGCCGATGTCGTCCTGCTCGACCTCGAGGACGCCGTCGCTCCCGACGCGAAGGAGCAGGCGCGGCGAAACGTGATCGACGCCCTCGGGTCGCTCGACTGGTCGCGGTGCTCGGTCGCGGTGCGCATCAACGCGCTCGACACCCGCTGGTGCTTCCGGGATGTGATCGAGGTCGTGGGGGAGGCCGGCGAGCACGTCGACTTCCTCGTCGTCCCCAAGGTCGGCTCCGCCGCCGATCTCCACTTCGTGGCCGTCCTGCTCGCCCAGGTGGAGGCGGAGCGGGGGCTGGCCCCCCTCGGCCTCTCCGCCCTGATCGAGACCGCGGCCGGCCTCGCCAACGTCGAGGAGATCGCAAGCGCCTGCCCGGAGCGCCTGGAGGCGCTCGTCTTCGGGGTGGCCGACTACGCCGCCTCGACGCGGGCGCGGACGACGGTGATCGGCGGCGCAAGCCCCGACTACGCCGTGCTGACGGACTCCCGCGACGGCGAACGCCGGGCGCGGCACTGGGGCGACCAGTGGCACTACCCGCTCTCCCGCATCCTCGTCGCCTGCCGAGCGGCCGAGCTGCGCGCGATCGACGGCCCCTACGGGGACGTGCGCGACCCGGCCGGCTACGTCGCCGCCGCCCGCCGGGCTGCGGCGCTCGGCTACGACGGCAAGTGGGCGATCCACCCCTCGCAGGTCGGGCTCGCGAACGAGGTCTTCACGCCAACCGATTCGGAGCTCGCCCAGGCCCGCCGCATCCTCTCCGCTCTCTCCGAGGCGGCCGACGAGGGTAGGGGGGCGATCGCGCTCGACGGCCGGCTCGTGGACGCCGCCTCCATTCGCATGGCTCGGCAGCTCGTCTCCCGCGCGGATCAGATCCAGGCGAGGGCGGTCGCCGCTCGATGAGCGCGCGGGAGCCCTACGAAGAGGCCGCCGCGGCGCGCGGGCCCCTCGCCGGCCTTCTCGTGGTGGACCTGGCCACGATCTTCGCCGGGCCGAGCGCGTGCCGGCACCTCGGCGACTTCGGCGCCGAGGTGATCAAGATCGAGCGGCCGGGCAGCGGCGACGGCGCAAGGCAGCTGGGGGCGCGCGACGGCGACGACTCGTTCTACTGGCGCATCGTCGGCCGGAATAAGCGCCCGATCGAGCTCGACCTCAAGAGCCCGGAGGGGCGGGAGGTCCTGCTGGCGCTCGTCCGCCGCGCCGACGTCCTCGTGGAGAACTTCCGTCCCGGGACGCTCGAGCGGCTCGGCCTCGACCCCGAAGAGGTGCTCCTGCGCGAGAACCCCGGCCTGGTCGTGCTCCGGGTCACAGGCTTCGGCCAGGACGGACCGTACGCCGGCCGGGCCGGCTTCGGGACGATCGCCGAGGGGATGTCGACACTCGCCCACATGACCGGTCAGCCCGACGGCCCTCCCACCCTGCCGCCGATCGCGCTCGCCGACGAGGTGACCGGCCTCCTGGGAGCCTTCGCCGTGCTCGCGGCCCTCCGCTACCGGGACGCGACCGGCCGGGGCCAGGTCATCGACGCCAACCTGCTCGAGTCGCTCGTCGACATCATCGGCCCCGGGCCCGCCGTCTACCACCGCACGGGCCTCGTCGACGGCCGCTACGGCTCGCGCCTCCCCTGGTCGGCGCCGCGCAACGTGTATCGCTGCGCGGACGGCTGGATCGCCCTCTCGGGCTCGGCCAACGAGGTGGCGATGCGCGTCTTCGAGGCGATCGGCCGCCCGGAGCTCTGCACGGACCCGCGCTTCGCCACGAACGCGGCCCGGCTCGAGCACGTCGAGGAGCTCGACGCGATCGTCGAGGCGTGGACATCCGCCCGCCCGGTAGCCGACGTCGTCGCGCTCCTCTCCGAGGCGGGAGCCGCCGTGGGGCCGATCTACGACACCGCCCAGCTCGTCCGCGACGACCACGTGCGCGCGCGCGGCATGTTCGTGGAGGTGGAGAGTCCCGATGGTGCGGGCCCGGTTCTGCAGGCGGCCCCGACGCCGCGCCTGTCCCTGACGCCCGGGCAGGTGCGGCACGCCGGTCTCGCGCGCGGCGCCTGTACCGACGAGGTGCTGGGCGAGCTCGGCTACACGCCTACGGAGATCGCCGCCCTACGCTCCAGGCAGGCGATCGGCGGCAGCCGCCCGGCGCCGCGCCTGCCGGCGCACGTCTCGTAAGCCGTCTGGCGCCGCGCCCGCCGGCTCACGTCCCGTACGCCGTCCGGCGCTGCGCCCGCCAGCTCACGCCTCGTACGCCGTGTAGCCGCGGAAGCCCGGGTAGAGGGGCCGCCGTTGGCAGAGGGCGCGGCTGCGGGCGGCGAGGGCGTCCGGGTCGGGGTCGGGGGCGAGCGCGTGGGCGATGATGCGGGCCACCTCGCGCATGTCCTCTTCGTCGAAGCCGCGCATGGTGACGGCGGGCGTGCCCAAGCGCAGGCCGGAGGCGACGGTGGGCGGGCGCTCGTCGTAGGGGATGCTGTTGCGGTTGGCGGTGATCCCCACCCGTTTCAGCCGGTCCTCGGCGTCCTTGCCCGTCCACTCCGTCCGGCGCAGGTCGAGGAGCAGGAGGTG
>DATLYP010000138.1:0-10093 GCA_035574655.1 Gaiellaceae bacterium
GGGCGGCGTCCCCGCGGGGACGCCGCCCGCCCCGATCCCCCGGGCGCTACGCCAAGGCGCCGATCTGCTCCGTGAAGTAGGCGATCTGGCGCTGGAGCCGCTCGCCCAGGTCGGCGCCGACGACGCCGAAGCTCTCCACGCAGAGCTGGGCGCGGATCGAGTACTGGACGAACTCGTCGCTCACGCGCAGCCGCGCGAGCCTCTCTGGGTCGCCGCGGAGCAGGATGAACCCGCCCAGGTCGCCGCCGTGCGGCTCCAGGAAGACCGGCTCGAAGCCCTCGATCTCGCCTTCCTCTTGGAGGCGCCCGTAGTACGCGAGCACCTCGTTGAAGAGCTCGGCCGCCTGGCTCTCGCGCCCGCGCACGGGCCAGCCGAAGCCGACGAAGAGGCCGGCGTCCGCCATCTCCCACCTCCTTTCGCTCGACCTCGCGAGGATGACAGGCGTGACCCTCGGCCGCTAGTCGAACGTCTGTTCGTCCGGGTAGACTGCCCGCGTATGTCCGCGGAAGCGCTGGTCGTCCACGGGGCGCGCGAGCACAACCTGAAGAACATCACCGTCCGCATCCCGCGGAACGCGCTCGTCTGCGTGACCGGGCTCTCCGGCTCGGGGAAGTCCTCGCTCGCCTTCGACACGATCTACGCGGAGGGGCAGCGGCGGTACGTGGAGTCGCTCTCCGCCTACGCCCGCCAGTTCCTGCAGATGATGGAGAAGCCGGACGTGGACTCGATCGAGGGGCTCTCCCCGGCGATCTCCATCGACCAGAAGACGACCTCCCGCAACCCGCGCTCGACGGTGGGCACGGTCACCGAGATCTACGACTACCTGCGGCTGCTGTACGCGCGCATCGGGCGGCCGCACTGCCCGGTCTGCGGGCGGCCGATCACGGGCCAGTCGCTCGACCAGATCGTGGAGCAGGTGCTCCGCCTCCCCGAGGGGACGCGCTTCACCGTCAACGCGCCCGTCGTCCGCGACCGCAAGGGGGAGTTCAAGGACGTGCTCGAGGAGCTCCGCCGGGACGGCTTCACCCGGGTCAAGGTGGATGGCGAGCAGCGGCTGCTGGAGGAGGAGATCGAGCTCGACAAGAAGTACAAGCACACGATCGAGGTCGTCGTCGACCGGCTCGTCATGAAGCCGGACCTGCGGCAGCGGCTCGCCCAGTCGATCGAGACCGCCACCTCGCTCGCCCAGGGGCTCGTCGTCATCGACGTGCTCGGCGGCGCCGATGGCGGGCGCCAAGGCGATTCCCGCAGCCAGCCGCTGACGTTCTCCGAGAACCTCGCCTGCCCCGACCACGGCGTCTCCCTGCCCGAGCTCGAGCCGCGCGTCTTCTCCTTCAACTCGCCGCACGGGGCCTGCCCTCGCTGCACCGGCCTCGGCGCCCAGCTCGAGATCGACCCCGACCTGCTCGTCCCCGACCCGTCGCTCTCGATCGAGGAGGGGGCGCTCGTCCCCTGGACGGTCGGCGGGCAGGGGTTCTACGAGAGCGTGATCGAGGCGATCGCCGAGCGCTACGAGATCCCGCTCGACGTCCCCTGGCGGGAGCTCGCCCCGGAGCAGCAGGACAAGTTCCTGTACGGCACGGGCGGGGAGCGCATCTTCGTCAGCTACCGCAACCGGATGGGGCGCAGGCGCCAGTACACGATGGCCTTCGAGGGCCTCGTCGCCCACCTCGAGCGCCGCTACCGGGAGACGGACTCGGCCCAGCAGCGGGAGCGGATCGAGGAGTACATGAGCTTCCGGCCGTGCCCGGAGTGCAAGGGGGCGCGCCTGAAGCCGGAGGTACTGGCCGTGACCGTGGGCGGCAAGTCCATCCACGAGTTCACCCAGATGTCGGTGACGCGGGCGCTCGCCTTCTTGGACGAGCTCGAGCTCACGCGCACCGAGGAGCTGATCGGGCGGCGGATCGTCAAGGAGGTGCGCGAGCGGCTCACCTTCCTGGAGAACGTGGGCGTCGGCTACCTGCAGCTCGACCGGGCGGCGAAGACGCTCTCCGGCGGGGAGGCGCAGCGCCTGCGGCTCGCGACCCAGATCGGCTCCCAGCTCGTGGGCGTCCTCTACATCCTGGACGAGCCCTCGATCGGCCTCCACCAGCGGGACAACGGGCGCCTGATCGCGACGCTCGAGCGGCTGCGCGACCTCGGCAACACCGTGCTCGTCGTCGAGCACGACGAGCAGATGATGCGGGCCGCGGACTGGATCGTCGATCTCGGCCCCGGCGCCGGGGAGCACGGCGGGGAGGTGGTCGCGGAGGGGCCGGCGGAGGCGATCGCCGCCGCGCCCGGCTCGGTGACCGGGCAGTTCCTGAGCGGGAAGCGGCGAATCGCCGTCCCCCCGCGGCGCGGCGAGAACGGCCGCGGCTGGTTCGCCGTGCGCGGCGCCTCCATGCACAACCTGAAGGGGATCGACGTCGAGTTCCCCGTGGGGCGCTTCATCGCGGTCACGGGGGTCTCCGGCTCCGGCAAGTCCACGCTCGTGAACGAGATCCTCTACAAGGCGCTCGCCAACCGGCTGAACCGGGCGCGCCTGAAGCCGGGCGAGCACGAGGGGGTGGAGGGGATCGAGGCCTTCGACAAGGTGATCGACATTGACCAGTCGCCGATCGGCCGCACCCCGCGCTCCAACCCCGCCACCTACACCGACCTCTTCACGCACGTGCGCGAGCTCTATTCGCTCACCCCGGAGGCGAAGGTGCGCGGGTACAAGCCGGGCCGGTTCTCGTTCAACGTGCGCGGGGGGCGCTGCGAGACGTGCAAGGGGGACGGGCAGATCAAGATCGAGATGCACTTCCTGCCCGACGTGTACGTGCCCTGCGAGACCTGCCACGGGCGCCGGTACAACAAGGAGACGCTGGAGGTGCGCTTCAAGGGGCGCTCGATCGCGGACGTGCTGGACATGTCGGTGGAGGAGGCGCTCGAGTTCTTCGCCAAGATCCCGAAGATCCGGCGGCGGCTGCAGACGTTGCACGACGTGGGGCTCGACTACATCCGGCTCGGCCAGCCGGCGACGACCCTCTCGGGCGGGGAGGCGCAGCGGGTGAAGCTGGCGGCGGAGCTGTCCAAGGTGGCGACCGGCAGGACGCTGTACATCCTGGACGAGCCGACGACGGGGTTGCACTTCGCGGACATCGAGAAGCTGCTGGAGGTGCTGCAGCGGCTGGTGGACGCGGGGAACACGGTGCTCGTGATCGAGCACAACCTGGACGTGATCAAGCAGGCGGACTGGGTGGTCGACCTCGGGCCGGAGGGCGGGGAGGCGGGCGGCGAGGTGGTCGCCGCCGGCACGCCGGAGGAGGTTGCTCGCGTCGAGGAGTCGCACACCGGCCGCTTCCTGCGGCAGGTGCTCGCGCAGCCGGCGGCGGCAGCGGCGGCCGCCTGAGGGCCGCTCCCTTGCCAAGCGGCACGCGCGATGCCATTCTGATGGCATGAGAACTACCATCGACAAGGCCGGACGCCTCGTGATCCCGAAGGCGATGCGCGACGAGCTGGGGCTGCGCGGAGGATCGAACATCGAGATCGCGCTCGTGGACGGCCACATCGAGATCTCGCCTGCGACCACTCCGGTGCGGCTCGAGAGGCGAGGCGATCACTGGGTCGCCGTGCCTGACCGGGAGCTGCCGCCCTTGACGCCCGAGATGGTCCGCGAGACGCTCGAGAGCATCCGCCGCTGAGAGCCGCGGATTCCAGCGTCGCGGTCGCCGTGTTCGCGGGCTGGCATCCGCTCCACGAGGCTGCCCGCGCGGCCCTTGGCCGGGATCCGAGCATCGTCACTCACGCGGCGTTCGAGACCTACTCGGTCCTCACGCGCCTGCCCGAGCCGCACCGAGTGGAGCCGGCGGTCGTCCGCGACTGGCTCGAGCTCGAGTTCGGGAATCGCTGGCTCGGGCTGTCCGCCCCGGCCCTCCGGCTCGCGCTGACCCGGCTGACCGACCTGGAAGTGTTCGGCGGTGCGACCTACGATGGCCTGGTCGCGATGACGGCGGCCGCCGAAGGTGCCACCCTGGTAACGCTGGACAGGCGTGCGCTCCAGACGTACGCGCGTGTCGGCGCCGACATCGAGCTCGTCGGCTGATCAGGCGAGGACGGCCTGGGTCTGCGTGACGCGGGCGACGTGCCTGCTGCCGGCGTCGTGGAGGTCGGTCTCGACCACGATCGTGCGCCCGCGGTGCAGCGGCCGGGAGGTCGCGACCACGTGGCCCTCGCGGACGGCCGGAAGAAGTTCGTCTTCGACTCGATCGTCGCCGTCCCCGACGAGCCTCCGGCAGTTCGAGGAAGGCGCAGTAGGCGCCCGCCGCGTCCGCGAGGCGCATCAGCGCCCCGCCGTGCAGGAGCAGAGAACCGGGTCTGCCACGGCGGGACTCGAGTCGAGTGATGGCCGACCTCGTCCCGCCGCCGGCCGCGGCGCGCCGCTACCTGGTCATCCCGTCAGGCGCTCCGGGCGCCAGCCCAGCGCGCGCCGGTCGTCGCGGTCACTCGCGGGGCGAGAGGAGCGGCTGAAGGCCGGGCCCCGGCGCGCGTTCTCCAGGGCATAGACGCGGCCCTTGCCGACCACGTACGCGCGGTCGCCGACCACGACGAGCGGCGAGTAGCGGCCGTCCCCGAACACCCACTCCACCTCGCCGGTGCGGGCGTCGAGCACGTACGTCCGCCGGGCGGTGGTGGCGATCCACACCCGCCCGTTCGTGACCGTGGGCGAGCCGAGCACGGCCCCGCCCAGGTCGCGCCGCCAGACGACGCTCCCGTCCCGGGCGGAGAGGGCGTAGAAGACCCCTTCCGTCGTCCCCACGTACACCTTCTCCTTCCAGAGCGCGGCCGAGCCGTAGATCGATCCCTCGAGCTTCCGGCTCCAGCGGTGCGCGCCGGTGCGGACGTCGAAGGCGGAGAAGACGCCGTCGATCACGCCCGCGTACACGCGCCGGTAGCCAACGGTGGGCGTCGCGTAGAAGCCGCCCTCCCGCCACGACCTGCGCGTGACCAGGCTGCGCACGCCGAGCAGCAGCTGCGCCTCGTCGTCGCTGGAGAACGCGGTCGTCCGCCAGCGGAGGGCGCCGCTACGGGCGTCGAGGCCGTACAGGTAGCGGTCGTAGGCCGAGACCACGAGCGTCCGCCCGGCGAGCGAGGGGCTGGAGGCGACCTTGCTCGCGATCGGGTAGCTCCACAGGACGCGGCGCGGCGGGCGCAGGCGGAGGGCGAACACGCGCGACTCGCTGCGGCTGCGGAAGGCGGCGAAGTAGAGGACGCCCCCGGCGACGGCCGGGCTCGACTCCACGTTGCCCGGGTTGAAGCGCCAGAGCACCTCCCCGGTCGCAAGGCTGAGCGCGACCAGCCCGCCGCGCTCGTCCTTGCCGCGGACGCAGGAGGCGGCCCCCGACCAGCCGATGTACACCACCCCCGCGTGGACGGCGGGGGAGGAGGCGATGCAGCGTCCCAGGCGGCGCACCCAGGCGAGCGCGCCGTCGGAGGCGCGGGCGGCGACCACGTCGCCCTCGTGGGTGCCGAACACGAGCCGGCCCTCCGCCACCGCGGGCGGCATCTCGATCAGCCCCCCGCCCGGGATCGTGTACACGAGGCGGAAGGGCGGGCGCAGGTCGGAGGGGACGAAGCGCGTGCGGGCGGGCGAGGCCCCGAACATCGGCCAGGCGGGCGCCGGCGCCGCCGCCCGGTGCGCCTGCGCCGGCGTCTGCGCGCTCGCCGCGAACGGCCCAACCACGGCCGCGCGCAGGGGCACGAAGCCGAAGACCAGCCACCCGAGGCCCGCCGCCAGCGGGAGGGGCGCGGCGAGCGCGGCCAGGACGAGCAACCGGCGGCGCGTCGGCACGGCGGGAATCTAACCCCGGACGCGCTCCGCCCAACCCGGGAACGCCGGCGGCGCGGGCGGCCGGCGCGCGCGGGCTACCCTCCGCCCCGGTGGCCGCGCCCGACCTCGCCAAGCGGGAGCTCTCCCCCGAGCGCGCCTGGTGGCTGCGGGTCCCCGCCGTGCTCCTCGACCCCCGCTCGGTCTTCCGCGCCCTGCGCGCCGAGGACTCGGACGACGTCGCCGCCCGCGGCGAGCCGATCCTGCTCCTCGTCTGGCTCGCCGGCATGGCCGCCGTCCTCGCCTCCCCGACCGCGGGCGGGCTGCTGGACGACCCGGACTACGACGCCCTCCTCCTCGCCGTGTGGACGTTCATCGCCGGCGGCATCTACGGCGCCGCCGGCTACCTCCTCCTCGGCTTCGGGCTCTTCTTCGGCGCCCGTCTCTGCGGGAGCCTGGGCAGCTTCCGGCGGGAACGGCAGCTCGTCGGCTTCGCCCTCGCCCCGCTCGCCCTCTCGTTCCTCGTGCTGCTCCCGCTGCGGCTCGCCCTCTACGGCGGCGACACGTTCCACGAGGGGGGCGCGGACGAGGGCGCCGGGGAGCGGGTCCTGCTCGCGCTCCAGCTCGCCTTCGCGGCCTGGTCGCTCGCCCTGCTCGCCGTCGGCGTCCGCACCGTGCACGGGTGGAGCTGGCCGCGCTCCCTGGCGGCGCTCGGGGCGGGGATCGCGCTGCTAGCGGCGCTCGTCGGCGTATTCGCGTACGCCGCGCGCTGAGGCGGCACGCTCGAACGCCTCGAGCTCGTCCTCCGGCATCGCGTACGTGTGCCGCTCCTCGGGGAAGCGCCGCGCCCGCACGTCGTCCGCGTAGGCGGCGAGCGCCCGCCGGATCGCGTCTCCCAGGTCCGCGTAGCGCTTCACGAAGCGGGCGGGGCGGCCCTGGTAGAGGCCGAGCAGGTCGTGCCAGACGAGGACCTGCCCGTCGCAGTGGACGCCCGCCCCGATCCCGATCGTGGGGATGGCGAGCTCCTCCGTGATCCGCCGGGCCACGGGGGCCGGGACCGCCTCCAAGACGAGCGAGAAGCAGCCCGCCTCCTCGAGGGCGTGCGCGTCCTCGAGCAGCCGCAGCGCCTTCTCCGCGCTTCGGCCCTGCGCCTTGAAGCCGCCGAGCATCGTCGCCGACTGCGGCGTCAGCCCGAGGTGGCCCATGACGGGGACGCCGGCGCCGACGATCGCCCGCACCCGGGAGAGCGTCGGTCCCGCGCCCTCCAGCTTCACCGCGTCCGCGCCCGCCTCCTTCACGAAGCGGATCGCGTTGCGGAGCGCGTCCTCGTCGGAGACCTGGAAGGAGCCGAAGGGCATGTCCGCGACCACGAGCGGGCGGCGCGCGCCCCGGGTGACGGCGCGGGTCAGGACGAGCATCTCCTCCATCGTCGCGGGCACCGTCGACTCGTGCCCGAGCACGGTCATCGCCGCGGAGTCGCCGACCAGGAGGAGGTCGGCGCCCGCCTCGTCCGCGAGGCGGCCGCCGGGGGCGTCGTAGGCGGTGACCATGACGATCGGCTGGCCGCGGGCCTTCATCTCCGCGAGCTCGGTGAGCGGCAGCTTGCCGGGGGCCGGGGTGGCGGGGGCGGGCTGCGTGGGGCGGATGGCCATCAGCGGTCTCCTTCCAAGGGGACGTTGTCGATGAGACGGGTGGAGCCGACGCGGATCGCGCCGGCGAGGACGGGCGGGTCGAAGTCGGCCACCTCGACGTAGTCGACGGCGACCCCCTCCTCGGCGGCGAGCACGGCCCGCGCCCGCTCCGGGTCGCGGGTGGCGAGCGCGCGGGGGAGGGCGAGCGCGCGGCGGCGCTCCTCGGGGGAGAGGAGGGCGTTGCGGGAGGAGAGGGCGAGCCCGTCTGCGTCGCGTACGGTGGGCAGCACGCGCAGCTCCACCTCGAGGGCGAGGTCGCGGACCATCCGCCGGATCACCTCCACCTGCTGCGCGTCCTTCTGCCCGAAGTAGGCGCGGTCCGGGTGGACGATCTCGAACAGCTTGAGGACGACGGTGGCGACGCCGCGGAAGTGCCCGGGGCGGAACGCGCCCTCGAGGATGGAGCCGAGCTCGGTCACCTCGACCCAGGTCTGGAAGCCCGGCGGGTACATCTCCTCGACGGCGGGGGCGAAGACGACGTCCGCGCCCACCTGCTCGGCGAGGGCGAGGTCGCGCGGCTCGTCGCGGGGGTAGGTGGCGAGGTCGCGCGCCTCCCCGAACTGGGCGGGGTTGACGAAGAGGCTCATCACCACCGTCGCGCACTCGGCGCGGGCGGCGCGGAGGAGGGAGAGGTGGCCCTCGTGGAGGGCGCCCATGGTGGGGACGAGCCCGACCGCCCCCGCCGCCCGCCGGGGCGCGAGCGCGGCCCGCACGCCGGCGATCTCGCGCTCGACCCTCACCGGGCGCTCCCGAGCGCGTACAGCTCCGGACGGAGCCGCTCCGGGAGCTCGCGCCCCGCCACCTGCGCGGTCGCCTCGGCCAGGACGAGGTAGAGGCGCTCGAGCCCCGGGCGGTGGGCGCGGATCGCCTCCAGGTGCCGCTCCACGGTCTCCCAGTCCCCGCGCGCGATCGGTCCCGTCAGCTCGAACCCGTTCTCGATCACCCGCCGCATCAGCGGCTCGAGCGCCTCGGGCGGGGCGCCCGCCGCCTCGAGCAGCATGCCCGCCGCCGCCCGCAGCGTGACCAGGTAGTTGGAGGCGACCGCGGCGCCCGCGTGGTAGGCGGCGCGGGCGCCGTCGTCCAGGGGGAAGGGGCGCAGGCCGAGCGTCTCCGCGAGCCAGGCGCCGACGGCGGCCGCCTCCTCCGTCTCCGCCGTGACCGCCGCCCAGGCGCCGTCGAGCTGCTCCGGCCCGCGGGCCTTCGTGAACGTCTGCAGCGGGTGGAGCGAGAAGCGGCGCTCGTGCGGGTCGAGCGCGGCGAGCGGGGTCGCCCCGCTCACGTGCGCGACCCACGGCCCGGGGGCGATGCGGCTGGCGGCCTCCGCGATCGCGCGGTCGGGGACGCAGAGGAGCACGAGCTCGGGCTCGGGCGCGTTTAGGCGCAGGCCGCGCTCGGCGAGCCTGCCGCTCACCGCCGACCCGACGCGGCCGCGCGCGCCGATCACCTGGACGCTCTCGATCATGTGCGGAGGCTCCAGTTCCGTCGCCGGATACCGGGCCGGGAGCAGCGTATCAGGGCGCGGCGGCCGCGAGCCGCCGCCCGAGGCGCTCGCGCACGGCCGGCCACTCGTCGTCGAGCACGCTGTACCAGGCGCTGTCGCGGCTCTCGCCGCCCCGCACGAGCATGTGCTTGCGGTGGACGCCCTCGAAGGTCGCCCCGAGCGCCTCGAGCGCGCGCCGCGCCCGCTCGTTGCGCGCGTCCGTCTTGAGCTCGACCCGCCGGCACCCCCAGGCCTCGAACGCATGCCGGAGCTGGAGCAGCTTCGCCTCGACGTTCACGCCGGTGCCCCAGACGGACGGGTGCAGCCACGTCCAGCCGATCTCCACGGAGCGGTGCTCGGGGCGGAGGGCGAGGAAGCGCGTCGAGCCGACGAGCTCGCCGCGGGGGAGGGAGACGGTCGCGAAGGGGATCTCCGTCCCGGCGGCCGCCGCCGCCAGCGCCGCCTCCAGCCAAGCGGCCCACGCGGCCCGCGTCCGCGGCTGCAGGATCGGGAGCCAGCGCCAGGTGCGCGGGTCGCGCGAGGCGCGCCACAGGCCCTCGGCGTGCGTCTCCGCGAGCGGCTCCAGCCGGACGAGACGGCCCTCGAGCGCCGGCGCGCCCCACCTCTCCACGCGGGCGAGAGTACACTCGGAGCGTGCCGATCTACGAGTACGCCTGCATGGAGTGCGAGTCGCACTTCGAGGAGCTCGTCCGCTCCGCCGAGCAGGCCATCACCTGCCCGCAGTGCGGGGCGGCGAACGTCCTCAGGCAGCTCTCCACCTTCGCCGTGCACGGCGCCTCCACGAAGCCGAGCTTCTCCGGCCCGTCCGGCGGCGGGGGCGGCTGCTGCGGCGGCTCCTGCGGCTGCGGGCGCTGACCCGGCCGCCGGGGCGCGCGCTCAGGCAGGCGGCAAGGAGGAGGGATGGACAGGAAGCGGCTGGGCGCGGCGCTCGCGATCGCCGGCCTCGTGGTTCTCGTCGTCTCCGCGCTCGCGGACGTGCTCGGGTACGGGCAGGGCGGCTTCGGCTGGAAGCAGACGGTCGGCGTGATCGCGGGCGCGGCCGCGCTCCTCGCCGGCCTCGCGCTCGCGCGCTGGAAGGGCGGGGGCGCCGGCGCCCCGGCCGCCGGCCGG
>DATLYP010000139.1:0-4588 GCA_035574655.1 Gaiellaceae bacterium
GGCGGCCGGTGAAGAAGGCGTTCGTCCCCAGGGCCTCGGCGACGACGAGCGTCCGCGCCCCCGGCCACCAGAGCGCGGCCTCCCGCCAGACCCGGGAGCGCCGCACCCGCAGGCAGAGGAAGGGGCTCCCGGGCACGGCGCCCGGCACGACGAGGTGCGGCACCTCGAGCCGGGCGGCGAGCGCGGCGCAGTCGCGGCCGTGCCGGTCGAGCAGCTGGACGACGCCCGCGGGCTCGCCGAGCGCGCGCGCCCGCTCGACCGCCTCCGGCCAGTCGAGCGCGTCCACGAGCCACACCTTCCCCTCCGCGGCGAGCGCGTGCGCGGTGCGGGTCAGCCGCTCCTCGGCGATCCAGCCGAAGCCGTCGGCGCCGAGGTCGTCGCAGAAGCGGAAGCGCACCGGGCTACCCCGCCTCGAGCGCGAGCAGGTCGTCCACCGTCTCCCGGCGACGGACGAGCCGCGCCTCCCCGTCGGCGACGAGCACCGCCGCCGGCCGCGGCGTCGCGTTGTAGTTCGAGCTCATGGCGAGCGTGTACGCGCCCGTCGCCGGCACGGCGAGCAGGTCGCCCGGCTCGAGCGCGGGGAGGGGGACGTCGTCCGCGAGGACGTCCCCCGACTCGCAGTGGAGGCCGGCGAGGCTCGCCGGCTCGAGCGCCGGCTCGTCTGCGCGGGCGGCGGCGAGCGCCGTGTAGCGGGCGCCGTAGAGCTGCGGGCGAGGGTTGTCGGACATGCCCCCGTCGAGCGCGACCCAGGTCACGGAACGCAGCCGCTTCACCGTCCGCACCCGGTACAGCGTGACGCCCGCCTGCCCCACGAGGGCGCGGCCGGGCTCGAGGAGCAGCCGAGGCCGCGGCAGCGAGCGGGCCCCCCACGCCCGCTCGAGCGCGCGAGCGACGGTGGCCGCGAGCTCCCCGGGCGGCACCGCTGCCTCCCCGGGCACGTGGCGGACGGGGAAGCCGCCGCCCGCGTCCACGAGCGCCGGCGTCCAGGCGAGCTCGTCCCGGCAGCGGGCGGCGAAGCCGGCGAGCAGCTCGAGCGCGGCCTCGTGCGCGGCGGCGTCCGGAAGCTGCGAGCCCACGTGCACGTGCAGCCCCGCGGCCTCGAGCCCGAGAGCGCGTGCGTCCCGCAGCGCCCGCGCCGCCGCGTCCGGGGGAAGGCCGAACTTGGAGCCGTGGTGGCCCGTGCGCACCGCCTCGTGCGTGTCCGCCTCCACGCCGAGCGTCACCCGCACGAGGACGCGCCGGACCCCGGCCTCCCTCGCCCGCGCCGCCTCGCCCTCCCCGTCCAGCACGACCGTGGCTCCCACCTCCGCCGCCGCCTGAAGCTCCTCGTCCGACTTGGCGTTCCCGTGCACCACGAGCCGCTCGCCTTCGAGCCCCGCGGCCCGGGCGAGCGCGAGCTCGCCGAGCGAGGCGACGTCCGCGCCCAGCCCCTCCTCGGCGAAGAGGCGGAGGAGGGCGACGTTCGGGAACGCCTTCGTCCCGTACAGGATCAGGCCGTCGGGAACGGCGGCGCGCAGCTCGCGGGCGCGGGCGCGCAGCGTCTGCTCGCAGTAGACGAGGAGGGGCGTCCCGAAGCGGTCCGCGAGCGCGCTCGCCCGCACCCCGCCGAGCTCCAGCTCTCCCTCCAGGATCCGGGCCGAGTCGGGGAGCAGGTCGAGCACGCGGCGATTCTGCCTGTTACGATTTTCCTGCAATGAGGCGGCTGCTTAGGTAGGGCAGGGAGCGAACGCGGCGGCGGCCGCGGGCGTTCCCCTGGAGCCTCTCGACTGAGAGGCTTTTTCGTTCCTGGGACGGAAAGCACGGCGAGAGATGCAGAGGTACGACCCGCAGACGATCGAGGCCAAGTGGCAGTCGGTCTGGGAGGCCGAGCAGGCCTTCGTCGTCCCCAACCCGGCGCCCGAGGAGCGGGCTCGCCGGGAGAGGAAGACCTACGTGCTGGAGATGCTCCCCTACCCCTCCGGGGAGCTGCACATGGGGCACGTGAAGAACTACACGCTGGGGGACGTCGTCGCCCACGTCCGCAGGCGGCGCGGCTACCAGGTGCTGCGCCCGATGGGCTACGACGCCTTCGGTCTGCCGGCCGAGAACGCGGCGATCAAGGAGGGGGTGCACCCGCGCGTGTCCACCGAGCGCAACATCGCCGCCATCGAGCGGCAGATGCGGCGCATGGGCTGGGCGATCGACTGGTCGCGCGTCGTCTCCACCCACCGGCCGGACTACTACCGCTGGACGCAGTGGCTCTTCCTGCGCTTCTTCGAGAGGGGGCTCGCGTACCGGAAGGAGGCGCCCGTCAAGTGGTGCCCGGTCGACCAGACCGTGCTCGCGAACGAGCAGGTGATCGACGGGCGCTGCGAGCGGTGCGGCGCCGAGGTCGAGGCGCGCAGCCTGGAGCAGTGGTTCTTCCGCATCACCGACTACGCGGACCGGCTGCTCGACGAGATGGAGCTGCTCGAGGAGTGGCCGGAGCGCGTCCTCACCATGCAGCGCAACTGGATCGGGCGCTCGCACGGCGCGCGCGTCCGCTTCCGGGTGCAGGGAAGCGGGGAGGAGCTGCCGGTCTTCACGACCCGCCCGGACACGCTCTTCGGGGCCACCTTCTTCGTGCTCGCCCCGGAGCATCCCCTGCTCGAGGCGCTCGTCGAGGGGACCGAGCAGGAGGCGGCGGTGCGCGAGTACGTCCGCCAGGCGGCCGCCCGCTCGACGGCCGAGCGCGAGCAGCGGGAGAAGGACGGCGTCTTCACCGGCCGCTACGCGATCAACCCCGTGAACGGGGAGGCGATCCCGATCTGGGTCGCGGACTACGTGCTGATGGAGTACGGGACGGGCGCGATCATGGCCGTCCCCGCCCACGACGAGCGCGACTACGCGTTCGCGCGCCGCTACGGCCTGGAGATCCGGCAGGTGGTCGCGCCCGCGGACGGCGCCGCCCCCGAGGAGGGCGCCTTCGTGGCCCACACGGAGAACGAGGTGCTCGTCAACTCGGGCTCCTTCTCGGGCCTGCCCGCCCCCGAGGGCAAGCGCGCCATCACCGCCTGGCTCGCCGAGCGGGGGCTGGGCGAGGAGGCGATCGGCTACCGCCTGCGCGACTGGCTGCTCTCCCGCCAGCGCTACTGGGGCTGCCCGATCCCGATCGTGCACTGCCCGGCGTGCGGCATCGTCCCCGTCCCGGACGAGGAGCTGCCGGTGCTCTTGCCCGAGGTCGAGGACTACGTCCCGCGCGGCCGCTCGCCGCTCGCCGCCGCGGAGGAGTGGGTACGCACGCACTGCCCGCGCTGCCGCGGGGAGGCGCGCCGGGAGACGGACACGATGGACACGTTCGTCGACTCCTCCTGGTACTTCCTGCGCTACTGCGACCCGCGCAACGACCGCGAGCCCTGGTCGCGCGAGATCGTCGACTACTGGATGCCGGTCAACCAGTACATCGGCGGCATCGAGCACGCGATCCTGCACCTGCTCTACGCGCGCTTCTTCGTGAAGGTGCTGAACGACCTGGGGCTGGTCGGCTTCCGCGAGCCCTTCGCCCGGCTCTTCACGCAGGGGATGATCTACCGCTTCGGGGCGAAGATGTCGAAGTCGAAGGGCAACGTGGTCACCCCCGACGAGATCGTCGAGCGCTACGGGGCGGACGCGCTGCGCCTGTACATCCTCTTCCTGGGCCCGGCCGACGAGGACGCGGAGTGGCAGGACACCGGATTGGAGGGGACGAGCCGCTTCCTGGGCCGCCTGTGGCGGACCGTGCTCGCGCAGGCGGAGAAGCCCGCGCCCGGGCCCGGCGAGCCCACGCCGGACACCCCGCTCGCGCGGGCCGCGCACCGGACGATCGCGAAGGTGACGGACGACATCGAGCGCCGCTTCGCCTTCAACACCCCGATCGCGGCGGTGATGGAGCTCGTCAACGAGATCGCCCGCGCGCCCGACGACCCGGCCGCCCGCTTCGCCGCCGAGACGGCGGTCTCGCTGATCCAGCCCTACGCCCCGCACGTCGCCGAGGAGCTGTGGGAGCGGCTCGGCTACGAGCGGCTGTGGCGGCACCCCTGGCCGGAGGCCGACCCCGCCCTGCTCGAGCGGGAGACGGTGGAGGTCGTCGTGCAGGTGAACGGGCGCATCCGCGACCGGCTGCACGTGCCTCCCGACACCCCCGAGCAGGAGCTGGTGGCGCTCGCCCGCGCCTCCGAGCGGGTGCAGGCGTACCTGAACGGCGGGGAGGCGGCGCGCACGATCGTCGTCCCCGGCAAGCTCGTCAACTTCGTGACCGGCTGACGTCGGCGCCGGCCGGCGCCGTCGCCGGCCGGCCGACCTCGTCCCCGGCCGAGCGGCGGAGGAGGGCCGGGCCCTCGCGAACGACACGCTTTCTCGACGAAGCCGTTTCCCACCCGTGAACGCTCCGTCGCCAGCATGGCGGCGTGGCCGGCGTTCGGATCTCCCGCGCGGGCGCGGTCGCAGCGCTCAGCCTGCTGCTCGCCCTGCTCGTCGTCGCGGGCGAGCGGCTGACCGGCGCTGGCGCGGCGGAGGAGGCGCCGGCCGCGGCCCCGCTCGAGGAGGTGGCGCCGGCGCCTGCGCGGACGGCGCTCGTCGTCCACGTCGTGGG
>DATLYP010000140.1:0-4673 GCA_035574655.1 Gaiellaceae bacterium
CTCGGTGATCTCGCCGGCCGCGAGGCCGTGCACGTCCGGCACGTAGGCGGCGAGGCCGACGCGGGCGAGCGCGTCCGCCAGGCGGCGCACCGCCGGGTGCCGGCGCCCGCGCTCGGTCACCCCGTTCACGAAGACGAGCGCCGGGCGCGGCCCCTCGCCCGGGGGGAGCGCGACCGTGGTGGGGACGCCGGCGATCGTCCGCTCGCGCAGCTCGGGCTCGGGCGTGAGGACGCCGACGAGCGTCCGGCCCACGGGGAGGTCGAGCGTCCGGACGAGGACGACCGCCGCCCGCCGGTGAGAGCCGAGCGCGGCGAGGAGGGCGAGGGCGAGGGCGCCCAGCCCGGCGAGAAGCGCCGCCGTCGCGAGCAGCACGCGGGCCGTCCGCCGCACGCCGCAACGATAGGTGGCCCGAGCGCCCCCGGCCCGCCGGCGGCGGCGGAGAATACGGCCGGTGGCGCGGCGTCTCCCTCTGCGGGCGAAGCTGATGTACGCGTCGTCCAGCCTGGGCGGGGAGGCGCTCACCCAAAGCCGGAGCGCCTTCCTCGTCTACTTCTACAGCGAGGCGAACGACTACCTGAGCGCGTTCGCCGTCGGCGCCGTCCTCACCGTCGCCCGCCTGCTCGAGACGGTGGACGACGGCCTCATCGGCTACTGGAGCGACCGCACGCGCTCCCGGCTCGGGCGCCGGCTCCCGTTCGTGCTGCTCGCGACCCCCTTCTGGGCCCTCTTCGCCGTCCTCCTCTTCACCCCGCCCGACGCGGGCGGCGCCCTCGTCGCCGCCTACCTGTTCCTCGTCGCCGAGCTCTACTTCCTCGCCTCCACGCTCTCCGGGGGGCCGTACGAGGCTCTCCTCCCCGAGATCGCGCCCACGAGCGACGAGCGCGTCACGATCGCCGGCCTGCGCGTCTACTTCGGCGCCGCCGGCGCCGGCCTCGGCCTGGTCGGCGGCTTCCTGCTCGTCGATCTCGCCGGCTACGTGGGCATGGCCGCCGTCCTCGCGGCGGTCGCGCTCGGCTTCCGCTACCTCGGCCTGGCGGGCGTCTGGCGGTACGCCTCGCGCACGCAGCCTCCCGCCGAGCTCCGGCTCCTGCGCGCGCTCGCCCTCACCGTCCGCAACCGCTCCTTCCTCGCCTTCCTGCCCGCGTTCGCCCTCTTCCAGCTCGGCTTCCAGGTGCTGCTCGGCGCGCTGCCCTTCCTGATCGAGGCGGCGCTGCGGGTCGAGAAGGTGGAGCGCTGGGGGGCGGCCCTGACGGCGGTCGCGCTCGGCTCGATGCTGCTCTCGCTTCCGCTCTTCGGCGCCTTTGCCCGCCGCACCTCGAAGCGGCGCGCCTACCGGGCGTCGCTCCTCTGCGCCGTGGGCCTCTTCCCCCTGCTCGCCTTCGCCGGCTTCCTGCCCGGGATCCCGGCGGAGGCCCAGCTCGTCGCGGCGATGGCGCTCGTGGGGATCCCCATCGCCGGCAACTACCTCTTCCCCGCCCCCCTGACCGCCGACATCATCGACAGGGACGCGCTGGAGACGGGGCTGCGCCGGGAGGCGACCTACTACGGGGCGCAGAACTTCGTCGAGAAGACGACCTCCGCGCTCGCCCCGCTCCTCCTCGGCGCGCTGCTCACCCTCGGCGGGACGGCGGAGGACCCGCTCGGGATCCGGCTCGCGGGGCCGGCGGCGGCCCTGCTCGTGCTCGCCGGCTTCGTCGCCTTCCGCCGCTACGACCTGCCCGACGACGTGCTCGCGGCGCCCGAGGCGGCCTACGCGCGGCCGAGGGCCTGGGCGAGCGCGGACGCGACGTAGGCCTGGTCCTCCTCCTCGAGGCGGGCGTGGAAGGGCAGGGCGAGGGTGCGCGCGCTCACCTCCTCGGCGACGGGGCAGAGGCCCTCGCGGAAGCCGAAGCGCTCGCGCATGTACGGCTGCAGGTGGATGCAGGGCAGGTAGCGGGCCGTCTGCACCCCCCGCTCCGCGAGCGCGGCGATCACCGCCTCCCGGTCGGCGCCCGGGGGGAGCGCGACCACGTACACGAACCACGAGCGCTCGTGCTCGCCGTCGTCCTCGCAGGGGAGCTCGAGGCCGTCGATCCCGGCGAGCAGCTCCCGGTAGCGGGCGGCGGCGGCGGCGCGGCGGGCCAGGATCTCCTTGAGCTTCGCGAGCTGGCCGAGCCCGATCGCCGCGCGCACGTCGTCCAGGCGGTAGTTGAAGCCGAGGCGGGCGTGCTCGAGCCAGCCGCCGCTGTCCGTCCGCCCCTGGTTGCGCAGGCTGCGGAGGAGCCGCCACTCCTCCTCCGAGTGGGTGGTGACCATGCCGCCCTCGGCGGTCGTGATCTGCTTGTTGGGGTAGAAGGCGAAGACCGCGGACGGGCCGTGCGCGCCCACGGGCAGGCCGCGGTAGCGGGCGCCGAGCGCCTCGCACGCGTCCTCGATGAGGAGGAGCCCGTGCCGCGCGCAGAGGGCGCGCAGCTCGTCCAGCTCGCAGGGGTAGCCGAAGATGTCGACGGCGAGCACCGCCCGCGTGCGCGGCCCGAGCGCTGCCTCCACCGCCGCCGGGTCGAGGGTGAGCGTCCGCCGGTCGACGTCGGCGAACACGGGCGTGGCGCCCGTGTAGAGCACGCAGTTCGCGGAGGCGACGAAGGAGAAGGGGGAGGTCACGACCTCGTCCCCTGGCCCGAGCCCGGCGGCCACGCAGAGCAGGTGCAGGCCGGCCGTCCCGCTCGAGACGGCGGCCGCGTAGGGGGCGCCCACCGCCTCCGCGAACGCCTCCTCGAAGCGGTCGATCGTCGGGCCGAGCGAGAGGCGGCCCGAGCGCAGCACGTCGAGGACGAGCTCCTCCTCCCGCCCGTCGAGCCAGGGGCTCGAGAGCGGGACGCGCCTGAGCTCCCTCACACCTCGGCCGGGGCCGGCGACAGCTCGACGACGTCGAGCCAGGCGCTCCAGCGCTCGTCCCGCCCCGTGGCCGCCGCCAGGTAGGCGGCCTGCAGCTCGCGCGTGATCGGGCCCACCCCGAGCTCGTGCCCGTCCACGGCCCGCACGGGGGTGACCTCGGCGGCCGTCCCGACCATGAACACCTCGTCCGCGAGGTACAGGTCGGTGCGGATCAAGAGCGCCTCCTCCACCTCGTACCCGAGCGCCCGGGCGAGCGTGATCACCGAGTCGCGCGTGATCCCGGGGAGGATCGACATGGAGAGCGGCGGGGTGAGCAGGCGGCCCCCCTTGACGACGAAGATGTTCTCGCCGGGCCCGTCCGCCACGTACCCCTCGTGCGTGAGCATGATCGCCTCGTCGTGCCCGGCTCGGCGGGCCTCGGTGGTAGCGAGCATCGAGTTCAGGTACACGCCGGTCGCCTTCGCCACGTGCGGGATGACGTTCGGCCCGATCCGCTCCCAGGTGGAGATCACGGTGCTGATCCCGTTGCGCTGGCCCTCCTCGCCCAGGTAGGCGCCCCAGGGGAAGCTGATGATGGCCACGTCCACCGGGTTCCCGGCGGCGCCGACGGCGAGCTCGCCGTAGCCGTAGAACGCGATCGGCCGGATGTAGCAGGAGGGGAGGCGGTTGGCGGCGATCAGCTCGTGGGTCGCCGCGCGCAGCTCGTCGACCGAGTAGGGGAGCTCCATGTGCAGGACCCGGGCGGAGTTCTCGAGCCGCACCAGGTGGTCGCGGAGCCGGAAGACGGCGGGGCCGCGGGGGGTCTCGTAGCAGCGGATCCCCTCGAACACGCCCGTCCCGTAGTGCAGGCCGTGCGCGGCCACGTGGACCTTCGCGTCCGCCCAGTCCACGAGCTCGCCGTTCATCCAGATCTTCTCGGTCTCTTGCATGTGTCAGCGCTCCTTCCCGGTTGCGGGCGAATGGTATGCGCCGCCGTCCTCCACGACGTCGACTGGGCGCGCGCGGGCGAGCCGGGCGAGCTCGGCGGGGGCGAGCGCGAGCAGGTGCCGGGGGGAGCCGGCCCCTGCCCAGACGACCCGGTGTCGGAGCAGGCGGCGCTCGATGAGCACGTCCTCCACCTTCGGCAGCGGGAAGGGCGCGACGCCCCCCGCCTCGAAGCCGGTGGCGGCGACCACCTCCGCGGGGGAGGCGACCCGGGCCTCCTCGGCCCCCACCGCGGCCGCGACCTTGGCGCGGTCGGCGCGCCGGTCGCCGGGAACGAGCGCGACGACCGGCCGCCCGCCGCAGACGAAGACGAGCGACTTCACGATCTGGCCGGGCTCGCACCCGACCGCCCGCGCGGCCTCGGCCGCGGTCGAGGCCCCCTCCGGGAACTCCTCGATCCGGGCCTCGCCGCCGGCGTCGCCGAGGAACGACGACACCCGCCGCACGGGCTCCGGCCACGCCCTGACCACGGGCGCAATCTACCCGTCAGTAGACGAAGGGGAGCAGCCGCCAGCGGGTGCGCTCCGCGTACGCCGCGTAGCCGGGGAAGCGCGCGCGCAGGAAGCGCTCCTCCACGGCCGCCTTGAGCGCCCAGATCACGGCCAGCGCCGCGAGCGGCGCGAGCGCGAGCGGCGAGAGCGCGAGGGCGACCCCGGCGAAGAGGGCGAGCGCCCCCGCGTAGGTGGGGTGGCGGACGACCCGGAAGGGGCCGTGCTGCACGAGCCCCGCACGCGCGGGAGGGCGCGGGAGCGGGGTGAGCCCGCGCCCGAGCGCGCGGGCCGCGAGGACGACGATCACGGCGCCCGCGAGCGCGA